>SVTW01000069.1 GCA_015063585.1 Oscillospiraceae bacterium
AAGCCCCGAGTCGAAGTTTTGCGTAGGTGAGGCATGCCGAACGGAGCAAAACCAACGAAAACAACCATGGGTTGTTTGAGGCAGGGATCTACTTAAAATCGCCATTGGCTTGCCGTATGAGAGTTGCCTTTTTCAGAAAAGCTACTAGATTCTTCGCACGCTTACGCGGCTCAGAATGACCCAAAGAAGGTATGTGTTCGGAGTTATAAACAATCCCTGCCGGCACTCGCGGAAAAGAAAAATCGGCTAAGGAATTTGTGCAATTTGATACTTTAGACACTTTTGTCTACAATCTCCGCGCTGAAAGAGCGATTTTGAAAGTCTTTTTTTGAAAAAATCAATAAAATGCACAAAAAATCAGCAAAATGATCGACCTTTGTGCAGATTATACATTGACAAGGCTCTGTTTTTGTGATAAAATAACAATGTGATTTTTGATATTTCATTATCTTTCACAAAAAACAGGCGAAAAAATTGGTAAAAAAGAAAGCGCCGCCTTCCAAAACAAAAAAACAAAAGCCCGAGCAACCCTCTCAAATCGACAAAAAATCAATTTTGAGAGGTCTTTTTGATGGGGCGCGTGTTGTGAAAATGCTGTAATTTTGAGCGGAATTTCCAAAAATAACCGAATCCCCCTTGATTATTTTGAAGGATATGATATAATACTATTGAAAGAGTTTTGAAAGGACCGCGCAGGCGTTCTTTTTATCCCGACTCGGAAAGGAACAAAGTCGCCATGAGAACAGCCAAACCGATCGTAGCTGCCGCGCAGGCATTCCGCAGCGGAAGCGATATTCGCGCATATGAATATCTCGGCTTCCACCGCGAGGGCGATCACGCGGTCTTCCGTGTTTGGGCACCGCATGCCGATTCGGTGTCGGTCATCGGCGATTTTAACGAATGGAGCGAGGCGCGCGACCAAATGGACGCAATCGGCGGCGGCATTTGGGAAGCCACGCTTGACGGCACCCGTGTTCACGAGGGCGATTTTTATAAATTTTGCATTCAAAACGGCAGCCGACGGCTGGAGAAGGCGGACCCCTTCGGCAGACGCTGTGAGCGCCCTCCCAAAACCGCGTCGGTGATCCCCGATCGCAACCGTCACGTCTGGCGCGACGGCGGCTGGCTGGCATACCGCGCCGAGCATTTTACCCGCGAGGCGGCACAGCGACAGCCGATCAACATTTACGAATTGCACGTAGGCTCCTGGCGGCGGCATGAGGACGGTTCGCCCTGTACCTATTCCGAGCTTGCCTGCGAGCTTGTAAGCTACGTCAAGCAAATGGGCTACACGCACGTGGAGCTGATGCCGCTTGCCGAGCATCCCTTCGACGGCTCCTGGGGCTATCAGGTGAGCGGATATTACGCGCCCACCGCGCGCTATGGGTCGCCCGACGAGCTCATGGAGCTGATCGACAGCCTCCACGAGGCGGGGATCGGAGTGATCCTCGATTGGGTCCCCGCGCATTTTCCCAAGGACGCGCACGGGCTTTGCGAGTTTGACGGACAGCCTCTGTTCGAGTACGCAATCCCGCACCGCATGGAGCACCCCACGTGGGGGACGCGCTGCTTTGATCTCGGTCGCCCCGAGGTGCGCAGCTTCCTGCTCTCAAACGCGGCGTATTGGATCGAGCACTACCACGCGGACGGTCTCCGCACCGATGCCGTGGCCTCGATGCTCTATCTGGATTTTGACCGTGCCGACGGCAATTGGACCCCGAATGCCGAGGGCGGTACCACCGACCCCGAGGCGGCGGATTTCTTCCGCACGCTCAATGCGCAGATCGGGGCGGCATATCCCGACGTGATGCTGATCGCCGAGGAATCGGCGGCGCGTGAGCGGCTGACCGACGGCAAGGACGGTCTGGGCTTTACCTTCAAATGGAACATGGGCTGGATGAATGACGCGCTCTCCTATTGGAAAAAGACGCAACGCGAGCGCAGTTTTGCGCACGGGGAGTTGACCTTTTCCTTCTCCTATGCCCACGACGAGTGCTATATCCTGCCGATCTCGCATGACGAGGTGGTGCACGGCAAGCGCTCGCTGCTCGACCGCAATCCCGGCAGCTACGAGGAAAAGTTTGCGGGCACGCGCGCATTCTTCACCTATATGATGACGCACCCCGGAAAAAAGCTGACCTTTATGGGCTGTGAGATCGGGCAATTTCGGGAGTGGAACGCCGAGGAATCGGTGGAATGGTTCCTGCTCGACTATGAAAAGCACGCGCAGCTACAGCTTTTTGTGGCAGAGCTCAACCATTTCTATCTCTCCGAGCCCGCGCTCTGGGAGTGTGACCGTGAGCCCGCCGGATTTGCGCTCATCGACGGCGAGAACGCGGCGCAGTCGATCCTCTCCTATCGCCGTCGCGCGAGGGACGGCTCCGAGCTTGTGGTCCTGCTCAACCTCGCACCCAAAGCATATGACGATTTTCTGCTTGCCGTTCCAACCGACGGCGAATATACCGAGGTCTGGAACAGCGATGCCGCGCGCTTTGGCGGAGGCGGCAGAGAAAATCGCGGAACCTATCGCGCAGAGCCCTGCATGCTCCGCGGCTACAGCCGTGCCATTCGCATCGGTCTCCCTGCGTTCTCGGCGCTGATTTTCCGGTCGGTCGCATCTCCCGTACCCCTGCCGTCGGGCAGGCATGCGCCGCGCAGAAAAAAGACCGCGCGCTGATCCCCCCATCGCACCCCCGCATATCCCCCGCATATCCCCTTTGTAACCCCACCCCATTAACCGAATTTATACAGATTCACATATATCAGGAGGTTTTATAAGGCTATGTTCAAGAAAAAAGAATGCGTTGCCATGTTGCTTGCAGGCGGTCAGGGAAGCCGTCTCTACGCACTGACGCAAAAAACGGCAAAACCCGCAGTTTCCTTCGGCGGTAAGTACCGCATCATTGATTTCCCGCTTTCCAACTGCATCAACTCGGGTGTGGATACCGTCGGCGTGCTGACGCAGTATCAGCCCCTGCTTCTCAACGACTATATCGGAAACGGTTTGCCGTGGGATCTCGACCGCACCTTCGGCGGTGTTAAGATCCTGCCGCCCTATCAGGCAAACACGGGCGCCGATTGGTATAAGGGTACGGCAAACGCGATCTGGCAGAACATGGAGTTCATCAACCGCTACGACGCGAAATACGTGCTCATTCTGTCGGGTGACCACATCTACAAAATGGACTACGCAAAGATGCTCGACGCGCACAAGGCAACCGGTGCCGACTGTACCATTGCCGTGATCGACGTTCCGATCGAGGAGGCAAGCCGCTTCGGTATCATGAGCACCAATGAGGACGGCAGCATCTATAAGTTCAGCGAAAAGCCCAAGAACCCCGACAGCACCAAGGCGTCGATGGGTATTTATATCTTCACCAAGGAGAAACTGCAAAAGTATCTGGAGGCGGACAGCAAGGATCCCGCATCCTCCAACGACTTCGGAAAGAACATCATTCCCGCCATGCTCGGCGCGGG
Organism: Oscillospiraceae bacterium; assembly: GCA_015063585.1. Lineage (GTDB taxonomy): Bacteria > Bacillota > Clostridia > Oscillospirales > CAG-272 > UMGS1865. Next base: position 3,478 of record SVTW01000069.1, read on the forward strand.
CGAGAAGATGATGGCATATTCCTTTGAGGGCTATTGGAAGGACGTTGGAACGATCGCATCGCTCTGGGAGGCAAATATGGATCTTCTGGGCGAGCGTCCCGTGTTCTCCATGCTCGACGAGAGCTGGCGCATCTACAGCCGCCACGGAGCCGAGGCACCGCAGTTTATCGGTGAGGACGCAAAGGTGATCAATTCCTCGCTCACGGCGGGCGATGAGATCCTCGGAACCGTGCGAAACAGCGTGCTCGGACCGAACGTAACGGTGGAAGAGGGCGCGATCGTTGAGGACAGCGTTGTGATGAACGACGTACGGATTTGCAAGGGCGCGGTGGTACGCTACTCGATCCTGGATGCCAACGTAACGGTTGGCGCGGGCGCGAATGTGGGCGAGAGCCGCAAAACGGCAGAGGGCATTGCCGTGCTCGGAGCCGACGTTTCGGTTCCCGCGGGCGCGAAGATCGAAGCCGGTGCCATGATTTCGGAACTGTAAGGAGGACGCACAAATGACTGCAGCAGGATTGATTTTTTCGAATATTCACGACCAAAGCATTCCCGAAATGACGCGCAGACGTACCATGGCAAGCATTCCCTACGGATGCCGCTACCGTCTGGTCGATTTCGCGCTTTCCAATATGGTCAACTCGGATATCACGAACGTTGGTATCATCACGCACTATAACTACCAATCTCTTATGGATCACGTCGGAAACGGCAAGGACTGGGATCTGGCACGTCGTTCGGGCGGCATCAAGATCCTGCCCCCCTACGTTGCGGCATATGAGAACATCGCGGCAAACAAGCTCTATGAGAACCGCCTGGAAGCACTCATGGGAGCGGTGAACTTCATCAACCGTTGCGGCACCGACTATATCGTGCTCTCGGATTGCGATACGATCCTGAACATCGATCTCGGAGCTGTGATCGAGGATCACGTGCGCTCGGGCGCTTACATGACGATCGTTACAAAGAAGGTCGACCCCTCCAAGCAGCGCTTTGATAAGCCCGCGATCGTGCTCAAGGTCGATGCGGACAACCGCATCACCGATCTGGTCGATCTCGTTCCCGAAACGGGCAACGACATTGTGAGCACCAACATCATGGTGATCGCGCGCACCGACCTCCAAACCATCGTCAACGAAGCGATCGCGCGCGGGCAAAAAAGCTTCCATCGCGACGTGATCGCAAAGAACCTCAAAAACAAGCTGTTCCGCTCCTACTCCTTCGAGGGCTGGTACGCGCAGGTCTCCTCGCTGGAGGGCTATTTTGAAAGCTCGATGGCACTGCTCGGAGATGAGGCGCGCCGCGACCTGTTCGGTCATGCCGAGCGCAATATTTACACCAAGGTCCGCAACAGCGCACCCACGAAGTATTCCGAGGACGCAAAGGTGAAAAACAGCCTGCTTGCCGACGGTTGCGTGATCGAGGGTCAGGTAGAGAACTGCATTCTGTTCCGTAACGTGCACATCGGAAAGGGAACCGTTGTGAAGAACTGCATTCTTTTGCAGGATACCTACGTTGGCGCAAACGTTTCGCTCAACTGCGTGATCACCGATAAGAACGCGGTCATCAAGGACGGGCGCAATCTTTCGGGTCATCAAACCATGCCCTTCTTCATCGGAAAGGGAGTAATGGTCTGATCCACCGGTTCGGGTCCATGACCCAATACTGCGAACGCGGCGGCGTTGCCGCTGCGTTCGCAAAAGACTTTTCATAGACAAAAACGATTCACAGACAAAAAATTTTCAAAGACAAAAGCTTTACAGAGAACGGTTGCGTCCGCTGGGCGGACAGGCGCGGACAGCGGACATAACCGTTCCCTGTAAGGAAACGAAGGAGGCGCGCGAAAGCGATGCCCAACAGCGCGGCGAGAGCCGCAAGAAAGGATAAAAAGCATGAAAAAGATATTGTTTGCAGGCGCGGAAGCAATGCCCTTTGCGGCAACAGGCGGTCTTGGCGACGTACTCGGGTCTCTGCCCGCGGCACTCGCGGCAACCGAAAAGGCTGACGTGCGCGTGGTACTGCCGCTTTACAGCGCGGTTTCCGACGAGTGGCGCAGACAAATGAAGCAGGAAGCCGTGTTCTTCGTCAAGCTTGCTTGGCGTGAGCAATATTGCGGTGTTTACAGCCTCAAGAAAAACGGCGTCACATATTATTTTATTGATAACGAATACTATTTCAAGCGTCCCGCGCTCTACGGCTTCTACGATGACGGCGAGCGCTACGCTTACTACTGCATGGCAGTGATGGAGCTCATGGCGCGTCTGGATTTCTACCCCGACATTCTCCACGCGCATGACTGGCAGGCGGCTCTGACGGTGATCTACCTCAACTGCCTCTACCGCCGCCGTCCCGGATACGGCGATATCCGCACGGTATTTACGATCCACAACATCGAGTATCAGGGCAAGTATGATTTCTCGATCCTCGGTGACGTTTTCTCGCTGGGTGAGAACGAGCACACGCTCATGGAGCACAGCGGTTGCATCAACCTCATGAAGGCGGCGATCGAATGTGCCGACCGCGTTACAACGGTCAGCCCGCGCTACGCCGAGGAGATCCGCACCCCCGAATACGCGCATGGGCTGGAGAGCTGCCTGTGCTCTGCCGCACATAAGCTCTGCGGTATTCTCAACGGCATCGACTACGATTATTACAATCCCAAAACCGACAAAGCGATCGCGGCGCGCTTCAGCGTGCGGAGCATGGCGGGAAAGCTGGAGAACAAGCGTGCGTTGCAGCGCGAAACCGGACTCCCCGAGCGCGACGACGTACCGATCCTCGCGGTGATCTCGCGGCTTGCGGCGCATAAAGGACTGGACCTTGTTGCGGGTTGCATTTACGACATCGTGCTCCGCAACGACGTACAGCTTGTGGTGCTCGGAAAGGGCGAGGCGCATTACGAGCAGTTCTTCACCGATCTGCAAAACAGCTTCCCCGATCAGGTGCGCGCGCTGATCACCTACGACCGTGATCTTTCCAAGCGCATTTATGCCGCCACCGACATTTTCCTCATGCCCTCCAAGAGCGAGCCCTGCGGACTGTCGCAGATGATCGCGTCACGCTACGGAGCGATTCCCGTGGTGCGCGAGACGGGCGGACTGTTCGACTCGATCAAGCCCTATTGGGAGAGCGGCAAAACGATCCACGGCAACGGCTTCACCTTTGCCAACTATTCGGCAGACGAGCTTGGCGAGCGCACCTGCGCCGCGCTCAATCTCTGGGCAGACCCCGAAAAGCGGAAGCGGTTGGTCACCAAGATCATGAAGACCGACTTCTCATGGGCGGCTTCCGCAGAACGCTATATCGAACTCTACGAGGGGCTGTAAGCCGTCCGTACGGTGTGATTAGACCGTAAAATTTTATTGCAAGGGTGTCCAAAGAATACCCGCGGGCAACCGTCGGTTGCCTCTGCTTGGGCGGGGGGCTGTCCTCCTCCCACAAAAAACCGAAAGTAACCAAATCCACGGAGGAATAAACCAATGAATTACCAACCCAACAGCGCAGAAGTCAAAAGCGAGCTTGAAGGGGTGCTGCAACGCCATTTCGGCTGCAGTGCCTCGGAGGCGTCCCGCGAGCAGATGTATAAGGCGGCGGCGATTACGGTTCGCAATCTTTTGAGTGACAAGCGCTCGGTATATAAAAAGAAGGTCAACAAGGCGGGCGCAAAGCGCGTGTACTACATGTGCATGGAGTTCCTGCTCGGCAGATCGCTCAAGACCAATCTTTGCAACCTCGGTCTTGCAAAGGTATACGAAAAAGCACTGAATCAGCTTGGATTCAAGCTGGACGATCTTTATGAATGTGAGCCCGACGCGGGACTTGGAAACGGCGGTCTCGGACGTCTTGCCGCTTGCTTTATGGACTCGCTCTCCTCGCTCGACTATCCCGCAACTGGATTTTCGCTTTGCTACGAATACGGTCTCTTTAAGCAGATGATCGTGGACGGCATGCAGGTTGAGCTTCCCGACGTATGGCTCCCCGGCGGCGAGGTATGGCTCGTGCCGAGAACCGACCGCATCTATAAGGTACGCTTTGGCGGACGCATCAAGGAAAATTGGCACGACGGTCACTGCGAGATCCTGTATGAAAACGCCGAGGAGATCGAGGCAGTGCCCTATGATATGATGATCTCGGGTGCCGACAGTACCGCGGTCAGCCAGCTTCGTCTTTGGAAGGCGCGCGATATCCAGAACTTCAACATGGGTCTGTTCACACAGGGACAGTACACCCGTGCGCTTGAGGAAAGCACCAACGCGGAGATCATTTCCAAGGTGCTCTATCCTTCGGATAACCACACCGAGGGCAAGCTCCTGCGCCTTTCGCAGCAATATTTCCTCGTTTCGGCATCGGTACAGAGCATCATTCGCGACCACATGACCGTTTACGGAACGCTTGAAAACCTGCCCGAAAAGGTTTCGATCCACATCAACGACACCCACCCCGCGCTCTGCGTTCCCGAGCTGATGCGTATTCTCATTGATGATTATTTCTTCTCTTGGGACAAGGCATGGGATATCGTTACCCGTACGGTTTCCTACACCAACCACACCGTTATGCCCGAGGCGTTGGAGACCTGGAACGAGGACCTGTTCGCGCTCAAGCTCCCGCGTATCCACATGATCGTCAAGGAGATCAACGAGCGCTTCTGCCGCGCGGCATGGGAGGCATTCCCCGGCAATTGGGGCATCATTTCCAAGCTCGCCGTGATCGGCTACGGTCAGGTGCGCATGGCAAACCTCTCGGTGATCGCGTCGCACACCGTCAACGGCGTGTCGAAGCTCCACTCGGGAATTTTGAAGGAATCGACCTTCAAGGATTTCTACCGCATGTATCCGCAGAAGTTTGACAACGTTACAAACGGCATCGCGCACCGCCGTTGGCTCTGCTATTCCAACCCCGGGCTTGCGTCCCTGATCGACGACTGCATCGGTCCCGATTACCGTCACCGTCCCGAGGAGCTGGCACAGCTTGCGAAATTTGCCGATGACGCGGCAGTGCTGGACCGTTTGCGCGGCATCAAGCACGACAACAAGATCCGCTTTGCGAAGCTGCTCTATGACAAAACCGGCAAGCGCATCGACACGCACTCGGTATTCGACGTGCAGATCAAGCGTTTGCATGAGTACAAGCGTCAGCTTCTCAACGCGCTCAATATCATCAATCTCTATCTGGATCTGAAAGAAAATCCCGATCTGGATATGCAGCCTCAAACCTTTCTTTTCGGCGCGAAGGCGGCTCCAGGCTACGCGATGGCGAAGCGCATTATCAAGCTGCTCTGCATGATTGGCAAGGACATTGAGCAAAACCCGCGTATCCGCGAAAAGCTCAACGTTGTGTTCCTTGAAAACTACTGTGTGAGCATGGCAGAGGCACTCATTCCCTCCGCTGAGATCAGCGAACAGATCTCGCTTGCGGGTAAGGAGGCGAGCGGAACGGGCTGCATGAAGCTCATGATCAACGGCGCGCTCACGATCGGCACGCTCGACGGTGCGAACGTTGAGATGCAGGCGGCGGCAGGCAAGGAGAACATGTTTATCTTCGGTCTGACCGCAAACGAGGTCGAGCAGCTCTGGCTTTCGGGCTACCGTTCGGCAAACTACTACAGCGCAAACGAAAAGCTGGCGCGCGTGGTCAACTTCCTCAATGTTGGCTTTGCGGGCGAGTCCTTTGCCGACATCGCAAGCTACCTGCTTGGCGGACAGGGCATTGCCGATCCTTATATGTGCATGGCGGACTTTGAATCCTACCGCTCCACGCACGAGGCAATGATCGAGGCATATCAGGACAAGGCGAGATGGAACCGCATGTCGCTGTGCAACATTGCGGCGGCAGGTCATTTCGCGGCGGACCGCTCGGTAGAGGAATACGCGCAACGCATTTGGGGACTGAAAAAGGTCAAATAAGACAAAATAAGATCAAACAAGAGAACCGAAAACGCGACTTGGGGAGATCCTTTCGGGGGTCTCCCCATTCAAACCAAGGAGAGCGTGAACGATCCGCCGGATATTTGGTGAAATTGTGAACGTTCGGCTATTGACATTTGTTTGCACGCGGGCTATAATAACTGTAATAATTTTATATTTTATGATATCAGGAGGAACCGTCATGTTTAAAAAATTGGGACTTCAGCTTTACACTGTACGCGACTATCTTTGCGACGCGTCGCTCGCGGACTACACCTTTGCACGTCTTGCCGAGATGGGTTACACCGAGGGTCAGACCGCAGGCTCCACCTTTGACAACAAGCTCTTTGGCGAGCTGGCGGCAAAGCATGGCATCAAGATCGTTGGCACGCACTACAGCTATACCAAAATTCTGGAGCAGCCCGAAGAAACGATGGAGCTGCACAGAATGTGGGGCACCACCAACGTGGGTATTGGCGGCATGCCGCGTGAAGCACGCACGGGTGGTATCGACGGGCTGAAAAAATTTGTGCTCGATTACAACCGTGCCGCTGAGCTTTACGCAAAGCACGGTTTCAAGCTTACTTATCACAACCACAACTACGAGTTCACGCGCGTCGACGGCAAAAAGACCATGATGGACGTGCTTGCCGAGGGCTTTGATCCCGCAACCATTTCCTTCGTGCTCGACACCTGCTGGGTAGCGGCAGGCGGAGGCGACGTCAACGCATGGATGCGCAAGCTCGCGGGCAGAATTGATATCCTGCACCTGAAAGATCTGATGATTCGCCGTGATGACTCCGGCACCTTGATTCCCCGTCCCACCGAAATCGGTAACGGAAACCTCGATTGGGATAGCATCATTGCAACCGCCGAGGAGATCGGCGTGAAGCACTATGTGGTTGAGCAGGACGACGGCTTCGACGGCAACGCCTTCAACAGTCTGCAGCAAAGCGCCGACTTCCTCAAAAAATATCGCGTTTAAGCGGGGGGAGCGGGTTTCGTCAGAAAACTTCTTGAAAGAAGTTTTCCGACACCTTTCAAGAACTTCCCCGAACCAATTTCTATTGTGTGATGGGGTGTCTATCAGCTCAAGACATAGATATTACCAATTGCCGTCAGGCGCCGCCAAGACCCTGCCGGCACTCGCGGAGGACGCAAACACCCCCATCGGGAAAAGTTTTGGTCAAGCTTTTTCAAAAGCTTGCGAGGTCAAGGGCGAGTAGCCATTGGCGCGCTCCGCAGAGCGCGAAAT
>SVTW01000070.1 GCA_015063585.1 Oscillospiraceae bacterium
CACCGCAATTTTCGACTGCTTTGCAGTCGAAAACCGCAAATTCCGCGCTACAAAAAAGCCTACCGTCGGCTTTTTTGAGCAGAGGCTGCGCCAATGACGCAGCCTCTTTTTGTGATTTGATTATTTGAACTCCGTCACTCCGTCCGAAAGATAGACGTGCGTGCGCAGGATGCTGTAGCGCTCGGTTGAAGGATCTCCGTTGAGGATTCCGAGGTGCTCCTTTGCCGCTTTGATCAGAAATTCGGGGTTGAGGTGTTCCGCGCTTCCCGCTGAAAGGATCGCGCTGATTCGCAGCTTGTTCGGCTGGTTTTCGGGGGCGACCACCTTCACGCGTCGGATCAGCGGAATGATGTCGATCTCTTTATCTCCCGATTTTGTCTTTTTTGTCATGTAGAGCGGCGCTGTTTCATAAAGCGCTTGGAGCTTTGATGCAAGATTGCGGTCAGCATGCTCCATGCAAATCTCCATTTCATATTTTGCCCATGCGACGTCTTGGAACTTTGAGGTTGGCTCATATGCCTCTAAGATCTGCATTTCGTCGGTCAACTCTTTGTTGAGGCGTTCTTTTACCTCAGCAGGGGAGATGTCGCGGTCGATGCGCAGATCAATGAATTCACACTCACTCTCGGTTCCTACCGAAAGCGGCAGACCGAAAATGACCTTGGCATGCGGGTTAAAGCCCTGGGTGTACCACATGGGGATCTTTGCGCGTACAAGCACGCGTGCAAAGGTACGTTGCAGGTCGAGGTGTGAGATGTATTGCAGGTCTCCAACCTTGCGGAATTTGATGCGGATTGTTTTCGGTGTGTCGAGCTTTTTCCAAAGCTTGACCGAATCCAGCGCAACGGGGGAGATATTCGCATCGGTCCCCGATTGACAGCCCGGGCAGACCGCACGAACACCGCCGAGCGCATTTGCGCCGCAGGCACTGCATTTTTCGCGGCAGTTGGGCGTTGTAACCGACTCATATGCCTTCGCGCGTTCACGCAGGAAAAATTCCTTTGTAACACCGCAATCAATGATATCCCAGGGCAGGATTTCGTCGAGTCCGAAACGGCGGTTGGCATAAAACGCGGGATCAATTCCCGTGCGTTCAAACACGTCGATCCATTTGTCGTAGTCAAAATATTCGTCCCATGCGTCAAATTTAAAGCCTTCTCGGCAGGCAAGCTCCAACGCGTCGGCAAGGCGTCGGTCACCGCGTGCCAGAACCGCTTCAATGCGAGAGACCTTTGCGTCATGGTGCTGATAGCGAACGTGGCGATTGGTGATCTTGCTCTTGAGATATGCCTGCTTTTCGGCAAGCATTTCCATGGTGTCCTGCGCCTCCCACTGGAAGGGGGTAAAGGGCTTGGGAATAAAGCAGGCAACGCTGATGGTTACCTGAACCTGGCGCGATTTATTGCGATTGGGGTTTTTGTAGTATGCCTCGGCAACCTTATCCGCCAATGCCGCAATTCCGTCCAGATCCTCAAGCGTCTCAGTGGGAAGACCGTTCATGAAATAGAGCTTCACGGCGTTTTTCTTGGCGTCAAACGCGACCTGAACCGCGCGTAAAAGATCTTCCTCGCGTACGTTTTTGTTGATCACGTCGCGCAAGCGTTGTGTGCCTGCCTCGGGCGCGAAGGTGAGCGAGGAGGAGCGCACCGATTCCACACGTTCCATCAGCTCCTTGTTAAAGCTGTCTACGCGCAGGGAGGGGAGCGAGAGTGAGACCATGTTCTCGTCTGTCCAGGAAAGGAGCTTGTCGCAAAGCGGTTCAAGCGCGGTATAATCGCTGATCGAGAGCGAAGAGAGCGAGATCTCCTCATATCCCGTGGAGTCAAAGAGCTTCTTTGCCTGCTCGTTGAGTACGTCCGGGCTCTTTTCACGGACAGGGCGGTAGATCATGCCCGCTTGGCAGAAGCGGCAACCGCGGATACAGCCGCGATAAACCTCCAGCATAATGCGGTCGTGTACGGTTTCGATATACGGCATGACCACCTTTTCAGGGAAATAGACGCGGTCAAGATCCTTGATGATCTGCTTGGTTACCTTTTTGGGAATATCATCGTAGATCGGTGTATATGCCGCAATCGTGCCGTCCTCCTTGTAGCGGACCTCATAGAGCGATGGAACGTACACACCGGGGACTGTTTTTGCAACCTCATGCAGAAACGCGGCACGTGAGTAGGTTCCTTCGTCTCGCATCTTGATATACAGCCGAACGATCGCAGGGAGCATGTCCTCACCCTCACCGATGTTGAACAGATCAAAAAAGTCTGCAACAGGTTCGGCGTTATAAGCGCAAGGCCCGCCGCCAATGACCAGGGGGGCGTCCTCTCCGCGGTCACGCGAGCGAAGCGGGATCGCGGCAAGATCAAGCATGTTGAGCACGTTGGTATAGCTCATTTCATATTGAAGCGTAAAGGCTACAAAATCGAATTGCGCGAGCGGGTCTCCGCTCTCCAGCGTGGTAAGCGGCAGGTTGTGCTTTTTCATCTCCTCCTGCATATCGACCCACGGATCGTATGCGCGCTCACACCAGATGTCCTCGTGTTCATTGAGTACACCGTAGAGTAGCCGCACACCGAGGTTGGACATTCCGATCTCATAGGTGTCGGGGAAGCAGAAGGCAACACGCGCTTTGACCTGTTTCGGGTCCTTTTGGATTTCGCCGTATTCGCCTCCCGCATATCTTCCGGGTTTGGAGACCGATTTTAAAATTGTGGAATTTGGGCGGTTTTGCTTAGTCATAGTCCTATCCTTTTTTGAATGTTATTACGAAATGTGAAGATTTTTTCGGTTGATCTCTCCCGCCGACGCGATCAGAGAAACAAGGATCCAGAAGCATTGGTACGCGGCAATGGGGAGCATACCAACGGTGGAAATCTTTCCAAAGAAAACAAGCAAGAGAATTGCGGCAGATCCGAGCAGGGAGCCGATAAACTGCATGCGCAACCCGAAGCGACGGACGCGAGAAATGGCTTTTGCGGCATGGAGCGCGGGAATGAGATCGGAGACGTCTCCCGACGTTACAGCCGCCGCATCCACGAGCTCGGTGGGGCGATTTTCCTCATAGCGTCCGGGTTTGATCACGCGAACGGGATCGGCTTGCTCAGAGCGGCACTTCTGCACAAATTCGCGGTTAAGGTTGGGGTCATAGGTGTGGATCGCAACGCCGGTATCATCTTCGGCAAGGTTGCGGATCTGTTCCTCAAAGTTCAGATCGGTGGTGTATTCGATCTCATAGCTGAATTTCAGCACACCGTTGATCGCCGCATACATCAGGCTTACGTGGTCGGGGCGGCGGAGCATTGCGTCGCTGTTTTCCTTTGGGATCGCGATTCCGCCACGTTGCAGAAATGCGGCATTTCCAAGCAGGACGTGATAGCTGTGGTCTACCATAGCCTCCACGCCGCCATCCTGAATGCGAACGATCGAGATAGGAGGATCTTCGCGAGTGGGGCGCGTTCCGTTTGTGATCTGCTCGGCGGTTCCGCCAAGACGGCGAAGCAGACTGCTGACAAGGCGCAGATCGGTACGGAAATCGTCACCGGCACGGATCGAGAGCTGAGTGCTCCGTTCAGCCGTAAAGAGCTTGGTATCGGGGAATATTACGGTTTTCTGTCCTTCAAGCTCCTGTACGGATTCCTCACCGATCAGTGCGCTGCCGCACTTGCTGAGCAAGCGATTCGCACGGCAGAGCGGATAGAAGTAGGTAACGATTGCGGAAATCGGCGTTGACGCGAGCAGCACAAGGAGTGCGGTGGATACCGAAACAGAAGCGCTTGCGGTATATACCGAGCTGATCAGGCCGAACAGTGCGGCAAGCGAGAGCATGGAGATCAAAAGCACGGAAAAGGGTCGCGCCGCGTTGGAGAGTGTGTTGGAGCGGCGGAAAAAACCAACGGTACGGATACCGGGCTTGATCTGATACAGGTTTTCTCCGAGATCGTCATTGATGATCTTTACGATCTTATCTCCGCTCCGAAGCTTTCTTTTACGGGGCGGTGCTGCCGAGAGCATCTGCTTGACCTCATCGGTGGAGAGCATTCGAACGGTGCGCATTTCGCACGCAAGCCGCAACACGTCACAAACCGCAACGGCAAGGAAGGTCAGCGACGCGGTAAAGTTGGCGTGCGGCATTGGAGAGCGCGCGAAAAGCTTCAACAGGTCGTAGCCCAAGATCAAGGGCGGTAAAATGGCGATTACGGAATAGGGCGTGGGCGTGAAGTGAAAGAGGGAACGCAGACCTGCCTCAATTTGTTGCAGAGAGAGTAGCGCCACACAAACAAAGAGCAACATGCCAACGATCGGTAAAAGGAGCGGATACGCGTCGGCGATCGAAAGCAGCGGCGCACCGATCAACTGCGGCATTTCGACAAAAAACAGGAGCGCGGAAAGCAGGACCGTAAGAATCAGGCGCGCGAGGACGCGTTTGCGGTCATGAACATAGGCGGCAAGCACCTTTTCGCGATGGGTGCCGGTCCATTCCTCGCCGCGATATCCCATGGCGGTTCGGTAGTGGTGCGTGTCTTGCTTTTCCACTTGCCGCAAATGCTCGGTTTTCAACCGCTTCAGGGTCTCATATCCAACCAATCGCCCCAGCTCATTTTCATATCCAAGCTCAAAGATCAGGTTGATGTCGTCGGCGGTCAGCCCACTGCGTTTACAGATCAGATCGAGCGTGGAAAGCTTTTCTTCCTCCTTCTCCTCGCGCCGTTTCTGTCTGCGCTGAAAGAGCGTCATCTTCTGCGGAGGCGGAGCAATCTCTTCGGGTTCGTCGATCGGGATCTCCTCAGGAAGGTCGTCGGGAATCAATGCGTCCTCCAAGGCTTCCTCCAAACGCTCGTCCGATTCGGCGGTTGCTTGATCTGCTACCGTTTTTTTGGAAACGGCACGTTTTTTCGCACCCGTGTGCGAGCGGGGGACGGAAACGGAAGGGCTTGCGTTTGTTTTCTTTGCGGAGGCAGCGGCAGGCATCGACTCGGTGGGCGCGTCTTGTGCCTGTTCGTTGCTTGGCGCGGGGTTACTTACCGCGGCCGCTTGTTTGATTGCCGAGATCGAGGGCGGCTTTTTGGGCAACTCCTCGGTCGGCGTGAGAGGCTTTTTTTCTTTTTTCATGTTCGGTATGCGCGTCTCGCCCGTGCGATCCGTTACGGGTTCGTTGGAGGCGGTTGCGGATTCCTTTCCGATTTTGATAATAATAGGGGAATTATTTTTTGGAGCAGCCGACTGCGGCACCGGTGCGGGCTTGTCGGCTTTTCGCGGTTGGATCACAATTGGTTCGCTGTCAATTCTTTGACCCGCGGAGGGACGGATCACGATCGCGTCGCTGTGATCGTTTTTGGGGAGCGTTCCCCCTGATTTTTCGAAAGGGGCTTTGATGGTAATTGCCTTTGCAGTGTGTACCGTGCCTTTTGTCGGCTTTTTGTCGGCAATGGGGGAGGGGGACGGTGCGGGCGGTTGGGATGATGCTGTCATCGGCTCGACCGCCTGTTTTCCCTCTTGAACGGTAGGCTGCAAAAGCGTTTTATTTGATTTTGCGCTCTGGGACGGCTCTTTTTGATCTATTTGCGCTTCGTTGTACACTTCTTCCCGCGGTATTTCCACGGTGGTGTCGTTGACGGCAACCGGCTCGACCTCCGCTTGTGCGATGCTGTCAGCCCGATCGGTTCGAGCAACCGTATCGGCGGCATGCGGGGGAAGCGTTTCTGTTTCTTCCACATCTTCAATCGTCGGTTCGATTTCTGCCTCGCGATCCTCGACGTTTTTTTCGAGCGGAACCACGTTGTCTAACGGATGACGGAAATGCTCTTCCATAACAGGCTCTTCAGCGATAGATGCCTCAAGAATCGGTTCCTCAACAACCGATTCCGCAACGACAAGCTCCTCAACGATGGGTTCCTCAACGACCGATTCCTCAACAACCGATTCCGCAACGACAAGCTCCTCAACGACGGGGGCCGCAACGACTGATTCCTCAAAACCGGACTCGTTGATAACCGAATTTTGAATCGGGGGAAGGGAAGGGGAGCCTTCTGGCGAGGGTTCTATGTGTTGCGTTTTTTTCGCTGCCTTTTTTTCAGAGGCGGAGAGATTGGTTTCTACCTTTTGGGGAGATTTTTTTTTCGCTTTTGGAGTGGCGGAGGGCTTTTCCGCGGGGGTGTCTTTTTTCTTTTTAGAGACCTTTTCGGTCTTCATAGGCGTATCGGCAGTCTCGGCATCGGGATCTGAAAGTAGACTTTCAAGTTCCTCGTCTTTTTTAGGTGTTACGGGACGCGAAAGACGCTCCAATAGAGCAGCGAGCTTGTTATGAAACGCGCGGTCGTCCGCATCGCCGTCCCGATTCTTCTTTTTAGAATCCGCCGGTTCCGAGAGAAAGGTTTTTTGCAGCTTCTTTACAAGGTCCGATACTTCGCTCGTTTCTTTTTTCTTCATCTCACCACTCCTTTCCCATGTCTTTTTGTTTTAGTGATCCGTAATCAGCTCTTATGATGATGCCGCGCCGCTTCGGCAAGCAGAATTGCCGCGGCGGTGGAAACGTTAAAGGAATTGACCTGCCCGTACATCGGGATCGAAACGGTTGCGTCGCAGGTCTTGCGAACGATTTGCGAGACACCGTTTCCTTCGCTTCCCAAAACGATCGCACAAGGACCGCTAAGGTCGGTTTCATAAAGACTTGCACCGCCGGCTTCCGCGGCATAGGTCCAAACGCCGTTCTTTTTCAGCTGCTCAACCGTTGCCGCAATATTGGATACCTTTGCAATGGCAAGGTGCTCCACCGCACCCGCCGACGCTTTGGTTACCAAAGGCGTTACCCCAACGGCACGGCGCTTGGGAATGATCACACCGTGCGCGCCGGAGCATTCGGCACAGCGGATAATCGCACCAAGGTTATAGGGGTCGGTAACGCCGTCACAAATCACGATCAACGGTGCTTCACCGCGATCTTTTGCAATTTGCAGAATATCCTCGACCGTGCAGTATTCCTTTTCAGAAGCGAGTGCGATCACACCCTGATGGGGGGCAAAGCCTGCCATGTGATCCAGCTTAGCCTTGTCCACCTCGATAACGGGAATTCCGCGTTCAATTGCCTGCGCAACCAAAACCACGATCGAACCGTTGCGTTCCCCGTGTTGCACGAGCAGCTTGTCAATGGGACGCTCGGCGCGCAAAAGCTCGCGAACGGCGTTTCTGCCGATTACGGCACCGTTTTCATAGTCTCCGTGAATTCCCGATTCGTCGGACGGAAGGGCAGGGAGGGCGGCAGGCTCCTCGACTGTGACATTTCTTCTTTTGTCAAAGCGTGTATCGGGGCGCGATTGCCAAACGCGGCGATCTTTTTTTGCGGCGGAGGTATGGGGGGCATCTGTACGGTTTTTCTTTTTCTCAGTGCCCGCATTTTTACCGCGTGCTTTGTTGTTATTTTCCATATGTATCGGGGTATCCTTTCTTGATATGCGACGGTTATTACCTATATTATAACATGATTTTTCATTTTTGTATAGATGCTTTCGAAAAAATATTGCATGAAAATGCTTTTTTCGAACGACTTATTTTGACAAAAAAGGTTATCTTAGCGTATGCGGAATCCTTTGTGTGAGATATTGAAATAATCTTGTTGATGATCCCCTTTTTTGTATAAAATAGGGGTTGAAATAAAAATAAAATAGGTTTATAATGGTGTCGTTGCCAAAAAGACAAAAATGTTTCGGAGGAACGAAAAATGGTTCAGGGAAAGCAGGTCCGTAATTTTACGGAAGGACCGATTATAAAGCAAATGATTAAATTTGTGATCCCGCTTATGATCACAGGCGTGATGCAGCTGCTTTTCAACACGGCGGATACCATTGTTGTAGGGCGTTGGGGCGGCGATACTCCTGAAGCCCGCGAAACAGCCTTGGCGGCAGTTGGCTCATGCGGTTCCTTGATCAATATGATCGTTATTCTTTTTTCAAATATCTCGCTGGGTGCGGGTGTTTCAACGGCACAGGCAATCGGCGCGAAAAAATATGATGAGATCGAGCGAATCGTACATACGTCGGTGCTGTTTGCGGCAATTCTCGGCGTATTCATTCTTCCGGTTGGGTTTATCGTTGCGCGTCCCGCTCTTACCGCAATGGGAACCGATCCCCTGGTACTCAATCAGGCAGTACCTTACATGATGGCATATTTTTGCGGTGTTCCCGCAAGTATGGTTTATAATTATTGCGCTGCGATCGTGCGCTCCTCGGGAGAGACCGTTCGCCCGATGCGATATCTGTTTGTGGCGGGTGCGACCAACGTTGTTTTCAACCTGATTGCCGTGTTGGTATTTCACTTAGGAGCGGTTGGTGTCGGTATCGCAACGGCGGTATCCAACTGGGTTGCATGTATTCTCATGTTGCGGCATATGATCTCACCCGACGTGGTGTACCATTTGAATCCGCGCAAGCTCGGTATTGACGGCTCGGTGCTCAAAAAGATGCTTCGTATCGGTATTCCCGCGAGTGTGCAGGGTTTTGTTTTCACAACCTCGCACGTTTTGATTCAAAGCAGCGTCAATTCCTTTGGAAAAGCTGTTGTGGCTGGAAATGCCGCAGCCGCGAATTTGGACGGATATACCTATCAGCCCATGAACGCCTTTTATCAGGCGGCTGTAACCTTTGTGGGGCAGCATAAGGGTGCGAGAAAATATCGACGAATGAAAACATGTATTCTCTGTTGTGTTTTGTGTGTGGTTATAGTGGGCGCTGCCGTTGGTTGGCTCACCATTGCGCTGGGACCGCAGCTCCTTTCCCTTTATGCGCCCGAAAATGAAGCGGCCATTGAAGCCGGAATGACCCGTATGATGATTTGTACCTCGGTCTATTTCCTTTGCGGTTTGATGGAGGTGGGAAGCGGAATCATGCGTGGATTGGGTCATTCCACCACGTCGTCTATCACTTCGCTGGTGGGAACGTTTGCGTTCCGTATTTTCTGGATTCTGGTGATCTTTGCTCAAAATCACTCGTTGGTAGTTCTCTATCTGTCCTACCCGATCACGTGGATATTAACGGCTTCCGCGCACTTTATATTCTCCTATTTTGCACTACAGCGTGAAATTCGCGCACTACGACGCGAGAGTGAAGGGGCAGCGGATGGCGAGCGTGTGCTTGCCGAGTCGAATTCGTAACAGATAGCCGCCACCGCGGTAAAAATGGCATGCCAGATCGACTGCGAGGCATATCCGACTATAAAATTTTGGGATGGGGAACAGATGCGATTGCATTTGATATCCCATCCCATCTGTTTTCTTATTTTGAAAGTTAAAAATTAAAATTGACAAAATAAAAACTAAAAAAATGAAAAAAACACTTGACAAAGAAAGAAAACTATGATATAATACTTAAGTCGGCATGGAGAGATGGCTGAGCTGGTCTAAGGCGCACGACTGGAAATCGTGTGTGCGGTAATCCCGTACCGAGAGTTCGAATCTCTCTCTCTCCGCCAACAAAAAAGCCTAATTTGTCTACCAGACAAATTAGGCTTTTTTGAATGATGTTTGCCTTCGGCAAATGATGTTGGCTTCGCCAATGATGACGGCTACGCCTAATGATGCGTGCCTGACGGCACATGATGGCAAACATCGCATCATTGCGAGTGAAACGAGCAACATCATTTTGAGCGAAGCGAAAAACATCATATCGCCGCAGGCGATGCACCATTTGATGATATACAAGGCTGCGCCTTGATTTATTGGCGGAAGTGTGATATAATGAAGCAAAGAAAGGCGGTGGAATTTTGCAAGAGATCAAGACGAAAGCTTTGGCGCTTATTGACAAATACAAAGAACGATTGGAATCCAAAGGAGTAAAAATTGTCCTTTCAAAAAGATATGTGGAAACGGAAGTTGAAGAAAGGTCTGGTGGATATGCCAATGCAGGTCAAGCAATTTTTAACGTCTTTGACCGCGCCAATGATAGAAAAAAGGAAAAAGAAAAAGGCTATAATTTTGAAAAAAACAAATACCATAGTATTGTAATAACGGTTATTCCTCTGGATAAAACACTTGTCGGGGGAGCGGATTACCGTGAATATGCATTTCTTCTGAAAAAGGTGGAACGTGCTCATCTTGGGCTACAACCTCAAAAAAAGAGATGTCAAGAAGAAAAAGTTCTCGCTAAAATAGAGAAAAGAATATTAAAAATTCTTAAAATGGCAGACAAAAGCTCCGCGCAAGAAATATTTAAAAATACCTTTTGGGATGCTTGTCGCTATGCTCATTCTCCCAAATATGGGTATAAAACTAAGTTTTGCGGAAAAGAACGCTTCACTTGGGATATAATATTTATGTTTTTAGCAGTTGCTATTGTTGTTACAGTTATTTTGGTCGCATGGTCAATAACCAAATTGCTTTAATTCCATTACATAGACCTCGTTTCAAGCATGGAATTGCCCCCACTCGATTTGACCTTTTCTTCGCTTTTACCTCGATTTTTGACCTTTTATCACATTTAAGGCAGAAAAAAGCACACATTTGTCTACCAAGACAATGTGTGCTTTTTTCAACTAAATCCGCCGATGGCGGAAGAAATCCCACTTGCGTGGGATGAAATCGC
>SVTW01000003.1 GCA_015063585.1 Oscillospiraceae bacterium
CGTACAAGCTGCACGAATGGTTTAACGGGAATTATCCAAGAAAGACCTTGCCCATACTTTACAATTCATGGCTCTATTGCTTCGATCAGCTAAACATTGATGCGTTGATGAAGCAAGCTGACTGCGCGGCAGATATGGGCTTTGAAGGATTTATGATCGATGCGGGCTGGTTTGGCAATGGCGTGAATTGGTCTGCTGAGGTTGGAGATTGGGAAGAAAATACCGTCAGCGGTCCGTGTGGAAGATTGATCGAACTGTCCGAGCGAGTCAGAGAGAGAGGTATGATCTTCGGTCTTTGGTTTGAACCGGAGCGTGCTGCTCCAACCGCAAAGGCGGTCGAGCAAAATCCCGATTATTATATCAACCAGAAATTTCTTAATTTTTCCAATACTGATGCTGTGAACTATATGTTGGACATCATTTCCAAGCAGATCGAAAAATATAGTATCGGCTGGCTGAAATTCGACTTCAACGGCACCATTCCAACAGACCCATCGGGCAATGCCTTTTATCGCTATATGCAAGGACAGAAGGAGTTTATATTGCGTCTGCGTGAGCGGTATCCTGATTTGTATATCACAAACTGCGCAAGCGGCGGATACCGTATGGAGCTTGGACAGGGGATGCTTTTTGACGACTTTTGGCTCTCGGACAATCAAGGCCCGTATGAGGGGATCAGAATTGTCAAGGACACCTTAAAACGAATGCCGTCTGCACTGATACAACGTTGGAACGTGCAGAAATACTGTGAGGAAATTCTCGTTTATCCCGACAAGAAAACGGGTCGGATGATCCACTGCAACGACGCTACATGGGATGCGCTGATAGGCGTTCACGATTCCTTCTCCGAGGCATTTATGCAGGGTGGTCCTATGGGCTTTTCTTGTGATATCGATGCGTTTCCTCCCGAATACAAAAAGCGCTGGAGTGACATTATCGCGCAATATAAACATGACAGAGACTTTTACAAGGACGCTACTGCGCGTATTCTTGTAGATTCTGACAGTATTATTGCCATTGAGTATGCCGACAAAACGTTCAATCAGTGTGTGATTCAACTGTTTACCAAAACGACGTATGCTCGAGAAATTGTTCTGTATCCTGCGGTTTGTTCGGAAGCAGAGTATCTCTATGGTGACAGCATTCTTTTGGGAAAGGATATCATGGAAAATGGGATTTTGATTCAAAAGCTGAATGATAATACTTGCCAAATATTAAAAATGGTTAAAAAATAAAAAAATTTCAAAATATGAAATGATAAATAGGTAGACACATAGAAACCACTATGTATCTGCCTTTTTTCTATGTGCAATAAAAGAAAAGGCACGGGCAAGACCACCCACTCGCTCTGCTCCTGTTTGTTTGCAATATAAAACTCGGCAAGCGTGGTCAGCACCTTCAATAGCACTTCCTTCGGTTTGTATAGCTCCAAACGCCTTGTTTGCACTGACGGTAGAGCTTGCCAAGGCACAAGACATCGACGAACACCTCAAGTCAACCGACCAAATGCATTGAGGCTGCGTCATTGGCGCAGCCTCTTGGTCATCTTTCAAAGAAATTTTCCTGTTTATCAAGAAATCGTTGCCTTTCAGCATCGGTCAAACGATTGAATTTGGCAAGCGTTTTTCGTATCTTTTTGTTTTTCGTTAAGCGTTTCATTCTACTCACTTGCATCGGATATGTAAACAGCGTTACAAGGAATCCGTTTCCAAGAATATCGGTCAGAGCAAGTGTTTTGGCAAATTTCAGTACGTCTTTTCGGTTAGTTTCATAAGCATCTGTCAGCTTGTAATAACGATTAAAATTTGATACTTCAAAAAACGAATAACACATAGGAATCAATTCTAAAATATCAAATCGGTCAAGCGTTCCAAAGGCGTAATGCTGCAATGTAATGTCCAAACGGTCTCCGTCTTGCAAGCCAACAACATGATAATTACAACCAACCCGTAAAATCATCTTATCAAGAGAATTCAATAAAACCTTTGAAGCCTTTTTGGCAAGCTTATCCTTCCAATCGTTTTCCTCGAATTCATTTAGAATTGATTTTGGATCTGCCATCATTGGAATTAGAGATAGAGAAAATTCATCATCAAAAATTTCTGCTATAATCGAGGAAGAATTCATTTCCTCCTCACACAATGCTGAAATATAATAATATCGTTCTCCGTGAGAATCGGTAATTTTTATTTTACAGTCATAAATACTCGCTTTTAATGTAAAGATTATTTTCACAGACTCACCACCTTAATTTTATTATATCACACCTTTTCCAAAAAGTAAATACAGATCAGTATAAATCCCCTTGTTTTGCAGATACTAACATCACAAATCTGTAAATCAAGGAGATTTTTATATATGAAAGCTACAGGAATCGTAAGAAGAATCGACGACCTCGGACGCGTCGTGATCCCCAAGGAGATCAGAAGAACCATGCGCATTCGCGAGGGCGACCCGCTCGAAATTTATACCGACCGCGAGGGAGAGGTCATTTTTAAAAAGTATTCCCCCATCGGCGAGCTTGCGTCCTTTGCCTCACAGTATGCCGAAACACTGCACAAAACCTGCTCTCTTGCCGTTGTGATCTGTGACCGTGATGCTGTCATTGCCTGTGCGGGTGTTCCGCGCAAGGACTACACCGACAAGGCTCTCTCGCACGAGCTGGAGGCTGTAATTGAGGGGCGATCCCTCTACGTGGCGCGTGAGGACGGTGAACCAATCCCCGTATTGGCGGAGGGCGGCGCGCACGTTGTAAATTGCGCCATGCCGATCATCAGCGAGGGAGATATCGTTGGATGCGTTGCGTCATTGAGCGAGGGACAGCGTGATACGCGTCGTGACGTGCCCGCACTTGAAGTAGAGACCAAGCTCATTCTCACTGCCGCCGGATTCCTCGGCAGACAGCTTGAGAGCTGAAGGAAACGAATCACCAAACGACTCTTTCTCGTAAGAAAGATTGCTCATCTGGCACGAACTTTCCCCACAATCAAAAAAGGGGGTGAGTCAAATGCAAAAATGCATTTGGTACTCACCCCCGACGTTTTTGCTTTGCGGCTAAACACCGCAATTTTCGACTGCTTTACAGTCGAAAACCGCAAATTCCGCGCTACAAAAAAGCCTACCGTCGGCTTTTTTGAGCAGAGGTTGCGCCAATGACGCAGCCTCCTTAATTTGGTATATAAAATTTCTATCTTTCCGTCCACAAATCCAACGCCAACACCCTTTTGGAATTTCAGCAAATCAGCATATCTGCCGTTTTATTTCAGCCCTAAGTCTTGCAGCAATTCTGCCATTTCGGATTTATGAGTCTCAAAGCAGTGAAGAACGGTTCACCGCATCGTTATTCCTCCGGAATCAAGGCAATGATGTCCTGAATGGACATACACATAGTGTCTGCTTCCTTGGCTCTGTGATTGGTCAGAATCGTTTGCGCGACCTTCTGCATAGCGGGAATACCGCTACGGGTCAATTGATTTTCATAAATGACAACGTTCACGCCACGTGCTTTGAACTCTTCCTCGGTAACCGCATGGAAAGCGGTGGGGACCACAACAATAGGCGTTACGCTATCCTTAGCACGGAATTTCTCAACAAATTCAAAAATTTCGGCAGGATCCTTTTTGCGGCTGCGAATCATAATGGCATCCGCGCCCGCCTTCGCAAATGCAAAGCCACGCTCCAACGCATCTTCCATACCACGCTCCAAAACCAGGCTGTCGATACGGGCACAGATCATAAAATCTTGGGTCTTTTGCGCTTTCTTACCGGCTTGGATCTTCGCGCAGAAATTCTCAATGGAATCCTGCGTCTGCTCGACCTCGGTTCCAAAAAGAGAATTCTGTTTCAATCCGATCCGGTCCTCAATGATGACCATTGAAACACCCATGCGCTCCAAACTCTTGACTGTATATGCAAAATGCTCGGTAAACCCGCCGGTATCACCGTCAAGGATGATCGGCTTGGTGGTAACCGCCATTATGTCATCAATGGTACGAAAACGCGAAGTCATATCCACAAGTTCTATATCGGGTTTTCCTTTTGCGGTACTGTCGCAAAGACCGGAGACCCACATCGCATCGAACTGATAGGTTTTTCCGTCCTGCAAAACCTTGGTCTGCTCGGCGATCAAGCCCGTGATACCGCTGTGCGCTTCAATAGCGTTCACGCACCCCTTCATAGCAATCAGCTTTTTCAGTCTGCCGCGACGAACGTCGGGCATAGAAAGCTGCAATTTAGACATTTTCTCAAGTTCATCAAATTTTTCATCTTTTGAATACGGGAATTCCACAAGACGACCGCCGTATTCAGCCAGAACACTCACAACCTCGTCTCGCACAGGGCGCTGAAAACCCTCGCGCCAATCGTCACCGTGAACGACATAGGTGGGGCGCAACGTGCGAAGATTGTCCACATAACTCAAGGTTTTTTGTTCCACCACACAGCTCACGCCGTTGATGTTTTCCACAAGAGACTTTCTTTCCGCAAAAGGCATCAAGGGAAAGCGCTTGTAGCTGGCAACCGCCTCATCCGACAAAACACCGACGATCAGCTTGCCAAGTTTGGCGGCTTTTTTGATGATCGCAATGTGACCGCTGTGGATCATATCGGTTGCAAAACACATATACGCAGTGCGATTATCCACCTCATGAACGCGCGCGGAAACGATGGCAAGATCCTCCGGAGTATCAATCTCAGCGCAAAGAGCGTCCTTAAAATCCAAGGGATAGATCTTGCAACGGTCCGAGACCTCATTGAAAGCGTTTTCCGCATAGCATTTGCGGGTATCGTTTTCGCAGAAGGTGCAGATGTTATCAAGCCACACGTTCCAATCCTCTTTACAGAGCTTGTAGAGGGGCTGTGCCGCCATGGCGTCGGTGAAGAACTCAATCCCCACCTTTTCGATCCTTCCGTTATGGATCACCGCCTTAAAATCCTTTTCGGGAAGCTCCAATGTCGAGCTGACTGTCATGCAGCTAACGGAGCTTTCCAAAACCGCGTCAAATACAGCGTTCTCGAAAACCAGATCTCCATGCATGAAAACGATGTCCTCATCGCGGAGATATTCCTTAGCGCAATAGATGGAATAGATATAGTTGGTTGTGTTGTAAAGGGGGTTGTTCACAAAGGTATAGTGTAACGGAAGTCCCAGCGAATTACAGTAGTTGACCAGGATCTCGTCAAAATAACCCGTAGTCATCACAACCTCGGTAATGCCGGATTGCGCAATAATTTTCAGCTGTCTGCTGAGGATCGTATCCTGTTTGGAAATCTCGGTCATGCATTTGGGGTGCTCGCTTGTCAGCACACCCATGCGGTGTCCAAGACCGGAATTGAGTATTACGGCTTTCATAAGGTCTCCAATCTTGCTTTTATTTGCTTATATAAAATTAAAATACCATCTCACTTCGATCGGTTGCAATTTGCACCCACGTTGACAGATAGGGAGTCATTCGTATCGATCTCCGCTCATTTCTTCTCCCGCACGCGCGTTGGGAAATTTCTATACGTCTTTCGGCAAGCAGGGGTTCTGCCGCGTAAAGCAGGTGTATTCTCCGCGGCGAATACGGTCGACAAAGTCGCGGTCGTCTGCGATCGGTGCGGTCATCTCGATCCCTGCCAGCAATTTTTGTCCGATTCCATGGTGATTATCCGAGCCCGCAAAATGCAAAAGTCCGTAATTGTCGGCGTATTCCCGCGCCATCCGATTTTCAAATTCGGTACGGCAGGCATTGACGACCTCTACCCCGTCTACAGCCCGCGGAAAAAGGCGAATGTGGTCGATATACCAGGATTCTCGGAAGGGGTGCGCGTGGATCACTAATGCGCCGCTCTCGGTCAAAAGCTTGAGCTTTTCACTGTGCTTGAGCGTTTCCAGCTCGGGGTGCGAAAGATACCAAGATTTATCCAATCCGTAGACCAAAAAATCACTTCCGCCATAGGTTATCTCAACACCGCAAAAAACCGAAAGTCCAAACTCCTTGCCGATCCGCAAGCCCTCCTCATAATCGGCGAAAAAAAGCTCGGTGCGCTCAGCATAGCTCTTTCCCTGCCCCATTTTGGATTCGGGTTCAATATAATGATTCGTGATAAAAACCCCCGCGTACCCCAAAAGGCGGTAAAAATCCAACGCCTCCCGGACACTTACACGTGCGCAACGGCTGGCGGGGGAAGTATGCAGATGTGTTTCATAGCAATATTTCATAAAAAGTCCCCCTTTTTGTACCTGCTCTTATTATATCAGAAATTGCCGAATAAGTCAACCATACATTCAAAAAAAGCGGGACCCGTACCGGAAAACGTATCATAAAGCGCAAAAATATCCGCCGTGTGCTTGACTTTTCTTTTCGATGGAGATATAATAAATCATATAGTAATATATTGAATGGGATTTTTCAAGTTTAAGGAGGCAGACACACGATGAAACAGCCCAATCCGCATCCAATCCCCCGACACGGCAAAAAGCTTGCTGTGATCCTGATCCCGCTTTGCGCGATCCTGCTCTGCGTTGCCGCAATCCTCGGTGCGCTGTATTTTCAGGATCAAAAGGTGCAATACCGCGACGAATTGATCCGCGACCTGACCGAGCACCGCGGCGAATACGACGAGCAGAGCATCGTCCTCAGGGATACCTCGCGCGGCACGGCAACGGCACTTGCCGAAAAGCTCGGCGCCTCGCTCCGCATTACGAAGGACGGAAAATTTGCTACGTTAACGCTCCCCGAAGGAACCACCTTCCTGGACATTTGCGCCGACGAGGATCATTTCAACGATCTGCATCACATGTCGATCGATTATCACACATACATAAGTGATATCGCCACCGATGAGGAGGATGACGGTCTCCCGCTCCCCATGCGTCCGCAATACACGGTCAGCGACGAGGGATACAGATCACAAACCTATCTGGACTACGTCAACCTGAAGGATACGTGGAACTCCACGCGCGGAGACGGTGTATTGGTTGCCGTGATCGACACGGGAATTGACACCGATCACTCCGAATTTGCGGGACGGATCAGTGAATATTCCTACAACGCGAGTGAAGACAAGATCGTAAAGGACTTTACCGACGAGAACGGCGCGTTCGATTGGTCACTGATCGAGGACGAACAGGGACACGGCACCTCGGTTGCGGGTGTGCTCGCGTCTCCGCTCGACAACGGCGGCATCGTGGGCATCGCCCCCAACGTCACGCTGCTCGTCATCAAAGCGGAATGTGACGAAAGCGGTGCTTTTAAGCGCACGTCGGACCTGGTATTTGGACTCTATTATGCCATTGAATGCGACGCGAAGGTCGTAAACATGTCCTTTGGCGGAAAAGGAGACGAAGCATCCAACCCCTATGCCTCTGCCACGCAGCTTGCGGTGGACAGTGACGTGATCTGTCTCGCCGCTGCGGGAAATGATTCCTCCAGCGAGACCTGCTACCCCGCATGCGACCCCAACGTAATCGGTGTCGGCGCGCTCGAACAGGACGGCTGGGGTCTTGCAAGCTATTCCAACTTCGGTGAAAACGTTGACATCGTTGCCCCCGGCTCCACCTACACCGCATCAAATAACGGCGGCTATCAGTCCACACGCGGCACTTCTCTTGCCTGCCCTGTTGCCGCGGGTGCGGTTGCGCTTTACGTTTCAACCAATTACTACGTGGAATTTTCCGAGATCTGCGAGCTGCTGTATGCCTCCTGCTACGATTTGGGTGATCTTGGGCACGACTGGTATTTTGGCTACGGCGCGCTCGATATTTCGGCTTTGATTTCCGAGGAGCGCGGAACGGTTACCTTCAATATGATGACCGATGAGCTTGAAAATACCACGCAGGTCTTTATCCGGAACCACACACTTCAGAATATTCCCACCCCCGAACGTCTCTATGCTGTTTTTGACGGCTGGTATTACGATCCCCAATGCACCGATGAATACGATTGGTATGCCGATGCCTTTTCGAGCGATCTTACGCTCTATGCAAATTGGGTCAACGAGGAAGACGGCATTCCCTATACCTACGTGGAATTGGAGGACGGCACCATTGAGATCCGCTCCTATACGGGCCGCCGCCGTTTCATCACGGTTCCCGCTTTCATTGAAGGAAAAACGGTCTCCTCGATCGGTCGCGGTGCCTTTGCGGGGCAGACCAA
Organism: Oscillospiraceae bacterium; assembly: GCA_015063585.1. Lineage (GTDB taxonomy): Bacteria > Bacillota > Clostridia > Oscillospirales > CAG-272 > UMGS1865. The sequence goes on from SVTW01000003.1 coordinate 8,139, forward strand.
TCTCCGGCAGGTCACGCTCCCCGAGGGACTCGTTTCGATCGGTGACAACGCCTTTGGCGGATGCTCCAATCTGGTTCGCATGCAGATTCCCGACAGCGTAACCGTGATCGGAGAAGGCGCGTTTGTCAACAACGTGCGACTCACCGCCGTTACGTTTGGCAGCAAGAGCACGCTGAAAACGATTGGCAGCTTTGCCTTCCAGAATTGCGCGCGGATCCGCGACATCACGCTTCCCGCATCGCTCCGGGAACTGGACGGCAGGGCGTTTCTGGGTGCCACCTCGATCTCGGCATTCGCACTGCAAAGCGGCAACACCGCCTTCTCGGTGCGAGACGGCGTGCTGTTCCGTGCCGACGAAGTCACCCTGGTGTGCTATCCCGCCGGACGCAACGGAACCTATGCGATTCCCGCGTCGGTACGCACGGTTGGTCCTGCGGCATTTGCCTACGCAAAGATTACACAGATCGATCTGAAAAACACAAGTAAGATCGATCAGGACGCCTTCGCCTTCTGCCGCATCACGTCTCTTTCGATTCCCAACAGTGTCACCTCTTTGGGCTCCACCGCATTTTCCAATTGCAGTGCCCTGCGAGAGCTGACGCTCGGTACCGGCTTACGGACCATTCCCGAAATGGCGTTTTTCTACTGTGACAGCCTGCAAGCCGTTACGATCCCCGCAGGGGTGACCGCGATTGATAAATCGGCATTCGCAGGTTGCTTCGCGCTTCATTCGCTGGAATTTGCTCCCGAAAGCCAATTGATCAAGATCGGCGATGAAGCATTCTCCCCTGCCAACATCCAAACCGTCAGCCTCCCTGCATCCCTCACCGAGATCGGGCAAAGAGCCTTTCGGTCCTGTCCGCTCACCGCGGTTCATTTCGCGCCCAACGCGGCTTTGAAGCAGATCGGTCAGGAAGCCTTTGCAGATACCGCTGATCTGACCGAGATCACCTTGCCCGAAGGCTTGCAAGCGGTTGGCGAGTCGGCGTTTATCAGAAGCGGGCTCCTTCGCGTAACGCTTCCCGCCTCGCTCCGCACGCTTGGTAACGGTGCGTTTGCCGAATGCCCGTCGCTGACCGAGATCCATGTCAATGCGGGAAATTCCGTATTCACCTCGGTGGATGGCGTCCTGTTCGACGCGGCTCAAACCACCCTTCTGATCTATCCCGCCGGAAAAACCGCTTCCGAGTATACGGTTCCCATTGGCACGGAAACGATCGGCAAGCAGGCATTCCGCGGTGCCGTGCATCTTGTTGCCGTTACCCTCCCCGAGGGCGTACATACGATTTCCGAATATGCCTTCTACGGCTGCAGCGGCATGTATTCCTACGGGCTGCCCTCTACGCTCAAGCAGATCGACCGTTACGCGTTCTCCCAAAACAGCTCGCTCTATGCTCTCACGATCCCCGCGGCGGTGGAACAGATCGGTCCGTTCGCATTCGCCGAGAACTGGGAGCTGAGCTATTTCAACTTCGCAGAAAATGCGATGCTCAAGCGCATCGGTTATGGAGCGCTTGCTTATTGCGGCATATATGAGCTGCGCATTCCCGCATCGGTCTCCACGATCGCGCAGGGCGCGTTTGAGGGTTGCACCGATCTGCAAAGCATTACCTTCGCGCAAAACAGTGCGTTGGAAAAACTTTCGGCATATCTCTTTGACGGTTGCACCAATCTCTACAGCCTCCGTTTTGAAGCGGGTAGCGCGTTGACCTCCATTCAAGCACACGCGCTGGAGGGCATGAGACAGCTTACCACGGTGGATTTCGGGGACGCAAAGCTCACCGAGATCGACAACTTCGCGTTCCGTTTCTGTGAGAATCTGAACGCACTCCTCATTCCCGAAGGTGTTACCTATATCGGACGCTACGCCTTTTATAACTGCACCTCGCTCCGCACGCTGACCGTTCCCGCAAGCGTGGAGCGCATCGGTCGCTTCGCCTTCCTCGGCGCGGAAGATCTGAGCATCTATTTTGCCGCCGATACCCTGCCCTCCAATCTGCAAGCCGATTGGGATCACGGCATCACGGGTTATTACCTCGGGGTTACCGACGTGCAAACCGGCGGTGACTTCATCTATGCCGCTCTGACAAGCGGAAACACCGCACTGATCCAATACCTCGGCAAGGAAACAAGACTCGATCTGAACGCGGTCGACCTCGGCGGACCGATCATCACGATCGGCGGAAAAGCCTTTTATTACAGTCCGATCGAGGAAGTGATCCTGCCCGATAGCCTGATCACCATTCAATCCTATGCCTTCTATCATTCATCGCTCAAGTCTCTCACCGTTCCGAGCACGGTTTCCTTTATCGGACGCGAGGCATTTGCCGACACTCCCATACAAACCCTGACGATCCCCGCGGACGCAGCATTGACCGTGATCGAGCAGTCGGCGTTTGCGAACACCGCGAAGCTGTCGGCTCTCACGCTTCCCAAGTCCCTGACCACCCTCGGACGTGCCGCATTCAAAAACAGCGCGATCACGTCGCTCACGTTTGCCGATGGCATTGGCTTGACCGAGATTTCCGAGGAAGCCTTTGCCTACACGAAGATCACGTCCCTCCGTCTCCCCGATTCGGTCACACTCATCAACCACAACGCGTTCCGTGAGACCGAGCACCTGCAAAGCGTAACCTTTGGCGCGGGAGAGGATCTGATGCTGATGAGCAACGCGTTCTATCGCGCAGGGCTCACTTCTCTTACGATCCCCAAAAATATTTCCTATATCGGTGAATATGCCTTTGTGGCACTTCCTCGGCTGCAGGCCTTTGCGGTGGACGCTGAGAATCCCTACTATGCCGCACAGGACGGTCTGCTCTGCTCCAAGGACGGCAGACGCCTGATCGCCGTTCCCGCGGGACGCACGGGCTCACTCGCAGTGCCCGCCGGTATTGAGATCATCGGATTCGGCGCCTTTGAAAACACCGCGCTCTCCGAGGTGACCTTCTCTGAAAGTGCGAATATCCTCTCGATCGGCTACCGCGCGTTCTACAGCGCACAAAACCTCTCGTCGATCCGCATTCCCGCAAGTGTGGTTGCCATTGACTACTACGCATTCGCAAACTGCACCTCCCTCCAATCCGTAACCTTTGAGGCGGACAGCGCGCTCAACGGTATCTATGAGGGTGCCTTTCTCGGTTGCCTCAAGCTTTCCGCGATCACGCTCCCCGATTCGATCATTGAGATCTCGGATTTCGCCTTCTACGGCTGTGCCGCGCTTGATTCGATCCCGATCTCCGAACAATCACAGATCCTCGGCATTTACAGCTATGCCATGGCATACACCGGTCTTAGCGGCGAGCTGACCACGCCCGCAACCCTGATCGACATTGGAGACTACGCCTTCCTCGGCACAAAGATCACCTCCGCTAAAATCCCTGCCGACAACGCGCGGCAGCTCCTGCTCGGCATTGGCGTGTTCCGTGACTGCAACTCGCTCACTTCGATCACGCTTCCCTTTATTGGAGCCTCCTTTGAGGATAGCCGCATTACGTGGTTCTCCTATATCTTCGGTGCGGGAAGCTATGAGGCAAGCGAGGCATATCTGCCCGCATCGCTCAAACGCGTGGAGATCGCGGAGGGCTTGACCACCATCGGTGCATACGCCTTCTGCGAGGTCAAAACACTTGAAGAGATCGTACTGCCCCATAGCATCGTTACGCTCGAGCCCTTTGCCTTCCATGAATCCTTTGCTGCATACGAGCTGACCAACACCGTGACGCTTGCCACCGAAACGATCGATCACTTCGCGCTTTATTTCGGTCACGGCATGACCGGTTCACTCCGTTTGGGTGAGGGCTTGGAAAGCCTTATGGTTCCCATTGAAGGGATCCGCCACCTCTACCTCCCCGCTTCCCTCACGCATATTGAGCCTCAGGTGCTCAACATGAACCAACAGCTCCAATCGGTTGAGATCGCGCCCGAAAATCAGCAATTCTCATCGCTCGACGGCGTTCTGTATAACAAAGCGGGAACCGAGATCCTCGGCGTTCCCGGCGGTCTTGCCGGTCACGTTACCCTCCCCGCAACGCTGAACGAAATTGGAGCAGATGCCTTCCGCGAATGTCACAACATTACCGAACTGACACTCCCCGAGGGAATTACGCGCATCGCAAGCGGTGCCTTTGCGGGAAATATGAATCTTGTGAAGATCACGATCCCCTCAACGCTTACCGCAATTGATGCAGAAGCCTTTTCGGGCTGTAACGCTCTTCAGGTGATCTGCAACAACAGCCACCTTCAGATCCAAATCGGCTCAAATGAGCTCGGCGGCATCGCATATTACGCAAAAACCGTGATCAATGCCGACGGTTCGATCCAATTTATTGATAACCTGACCAACAGCGAATATCTCCAGATCGACGGATTCCACTTTATCAGTCTGTCCGGCGGAACCTATGAGCTGATCGCATACCTCGGAAACGAGGCAAGCGTGCGCCTGCCCGAATCGGTACGCGGCAAGCCCTACACGATCAGCAACATGCGCGGCGGCAAGGAGATCACGGTTCCCGGCTCGCTTGGCACGTTGCCCTTCGCGGCATTTGCCGACAACCAGACGCTGGAGAGCGTGATTTTGGAGGAAGGAATTACCGAAATTTGTGACAGTGCCTTTGGCGCATGTCACGCCCTCCGCTCGGTCAAGCTGCCGCAAAGCCTTGAGGCGATCGGCTCCAACGCCTTTTACATGTGCTCACGCATGACCGCTCTCAACCTTCCCGCAAAGCTGCGGACGATCGGTCAGCAAGCGTTTGACACCTGCTCTTCCATTCGTGCGTTTGCGCTGCCTGAGGGGCTTGAAACGATCGGCAGCGGCGCCTTCCGCTACTGCACGGGTCTGGAATCGATCACACTCCCCGCAAGCCTGAATGAGATCGGCTCAAGTGCGTTTGAATCCTGCTCCTCGCTCAAAAACTTTGAAATTGCCGACGGAAACCGCAGCTTTATCGAAAAGGACGGCATCATCTACAATCATACCGCAACCGAAATGATCTATGTGCTCCCCTCGGTCAGCGGTCACGTAACCCTCCCCGATACCCTGCTTTCAATTCCCGACCAAGCATTTTCCGAAATGTCAGCCGTCACGGGCATCACGATTCCCGAGGGACTGACTACAATCGGTTACAGCGCGTTCTACAAAACCTCGATCACCTCGATCACGTTGCCCGCCTCGCTCATCAGACTTGACAGCGACGCGCTCTGCACCGAAACGCTGACCGAGATCCGCTACGGCGGCACGCTCCGCGATTGGATCGCGCTCGATCGCGGATATACCAACACGCAAACCGCGATCGACCTCTACCTGAACGGAGAGCGCCTGATCAACGCGGAGATCCCCGAGGGTATCACCGCCATTCCCGCCGATACCTTTACCAACCTCACCATTGAGCACGTCACCTTCCCCTCCACGCTGGTTTCAATCGGAGAACGCGCCTTCCAGCGTTGCAGCGCACTCTTCAACGTGCACATTCCCGCCTCCGTACAGAAGATCGAAGACCGCGCCTTTGCGGACTGCCAGTCCTTCCGTTCGATCACGGTGGATCCCGCAAACAATCATTTCAGCGCACACGACGGAATCCTTTATAACAAAGCGATGACCGAGATTCTGTTGGCTCCGAGCGCGCTGGTTGGAAACGTTGAAATTCCCGAGGGCGTTACCACGATCCCCGATTGGATCTTTGAAATGCCCCTGCTTGCCTCGATCAAGCTGCCCTCCACGCTGACCGCAATTGGAGAATATGCCTTCCACGAGGTGCAGATCGGTTGTGTTTACAACAACAGTAATCTTCAGCTGACCCCCGGAAGCACGGAAAACGGACGCGTTGCGCTCTATGCGAGAATGGTGGTGGACAAAAACGGAACGCTCACCCGCCATTCGTTCTATCCCGACTTTGAAATGAAGATCTCCGACGACGGATTCCTTTACTTCAAGGAATGGAATTACGATGTTTTCAGAATGCGCGCCTACCTTGGAAATGAGGAGACCGTGATGCTCCCGCTTACCTTCAACGGGGAAGCATATCTCCCCTATGACGTACACGGTATCAAAAATCTCATTATCCCGAACGGAATGACCGAGATTCCGGAAAGCGCGTTCAACCATTCCTACTCGTTGCAAAGCGTCACGATTCCCGAAAGCGTGACCAAGATCGGCAACAACGCATTCAATTCCTGCATCAATCTGCGTCAGATCGCCATTCCCGACACGGTCACAAGCCTTGGCTGGGGCGCGCTTGACGGCACCTACTATTACAACAACCCCAACAATTGGAATTCGGACGGACTGCTTCTGCTCGGCAACCATCTGATTGCTGTAGACCCCGACGCAGAATACGTCAAGATCCCCTCCACCGTACGCTCGATCTCTGGCAGTGCCTTCCAAAACTGCTTCAAGGTGCGCCAGGTGACCATGCGCGGTGACTACGATTGCTACGGACTGCTGCAACCGTTGACCAACCTGGAAACGCTGGTTCTGACCGAGGCGGTCACGCACCCGCTCTGCGAGATGTTTGAAAACAATCAACCTCTCACGCTCAGAAGCATTGTTCTGCTTGACAATCTGCGCCTGATGCTCGAGGAGCCCTCCTTCCTCTTTGCCGAATTGCACAACCTTAACATCTACGTGCAGGGCGAGGAAAAGGATCTGAAGTGGAATGAAAACTTCCCCAATTGGAACAACGGCAACACGGTCCTCTACGGCACACGCTGGACGCTCGCGGAGTTCTACGGGCAGGACGGCAAACTGATCTTCAGCTCGCCCTTCTCCTCGGCGCAGATCATTCGTCAGCCTTGGGTGAACGCCTACACTGACGATCTCTACCGCTACACCTTCATCGGATTTGACTTAAACGGTGACGGTAGCGTGGATACCCTCCCCGCAACCTCAACGGTTTGGATTCATGCGACCGCGATCTACACACGCGAGTTCCGCTGTGCGGAGGAAGGTCACCGTTGGCAGGTGGATCAAGCGGTAAACGCGCAGCAGCACACGCTGATTTGCGCTTGCGGTGAAACCTCGATGGCAGATCACAAATGGAGCGCGGGAACGGTCGTCACGCCCGCAACGCATACCCGGGAAGGTGTGCGTGAGTTGACCTGTTTGGGTTGCCGACACAAAACGACCGAAGCGATCCCGCGCACCACCGAGCACACCTTTGACCAATGCGTTCCAAGCGATGCGTATTTCGCGGCGGACGCAACCTGCACGCACTCGAAGGGCTATTTCATGAGCTGTATTTGCGGTGAAAAGGGATCTGAGATCTTCTTCTCCGGCACAGCGATGGGCGAGCATTCCAATCCGGGTGTCTATGACTACGACGACAACGAACACCGCTTCTCCTGCACCGAATGTGGGCAGATCATTGCCGATTCCCACAATTGGGGCGAGTGGACCACCGATCCCGCAAACGACAGTCTGAAACGCCGTTCCTGCACCGTCTGCGGTTACACGCAAGAAGCCGCAAACGGAAACGGCAATGGAAATGGAAACGGGAATGGCAACGGGAATGGCAACGGCGATAGCAATGGCAACACCTCCAATTCCGGATCGGGTGGCTGCTTCGGTTCGCTCAGCCTCTCCCCGCTCACCGTCGCGCTCCTTTGCCTCGCGCCCCTTCTCTCCTTCCGCAAAAAAAGGAAAGGCCAATAAAAACAATCAAATCGGGGACGCGGGGACGCGGGGACGCGGTTTATGCGGGGTCTTTTTGAAAAAAGACCCCTGCACCCCAAAAACTTTCCCGAACCAATTTCTATTGTGTGCTGGAGTGTCACATAGCTAAAGGCACAGGTACTACCGATTGCCGTCAGGCGCCGCCAAGACCCTGCCGGCACTCGCGGAGGACGCAAACACCCCCATCGGGAAAAGTTTTGGTCAAGCTTTTTCAAAAGCTTGCGAGGTCAAGGGCGAGTAGCCCTTGGCGCGCTCCGCAGAGCGCGAAACTCCCCTGATCGGCGTTTCTTTTTGATAGATTTTTCTTTGCGCCTCCTTCTTGCAAAGAAAAATCGGCTGTGGAGTGCCGAGAGCAATACGGGAGACTAGTTTTTTGTCAGAAAACTTCTTGAAAGAAGTTTTCCGACACCTTTCAAGAACTTTCCCGAACGATTTTTATAGTGTGGTGGGGTGTGCATCGGCTCAGGACTTAGGTATTCCCAATTGCCGTCAGGCACCGCCAAGACCCTGCCGGCACTACCGATACGAAACCAGTTCTTTATTCGAGTCATTCTGAGCCGCGTAAGCGTGCGAAGAATCTGGTAACTTTTCCGAAAAAGGCAAAGCCTTTAAAAGAATGTTTCAAGATCCTTCGCGGCTACCGCCTCGCTCAGGATGACCCAGAAAAGGGGTTGTATTCAGAGTTATAAACAACCCCTGCCGGCACTACCGATAAAGAAAAAATTACATTTTTCGAGTCATCCTGAGCGAAGGGGCGAAGCCCCGAGTCGAAGTTTTGCGTAGGTGAGGCATGCCGAACGGAGCAAAACCAACGAAAACAACCATGGGTTGTTTGAGGCAGGGATCTACTTAAAATCGCCATTGGCTTGCCGTATGAGAGTTGCTTTTTTGAAAAAGGCAAAGCCTTTAAAAGAATGTTTCAAGATTCTTCGCACGCTTACGCCCGACAACGCTTTGCGTGTCGCTAAAGTGCTTTGCACTTTTCTGCTCAAGAATGACCCGAAAGGGAATTTTCGCAAACATAAACCCATCGGTGCTCGCGAAAAAGCAAATTTGTCCACAGCCTCCCTCCGGGAGGGAGGTGGATTTTGCGTAGCAAAAGCCGGAAGGAGCCGGCGATGGCTGTGACTTACAATTCCCAAAAACGCGAACGACGTGAATCATACACAAACTTCACCGGCACTCGCGGAGGACGCGGGGGACGCGATTTTCGTCAGAAAACGTCTTGAAAGAAGTTTTCTGACAAAAAACCTGGCGAAAGGTATTGAAATTACAAAAAGAATCTGTTATAATAAAGAAGAATATAGATTTTTCCAAGAGGTATTGGCAATGAGCGAGAAGCTATCAACACAGCCCTACAAAGGCACAAGAGATTTTTACCCGCGCGAGATGCGCATGCGCAATTGGTTTTTTGGTGTGATCCGCCACGTTTTAGAGCGCTCGGCGTTTGAGGAATACAACGGCCCCATGCTTGAGTCGCTCGCTCTTTACGCCGCAAAAAGCGGGGAGGAGCTGGCAAATGAGCAAACCTATAACTTTACCGACAGAGGCGACCGCCGCATGGCGATCCGCCCCGAAATGACCCCCACCGTGGCACGCATGGTGGCGGGCAAGATGGGCGAGCTCAATTTCCCGCTCAAGTGGTTCTCGATCCCGAACATGTACCGTTGCGAGCGTCCCCAACGCGGCCGCTTGCGCGAGTTCTGGCAGATCAATGTTGACATTTTCGGCTGCGATGGCTTTGAGGCGGACCTTGAGGTCATTTCCAGCGCGATCGCCCTTCTGCGCGCGTTCGGCGCGGACGAGAGCATGTTCACCGTGCGCATCAACAACCGCCGCTTCTTCAACGACGTGATCGCCGCCATTGCAGGAACCGATCCCGAGGGCAGCCGCAAGGTCTCCAAGGTCATTGACCGCAAGGGCAAGATCCCGCGCGAGGAATATGAAAAAGAACTCCGTGAGCTCGGTCTCTCGGACGGGCAGATCGCCAAGATCGACGCGCTCTACACCATGGACGTGTCCGATGCCATCGCCCTCTGCCCCGATTCGGTGGGCGCGGGAGAGCTCCGTCAGCTCTTTGACGCACTTGACCGCACGGGTCTGCGCAAGTATTGCGTCTTTGATTTCGGCATCATTCGCGGTCTGGATTACTACACGGGTACCGTGTTTGAGGTCTTTGACAACGCGCCCGAGAACAACCGCGCCATGTTCGGCGGCGGCAGATACGACAACCTCGTTGGCCTTTTCGTCAAGAACGCAAAGGTTTCGGGCGTTGGATACGGCATGGGAGACGTCACGCTGGAGCACTTCCTCGAAACGCACAAGCTCATGCCCGCCTCCTTTGACGAATCGGTCAAGGTGCTCGTCACACGCTTTGAAGACGTCCCCTACGACCGCTACCTCGCGCTGGTGGATACCCTCCGCGACGCCGACATCACCGCATCGGTCTACCTCGGCACGAAAAAGTTCGGCAAGCAGATCGACTTTGCCGTAAAGGACGGCTATTCGCACGTGCTGATCATGGGCGGCGACGAAGCGGCACGCGGCGTGGTACGCGTGAAGGATCTCAACACACGCGAGGAATGCGAGACCACTCCCGACGGCGTGATCGCGCTTTTGAAAGACAAACAATAAAACGAAAATATAATGATTTCGGACAGAAAATCAAGAAAGGTAGGTTCCCCCTATGCAACGCTTTACAACAACCTCCTCCGACGGAAAAACCACTCTCGCCGCTTATAAGCTGGTTCCCGAGAACCCGCGCGGCATGCTCCAGATCTCGCACGGCATGTGCGAGTACATTCTGCGCTACCGTGAATTCGCGCAGTTCCTCGCCAACGAGGGCATTCTGGTGTTCGGTCACGACCACCTCGGTCACGGCTACTCCGCGAAATCCACCCGCGACCTCGGCTACACCGCAAAGGACGGCGGCGTTGACTTCCTCGTTGAGGACGTGCACAACCTCACTCTCAAAATGAAGCAGGAGTACCCCGATCTGCCCGTGATCCTGTTCGGTCACAGCATGGGCTCCTTCATCGCTCGCGCGGTGCTGGAGAAGTATTCCTCCACTTATCAGGCAGCCGTGATCTGCGGTACGGCGGGCCCCGGTATGCCCACCGCATTCGGCAAGGCGGTTACCAAGCATATGATGACCTTCCTTGGAGAGCATTTCCGCTCCAAGATGCTCCGCCGCGTTTGCTTCGGCGGCTATAACAAAAAGTGCGGCGAGGGCTGTGACCGCAACGCATGGCTCACGCGCGACGAGGAGATCGTAAAGGCTTACAACGCCGATATGCTCTGCGTTTACAACTTCACCCTGCGCGGCTACTACGACCTCTTTACCCTGCTTGATCAGGTCAACCGCGAGGATTGGGCCGCTACCCTTTCCAAGGACCTTCCCGTGCTGGTCGTCAGCGGCGAGGAGGACCCCGTGGGCAATTGGGGCGAGGGACCGAAAAAGGTTGCCGAGGCTCTGCTGGCAGCCGACATGCGTGACATTACCCTCAAGCTCTACCCCGAAATGCGCCATGAGATCGTAAACGAGATCGGACGCGATGAGGTTTGGAAAGATCTGCTCGAATGGCTGAATCAGAAGTTCGCTTGATCGACCTGCGCGAAACGAAGGGCCGCATTCTCGGCGTTGATTTCGGTGATACCAGAACCGGTCTTGCCGTGTCGGACATCGGCCGCTTTCTCGCCTCGGGGATCGGATACGTTTCGCCCGGCGGGATCGAAAAAACCGCCGCCGCGGTTGCCGACGTCGCACGTGAGCACGCGGTCGGTGCCGTTGTGGTGGGGCTCCCGCGCAACATGGACGGCTCGGAGGGCTTTCGCGCCGAGCGCTGCCGCGCGTTTGCCGCTCTGCTTTCCGAAAAGCTCGGCGGCAGCGTTCCCGTTGCCATGATCGACGAACGGCTTTCCACAGTCTCGGCATCGCGCTACCTCAACGAGACCAACACGCGCGGAAAACAGCGCAAGCAGGTGATCGACACGCTTTCGGCGCAGATCCTTTTGCAAAACGCGCTGGACCGCCTCAAAAATTAAGACAACATACAGGATCGGACATCGGGACTGTTGCATTCGCAGGGAGAAGCGATACGGCTTCCGCATCGAACCGCAACAGTCCCGCTTTGCCGACCGAACGGCTATCCCCCGAAAGGAATCCACAAAACATGAAACGCTCTATGCCGCCGCGCATCGCGGCCATTCACGACCTCTCCTGCTTCGGCAGGTGCGCCCTCACCGTTGTGCTGCCAACGCTCTCGGTCATGGGCTATCAGGTCGTCCCCGTCCCAACCGCTCTGCTCTCAACCCACACGGGCGGCTTTGACGGCATTTATTTCCGCGACCTCACCGCCGATATGGACGCCATCGCCGCCCATTTGGATCGGCTTGGGGTCTCGTTCCGCGCGATCTACACGGGCTTTCTCGGCAGTGCCGAGCAGATCGAGACCGTCTCGCGCTTTCTCGATCTCTTTGCCGCGCGCACCGACGAGAGCCAAAATACGCCGCTGATCCTGATCGACCCCGTAATGGGCGACGACGGCGTGCTCTACTCCACCTACACCCCTGAGCTGATGCGCGGAATGAAGCAGCTTGCCGCGCGCGCACAGCTTCTCACCCCCAACCTCACCGAGGCATGCTTTCTCACCGACACGCCGTGGCGCGATACCGCCGCGCTCCCCGAGGCCGAGGCGCTCGCCTTTGCCGAGTCGCTCCTTTGCGCGCTGGAAGGCATTTGCGGCGGCAGGATCGTGATCACGGGGATCGGGCTTTCGGACGGGACGCTGGCAAACGTGGGCCGTGATACCGATGGCTCGCGCTTTTGCGTGCGCCTTCCGCATGAGGGCAGACCCTTTCCGGGTACGGGAGACCTTTTTGCGTCGGTCCTGCTCGGTGCCCTGCTCGACGGCAAGGAATTTCCCGCCGCCTGCGAAACGGCCGCGCGTTTTACCGCCGAGGTGATCCGCGATTCCGCCGCGATCGACGCCCCCGCGCGCAACGGTGTCGCGCTTGAATCGCATCTCGGCAAACTCGCCAATTTATGAAAGGAAGCTCAAAAATGCCAAATTTCCGTAAAGTCCGCATCGTCGGACGCATCATTCGCACCCTTTTGGTGCTTCTGGTCGTTGCCATCAATGCGCTCCTTCTCTGGCGTGTGTTCGTCTCCACCAAGCCCCCCCGCGAGATCGGACATCTGCAAGCAAACGAAGCGCTTGTTTCGGCTTACGAGACCCACGGCACCTCGCTCACCCTGCGCTATCAGGAGCAGGCATCGATCACGCGCGCCGAGGGCAACTACGGCTATTTCTCGGTCACGCAGTGCGTCTTCATTCCCGAAGCCGAGCAGGTGCAGATCGTTTTGCGCTACAACAACAGCACGATCCGCCATCTCGCCGAGGACTACACGCTCGATGAGATCCCCGACCGGGAAAACCATCTCTTTGACGTTACGTTGGTGAAAACCACCGACCTTACCCCCGAGGACAGCTCGGACAATATCCAGCCCGAAACGCTTGAAAAAACTCGCTATTCTCCAAATGAAAACTATTTGCGCGACACCACCTCGCTCTACACCTACTACCGCTACACCTTTGACGGGGTCTGTGTGGACGATCTGACGGTTGGCGTATTTGTGGATATATTCTACGTGGACGACCTCAACTATGAGGAAAAAGCTTACGGCACGCTCTGCATCTACGATGACGGCTCGGAATGGCTTGCCTATTCGCTCTCCGGTGCCGACAAGGCGGCTCTCGCCGCTTGGCGTGAGGAAAACTGACAAACGATCTTATTTTTTGCGGCATCAATCTGCCAATATCAGAACAGAAAGGACTCCTTGCCATGAACGTTCCCTATTCTCACGAAAGCATTCGCCTGACAGGTCGTTGGGACACGCGTGATCCCCACGCCGCCGTTGCGACCGCTACGGGCTCTTATATTGAATTTGCCTTTGAGGGCAAAATGGCACTCGTGCATTTTGACGTTTCGATGAACGCCACGCCGCGCCTGCATCTATGGCTCCAGCTCGACGGCGGCGACATGTTTGACGCTCCGATCGACAGCCACATGCGTGTGATCGCGAAAACCGAAGGCAAGCACGTCTGCCGCATCATCTACCGCGGCGGCACCGAGCAGGAAAGACGCTGGTACGCGCCCCTGACCGCGAAGGTCTCCTTTATGGGCGTTCAAACCGAAAAGCCGATCCCGATCCCTGCCGACAACCGCCGTGTGATCGAATTTGTGGGCGACTCGATCACCGAGGGTGTACTGATCGACGTGGATTTTGCCGAAGGCGGCATGCCCGCGCACGAGATCAGCCAGCTCAACCGCTGTTATCTCGACGACGTTTGCGCTACCTACGCATGGCAGACCGCCGAGGCGCTTGATCTGCGTCCCGTCTTTATGGGCTACGGCGCTGTGGGGGTCACGCGCGTTGGTTGCGGCTCGGTCCCCTTCGCACAAAACGCTTATCCCTTCAATTTCGACGGCTCGCCCATTACGCACGCGCCCTCCGATTTCGTTCTGATCAATCACGGCGCAAACGACCGCGGCAGACCCACCGCTCTCTATCTGGAAAATTACGCGCGGCTGCTTGACGTTGTGCGCGAAAAGAATCCCAACGCGACCGTGATCGCGCTCTCGGCTTTCTGTGGTGCGCATCACGCGGAGCTTGGCGAAATGATTGCCGACTACAACGCAAAGAACAACTGCAACGTCCGCTTCATCGATTCCAACGGTTGGATCTCCCCCGAGCCCCTGCACCCCCTGCGTGACGGGCATAACACCGTGGCAGAGCATCTGATCCCGCTCCTGAAGGAAATTGTTTCCGAGCAGGCATAAATAAGGACGCAGGCATGAAGGCTTTTATCTATACGGGCGGTAAGATCCACCCCGCGCTTGTAACCGAAGCACCAAAGGAAGGCGACCTGGTCCTTGCGGCAGATTCGGGCTACACCAACGCGCGTGCACTTGGTGTGATGCCGCAGATCCTGCTCGGCGACTTTGACTCACTCGGCGAGGAAAACCTCCCCGACAACGTGGAGCTGATCCGCGTGCCTGCCGAGAAGGACGACACCGACACCCAGCTCGCCGTGCGCACGGCTTTGGAGCGCGGAGCCAACGAGCTTGTGATCATCGGTGGCTTGGAGGGTCGCCTCGACCACACGCTCTCCTCGGTCGCGATCCTCGAATACCTCGACAAAAACCATATCCACGCGCTGATGACAAGTGGCAAAAACCGCGTGCGCTTTCTGCGGAACAACAGTACGCTCATCGCACGCAGTGCCTACCGCTATCTCTCGCTCATCGCCGCCGACCCGATCGTAAAAGGCGTGACGCTCGATGGCTGCAAGTACCCGCTCAAAAACGCGCGCCTCTCGCGCACCTTCCAATACGCAGTCTCCAACGAGATCATCGGAAACTGCGCTTTTCTCGACGTCCGCCGCGGCGGTGTCTGGATCATCGAAAGCATCGACTAAAACTTGATCTAAAACACGGGGACGCGGTTTTTGCGAGGGCGCGGTTTGCGGGGTCTTTTTGAAAAAAGACCCCTGCACCCCAAAAACTTTCCCGAACCAATTTTTATGGTGTGATGGGGTGTCCATCGTCTCAGGACATAGATATTGCCAATTGCCGTCAGGCGCCACCAAGACCCTGCCGGCACTACCGATAAAGAAAGAATAACCCTTGTCTTGTAGGGACCGGCGTCCTCGACGGTCCAAAGAAGGAATGAATGACACCACGGTGTGGTGTCAGAACGCGAGCGTGACCGAGCCGCAGTGAGAACTCGACGGTCCAAATGCAATAATATTAAACCCCTGCCGGCACTACCGATAAAGCGAGATTTTCCACAGCCTCCCTCCGGGAGGGAGGTGGGTTTTGCGTAGCAAAAGCCGGAAGGAGCCGGCGATGGCTATGCCTTACAATTCCCAAAAACGATACTGACGTGAATCATACACAAACTCCATCGGCACTCGCGGAGGACGCGGGGGTACGTTTTTTGCGGGGAGGCAATCTTCGTCAGAAAACTTCTTTCAAGAACTTTTCTGACAAAAAATAAAAAAGGAGAAACCAACGAAAAGATGAGCATTGGCAATTTTTTAGCGCAACGGCGCGCATGGCGGCAGGGAGTACGTCACTGCACCTTTGACCCGCAGGGTCCCGGTGTAGTACGGATCCATCTGATCCCGCCGCGTCCGCGTTTTTTCGGCACGGCACCGCACATTGTCATATTAAACGGCTACTATCTGCTCCCGATCGGCTATTCATGGGCGATCCTGCTTTCGCATTTTATGGAGGAGGTGGAAGCCACGGGCGGTGATCCGATCGACGACGCCGAAACCGAAGCTCTCATCGAACGCACGGTTGCGCGGACACGCCGCTTCTACCGTCACGCATCGGCGGAGGAGCTGCGCGAAGACCTGAACGAGATTCTGGACGTCCTTTTCGCCGTTGCGGGCGGAGCCAATCCCGACGCCGAGATCGAGCGTCTTTCGATCCGTTCCTATGCCAAGCACATGACCGCACCGCACCGCATGGATCTGATGGTGAGTGCCATGACAGACGAGGGCGGTGCATGGAAATGCAATCAAAAATGCCGCTTCTGCTATGCGGCAGGGCAGAGTCTTTCGGGAACGCGCGAGCTTTCGGGCGACGAATGGAAGCGTGTGATCGACCGTCTCCGCCGCGCGGGCGTGCCCATGCTGACCTTCACGGGCGGTGAACCCACACTGCGCGAGGACCTTTGCGAGCTCGTCGCGCATGCGAAATGGTTCGTAACAAGACTGAACACCAACGGCGTGGCGCTCACGCGTGCGCTTGCCGACGGTCTTTGCAAAGCCGAGCTCGACAGCGTGCAGATCACGCTTTATTCCGCCGACGAGACCGTACATAACACGCTTGTTGGGGCGTCGCATCATGCCGACACCTTGCGCGGCATTGAAAACGCGCTCGCGGCGGGGCTCGACGTCAGTGTAAACACCCCGCTCTGCCGCCTCAATGCCGACTACCCTGCCACGCTCACGCTCCTGCACCGCCTTGGAGTCCGTTACGTCACGCTGAGCGGACTGATCTGCACGGGTGGTGCGGCAAGTGCGCATGCCGATCAGGATCTGACCGAGGACGAGCTCTGCGCGATCCTTGGCGCGGCAAAGGAATTTTGCGACACGCACGGCATGGAGCTTGATTTTACCTCTCCCGGTCTGATTGCATCGGAACGCCTGGAGGCACTCGGCTTGCGTGTTCCGATGTGCGGCGCCGCGCTTTCTAACATGGCGGTCTCGCCCGACGGGCACGCGATCCCCTGCCAGAGCTGGCTCTCCGCAGATGCCACGCTCGGCAACCTGCTCACCGATCCATTCGACAAAATATGGAAGCACCGCATCTGCCGCCGTCTGCGCGCAATGACCGAAGCCGAGGCACTGCGTTGCCCCTTCCGCTCCGCATCGGGAAAGGAGATTTGAAATGGCAAGCAAAAAGAAAAAATACTCCCCCGATCCCTTTTCCGAGCAGGAGATCCGCAAAAAACGAAAATTCCCAATCCTTGACACGATCCTGATGGTCTGTCTGGTCGTGTTGCAGATCTGCATGGTCATTTTGGCAATCATCTACAACCCCCAACCGCAGGACGTGATCAATGCGTATGAGATCACGGTCGAGCCGCGCGGTGACGGCACGCTCGACATCACCTACCGCCTCCTTTGGACGCCGCTGGACGAGGACGAGCCGCTGACGTGGATCGAAATTGGCATGCCGAACCGCTCCTTTACGGTGGATCGCACTTCTCTCGGCGGTGCGGCAAGCAGCACGGTGCCCTACATCGAGGACGATTTCTGCACGTTGGAGGTCCACCTCGACCGCGCCTATACGGCTGGCGAGCAGCTCGAAATTTGCTTTACCGTCAACCAAGCCAACATGCTTTGCAAGGACGAGGACGGCTATTTCTACGAGCTGATCCCCTCTTGGTTCAACGCTACCCCCGTGGAGCATTTTACCTTCCGTTGGAAGGACGCGGTGGGGCTGACCGAAACCAACGCGGCATCGAAAAAGTCCTCCTATCACGTTTGGGAGGGCGAAATGCCCTGCGGCACCTACGTTCCCATGACGGTGCGCTATAACGCCGACTCCTTCCGGGGCGCGCAAACCGTAAAATATGAGGAATTCAACGATTCGGACGTTGAAGACACCCTGCGCGGCGATAAGATCGGAATGGTGATCGGAATGGTCTTTTTGATCCTGTTGGTCGGCGCCTTTGAGGTCTATCTGATCGACAGCTTCGTTTCCTACGATCGCGGACGCGGATTCCTTTCGGGTCACGGTCACCGCGTGCATCTCTACGGACGCGTCAATCCCCTCTATCGCACCGCCTGCAATGAGGCGTCCGCCTCGCACCGCTATCGCGGCGGAGGCGGCGGTTGCGCCTGCGCATGTGCCTGCGCCTGCGCTTGCGCCGGCGGCGGCAGAGCCGGCTGTAGCCAAAAAGACGGCTTCGCTTGGAAAAAACATTTGAATACCTAAAATAAAGAGGCTGCGTCATTGGCGCAGCCTCTGCTCAAAAAAGCCGACGGTAGGCTTTTTTGTAGCGCGGAATTTGCGGTTTTCGACTGCAAAGCCGTCGAAAATTGCGGTGTTTAGCCGCAAAGCGAAAACGTCGGGGGTGAGTACCAAATGCATTTTGGCATTTGACTCACCCCCTTTATCGTACCCCCGCGTCCTCCGCGAGTGCCGATAAAGTTTGTGTATGATTCACGTCGTTCCCGTTTTTGGGAATTGTAAGGCATAGCCATCGCCGGCTCCTTCCGGCTTTTGCTACGCAAAACCCACCTCCCTCCCGGAGGGAGGCTATGGGAAAACTCGCTTTTCCGCGAGCGCCGGCAGGGTCTTGGCGGCACCTGACGGCAATCGGTAGTACCTAAGTCCTGAGACGATGGATACCCCATCACACTATAAAAATCGTTCGGGAAAGTTCTTGAAAGGTGTCGGAAAACTTCTTTCAAGAAGTTTTCTGACAAAAAACGCGTCCCGTGTTGCTCTCGGAACTCCACAGCCGATTTTTCTTTGCAGGAAGGAGGCGCAAAGAAAAATCTATCAAAAAGAAACGCCGATAAGGGAGTTTCGCGCTGTGCGGAGCGCGCCAAGGGCTACTCGCCCTTGACCTCGCAAGCTTTTGAAAAAGCTTGACCAAAACTTTTCCGCAAGAGCTCTCGGTTTTTTCGCGAGTGCCGGCAGGGTCTTGGCGGTGCCTGACGGCAATCGGTAGCACCTAAGTCCTGAGACGATGGATACCCCATCACACTATAAAAATCGTTCGGGAAAGTTCTTGAAAGGTGTCGGAAAACTTCTTTCAAGAAGTTTTCTGACAAAAACCGCGTCCTCGCGTCTCCGCATCATGCGGTTTTAGCGGTTGACTTTTACGCGGGATTCTGTTATAATGAAACGGAAGAATCCAAGAGAGGAGGCATTTTAAAATGAGCCAAGCAAGCTTTCCGAATATTGAAGGCGATAGCTGGGAGCATCTTGCATTTTGCACCTACACCATATCGGAATTTTTAAAGAATGTGGGGCTTGAGGCGCGCGAGATCACGTACTCCAAATCGCCGCGCGTCACACGCTACAGGGTCACGCTTCAGCCGCCACGCGAAAAAAAGAAGCCTCCTAAGGCTTCGTCGCTATCCTCCGAGCTCGCACTCGCTCTGCACAGCGCGTACCCCGTACGCGTTTCGGTGGAGCCAAACCACCCGAACACGCTTTTGATCGACATTCCAAACGAAAATACCGAGGCGGTGACCTTTTCGGACGTCCGCTCCCTGTGCCGCGATACCGAATCCGAGCGGCTTCCGTCACTCTGCATCGGCATTGATACCGACGGCTGGCCCGTACAATTTCGCTTGGATCTTCAGCCGCATCTGCTCGTGTCGGGTATTTCGGGTTCGGGAAAGACCTCGCTGATCAACACCTTTATTGCGGGGCTTACCTCCAAGCTCTCGCCCAAGGATCTCTGCTTTTTGCTGTTTGACCCCAAAAAGGTCGAGTTTTCCGCGCTGAAGTCGTTTCCTTACCTGCTCTACCCCATAATCAGCGACCCCGACGAGGCAATTTCGGCATTGCAGATCCTTTGCGAGGAGATCAAAGCACGTTGTGAACGGCTCCGCGCGGCGCATACCGTTGGAATTGTAACCTACCGACGCGAAGCCATCGGAAACAACCGTCTTCCGCCAATGCCCTATGTCGTGGTGGTGATCGACGAGATCATGAACCTGATGCTCACGTCCGAAATGCGCAAAAAAGCGACCGACGCCCTCTGCTACATCACGCAAAAGGGGCGCGCCGCGGGCGTTCACCTCATCATCGGCGTACAGAGACCGTCACCCATTATTCTGCCCGAGCTGCTTCTTTCAAACCTCCCAACACGCATCGCGCTGCGCACGACCACCATGATCGATTCCAAAATGATTCTCTTCGGACATGACGGCGCGCAACATCTGTGCGGGTCGGGCGATGCGCTTCTCCTCCTTTCCGAGGACGCCCAAACACCGATCCGCTTTCAGTCCGCCTACACCCTCCCCGAGGATATTCTCTCATTCGTATAAAAACATAAAAACGCAGGGCGAGGTTCATGGGGGTGAGTCAAATGCAAAAATGCATTTGGTACTCACCCCCTCTCATTTTGCTCTCGGCACTCCACAGCCGATTTTTCTTTGCAAGAAGGAGGCGCAAAGAAAAATCTATCAAAAAGAAACGCCGATCAGGGAGTTTCGCGCTCTGCGGAGCGCGCCAAGGGCTACTCGCCCTTGACCTCGCAAGCTTTTGAAAAAGCTTGACCAAAACTTTTCCGAATGAGCTTTCGGTTTTTCCGCGAGTGCCGGCAGGGGTTGTTTATAACTCTGAATACATACCTTCTTGGGTCATCCTGAGCGGGCGGCAGCCGCGAAGGATCTTGAAACATTTTTTCGGAGTTTTTGCCTTTTTCGGAAAAGCTACCAGATTCTTCGCACGCTTGCGCGGCTCAGAATGACCCCGATAAAGAAAACGGTTTCCTATCGGTAGTGCCGGCAGGGTCTTGGTGGCGCCTGACGGCAATTGGCAATACCTAAGTCCTGAGCCGACGCGCACTCCACCACACTATAAAAATCGTTCGGGAAAGTTTTTGGGGTGCAGGGGTCTTTTTTCAAAAAGACCCCGCAAATCGCGTCTCCGCATAAAAAACGTCAAAATTTGGTCATACTCTTGACACATTGGGCTGTTAGCATTATAATATTATAGATAGATAAAAACATTTTGCGAAAAGAAAGAGAGGCACAAAATTTGATCGAGGTCAAAAATCTGACAAAGAAATACGGCGATCACACCGCGGTGGATCACCTGAATTTCAAGATCTACAACGGCAAAATTTACGGTCTGCTCGGGCCGAACGGTGCCGGAAAATCCACCACCATGAATATGATCACGGGCTGTCTTGCCCCCACCGAGGGCAGCGTGCGCATCAACGGCTTTGACATGTTTGACAAGCCGCTCAAGGCAAAAAAATGCATTGGCTATCTGCCCGAAATTCCGCCTGTTTACGGCGAGATGAGTCCCTTTGAATACCTCATGTTCGTGGCGGAGGCAAAGGGCGTTTCTTATGCGCGCGCGCTCCGCCAGGTGCAAGAGGTCATGGAGCTGACGCTGCTGCTTGACATGCGCGACCGCCTGATCAAAAACCTCTCCAAGGGTTACCGCCAGAGAGTTGGCATTGCGCAGGCAATGCTCGGGAACCCCGACATCATCATTCTTGACGAGCCTACCGTGGGGCTTGATCCCAAGCAGATCAAGGAGATCCGCGAGCTGATCCGTCGGCTGGGCGAGATGAAAACCGTGATCGTGAGCAGCCACATTCTCGCCGAGATCAGCGAGCTTTGCGACCACGTGCTGATCCTGTCGGGCGGCAAGCTGATCGCCAACGCGCCGATTGAGGAGCTACAGGACAAGGCGGGCACCACCGCGCGCATCAAAATTGCGGTGCGCGGTGACGAACAGGGCATTTTGGAGGTGCTGGACGGCATCGACGAGATCGAATCCTGCACATCGGAGGGCTCGCGCGAGGCGGGTGTGGTCTCGCTCACCGTTACGGCAAGCGGAGAGACCGACCTGCGCGACCGCATCTTTTTCGCTATGGCAGACCGTCGCTATGCCGTGGTCTCCATGGAACGCGAAGAGGCATCGCTCGAGAGCATTTTCCTGCGCCTGACCGAGGAAGCCGCACAGTCCGCCAACACCCGCAAAAAGTCCGCTCCCCTCGCGAGTGCTGAAGTGAATGACCGCGACGGCGAATACGAGCTGATTGACGAAGAAACGGAGGATTGAGCCTTATGTCCGCTATTTTTCGAAAAGAATTAAAAATTTATTTTTCGGGTCTGTTCGGATATGTTTCCACCGCGATCCTCCTGCTTTTCGCGGGGCTTTTCTCGGCGCTGATCCATCTCTTTTCGGCAAGTGCCGATTTCGCCTTGACGCTGACCTTGATGCAATGGGTCTTGATCGTGCTGATCCCCTTTTTCTCCATGCGCAGCATTGCCGAGGAACGCCACAGCCGCACCGACCTGCTCCTCTATTCGCTCCCTTTGCGCCTCTCCGAGGTCGTGCTCGGTAAATTTTTGGCGCAGGCGGTCCTGTTTCTCATTCCAACGGGCGTAATGGCACTCTTCCCGTTGCTCTTTTCCACCATGGGAAGCATCAACCTTGCCTCTGCCTACGTTGCCCTCTTTGGCTACGTGCTCATGGCGCTTGCCCTGATCGCGCTTTGCACCTACCTCTCCTCGCTGGTGGAAAACCAGATCGTTGCGGCGGTGCTTTCGATCGCGGCATTGCTCGGCTTCTATTTTCTCGGCTCCTTCCTGCCGCTTTTGCCCACCGCGTCGCTTTTCTCGCTGGTGGTCTGCCTGCTGGCGGCACTCGGCGCGGGGGCTTTGATGTGGCGCGCCACCAAAAACGTAACGCTCGGCCTGATCATCGCCGCGCTGCTTGTTACCGCCGTCTCTGTGGTCTTTCTTGTAAGACCCGAGGCGTTTGTCAATCTCATTGCTTCATTTTTGCATGCCGTGAATCCCTTTACGCGCTTCGGCGGCATGACCTATGGGCATCTTGATCTGCCCGCTGTTCTGTTTTATCTGACCTTTATCGGCGTTTTCCTGTTCCTCACGGTGCAGTCGATGGAAAAACGCCGCCGCGTTTGAGAGGAGGGAG
Source organism: Oscillospiraceae bacterium (assembly GCA_015063585.1). GTDB lineage: Bacteria > Bacillota > Clostridia > Oscillospirales > CAG-272 > UMGS1865. The sequence continues at coordinate 31,027 of SVTW01000003.1, forward strand.
GCTTATCATGCAAGAACGCAACCGCATCGCCGCCTTTTTCGGGCTCAACAAATACCACCGCGCAGGGGCTGTTTCGGCACTGCTGATCCTTTTGGTGCTGGTGCTTGCCATCACGCTCAATGCCCTCACCGCGCTTTTGCCGCACACGGTGTCCAAAATCAACCTCACGGGCTCCGATACCTTCAAGCTCTCGTCGCAAACGCTCGATTGGCTGGAGCATGAGCTCGACGAGGACGTGACCCTTTATTGGCTCTGCTCGGGCGGTCGCGCCGCGGCAGACTCCGACCTGTACGAATTCCTGCTCCGTTTTGAGGAGGCAAGCGACCGCGTCACGCTTCACATCGTTGACCCCGCCACCACGTCGGATTCCTTTATCCAAGCCTACGGCGGCAGCTGGCCCACCGACCGCAGCCTGATCGTGGAAAGCGAAAAGCGCTATCGGATCCTCGATGTCAACGAGCTTTATTACTATTACTACTACGACGGGACCAACAGCATGGTCCTCTCCGCCGCCGAATATCAGGAAATGCTCATGATCATGGAGGACGAGAAGTATGCCGCGCAAGCCGAAACGCTCCTCTCCTTCTTCACCGCTTATTTTGACGGCAACTCGCGCCTGACCAATGCCGTTAATTTCGTCACGCGCGACGATATCACCGTGGTCTACACGCTCACGGGCTCGGGTGCCTCGGCGCTTGATTCCAACCTCTCCTATCTGCTCGCGCAGAATTGCCACGAGGTCCGCACAACCATCTCGATCGCCGCCCTGCCCGAGGACTGCGACGTGCTTCTTCTCAACGCGCCCACCACCGACCTCACCGATGCCGAAGCCGCCGCGCTCTCCGCATACCTCAATGCCGGCGGAAAGCTCTTTCTCACCACCTTTTATGCCGCCGCTGACCTCCCCAACCTTGCAAAGGTCCTCGGCACTTACGGACTTGGCTTTATGGACGAGGTGAACACCGTGCTGGAAAACAACCCGAACTACGCGCTCAGCGATTCCACCTCCTCCTACCCCTCGCTCTTTAAAGTCCATCTGCGCGCCGATCACCCCTTTGGCGAGGGGCTCGAAAACTCCTTTATCGTTTATTTCCCGCACGCGATCACGCTCACCGAAACCGAGGGTGTTACGCTCACCTCTTGGCTCTATACCTCGGCGGCGGGTCAGCTTTCGGTCTATAACAAGACCGACAAAAAATGGGAAAACAGCGAGAAACGTGCCGAATATACGGTCGGCGCGATCGCCGAGCGCGGAGAGACACAGATCGTTTGGATCTCCTCGCCCGATGCCCTCACTGCAAATATCAATGCCTATACAACGGGCAGCGCGAACTTTGCACTCATCAAATCTGTGATCGACCACCTCGGCAATACTGCAAATGAGTCGATCTCGATCCCATCCGCGCAAATCCCGCCCGCGAAGCTCGCCGTTACCCCCAATCAGCTCATGATCTGGAGTATCGTGCTCGTGCTCGTCCTGCCCGCCTCCGCACTTACCGTCGGCATCATCGTTTGGTCCTTTAGAAAGAAAAAATAATCTGCAGGACGCGCGGGGACGCGGGGACGCGGTTTATGCGGGGGCGCGATTAATGCGGGGGCTTTTTGAAAAAAGACCCCTGCACCCCAAAAACTTCCCCGAACGAATTTTTATTGTGTGATGGAATGTTTATCGTCTCAAGGCTAAGGTATTCCCAATTGCCGTCAGGCGCCGCCAAGACCCTGCCGGCACTCGCGGAAGACGCGGGGATGCGGCTTGCGGGGGACTTTTGCAAAAGTCCCCCTGCACCCCCAAAAACTTTCCGGACTATTTTTATAGTGTGATGGGGTGCGCGTCGGCTCAGGACTTAGGTATTGCCAATTGCCGTCAGGCGCCACCAAGACCCTGCCGGCACTCGCGGAAAAGAAAGAACAGCCCATGTCTTGTAGGGACCGGCGTAGCGAAGCGACGTGAGCGGAATGAATGACACCACGGTGTGGTGTCAGAACGCGAGCGTGACCGAGCCGCAGTGAGAACTCGACGGTCCAAGTGCGATAAGATTAAACCCTGCCGGCACTGTCGAGAAAGCAAATGTTTCCACAGCCTCCCTCCGGGAGGGAGGTGGGTTTTGCGTAGCAAAAGCCGGAAGGAGCCGGCGATGGCTATGCCTTGTAATTCCCAAAAACAGGAACGACATGACTCATACGCATGCTCTTTCCGTCACGACTCCGTCGTGCCACCCCCTCGCGGAGGGAGCTGGTTTATGCAAGATTTTTACACCCTTTGTGTTTTCATCCGAAAGGGGCGGTCTCATTTCAACTTGAGACCGCCCCTTATGTTTGTGCGTAAGTATTTCATGTTAGCCCGTAAAGGAATCGAGGTACCAAAGTCCATCGTCCTGTTTGACAATGCGGATCGACGCGGTTTGCGTCTGCTCGGGCGTGATATCGAGAACGTATTCGATTTCGACAAAGCAAGCATCGCGTTTGCCGATGGTCACGACCTTCATCGTAGAATAGTCATAGATCGGGATCCCCTCTATGGCAAAGGCATTTGAGGTGGATTGATACAGCGAGCCGTTTTCCTCCAGATAGCGAGCACCCGTCACGGCAGTGTCGGACGCGAGACCGTCAAAGGCGGCGGGAAAGAGCGCGGTTTCCAAATACTTCTGGCTATACACCTTTGCGGCGGCAATTTTGATCTCGTCCACCGACTGAAAATTCGCCTGCGGTTTCACGAGCTCGTAGTCGCCCTTATAGGGAAAATCGAAGTACAGGTGTGAAAATTCGGCAAATGCCGAGTCGGTTTTCCACACGGGCAGACCGTCGCCATAAAAGACCGTATTCAATTCATAGGACGCTTCGATCAGCTCCACCACACGGTCGTAGATTTCATCGACGTGGGGTGGGGTGGCGCATGCCGAAAAGGTGACAAGAACCGTGGACAGCATGCAGAGTGTTAAAATCATTAATAGTATTTTTTTCATGTTCTTTCCTTTTTTCGGGAATTGCAAGGCTTATCCTTCGCCGGCTCCTTCCGGCTTTTGCTGCGCAAAACCCACCTCCCTCCCGGAGGGAGGCTGTGAGATAATTCGCTTTCTCGGTAATGCCCGATGGGTTTATGTTATCGAAAATCCCCTTCTTGGGTCATTCTGAGCCGCGCAAGCGTGTGAAGAATCTGGTTACTTTTCTGAAAAAGGCTAAGCCTTTAAAAGAATGTTTCAAGATCCTTCGCGGCTAACGCCCCGCTCAGGATGACCCACAAGGGGGCGAAAAACGCATACACGTGTGTTTTTCTTTATCGGCAGTGCCGGCAGGGTCTTGGCTAGCCTCGACGGCAATTGGCAATACCTGATCACTTGGACCGTCGCGTTCTCACTGCGGTTCGGTCACTTCTGTAGTCGGTTCTTCGGTGGGTTCTTCGGTGGGTTCTTCGGGATTTTCGTCCTCGCTATGCGGCGTGGTGGTGAAGTTTACAAGCTTTTGGTCCTCGCCAAGACGCATCACAATGACACCGCCCGCGCTTCTCGAACGGCTCGGGATTCCCGAAACGGGAGTACGAATGATGGTACCCGTGTCGGTAATCATCATCAGGTCGTCGTTGTCGTCCACCGCGGCAATACCCGTGAGGATTCCGCTCTTTTCGGTGAGGTTGTAGCAGGTAACACCCATACCGCCGCGATGCTTCATCAGGCGGAAATCGTCGAACGGGCTACGTTTTCCGAATCCGTTTTCGGTAACACAGAGCAGGTCCTTGCCTTCCTCTACCACGCAAACACCCGCAACGTAGTCACCGTCACGCAGGTTGATTCCGCGCACACCTCTTGCGGTTCTGCCCATCACGCGCACGTTGCTCTCCGAGAATCGGAGCGCCTGTCCTTGTGCTGTGGCGATCAGCAGGTCGCATTCACCCTCGGTTGCAACCACAAATACAAGCTCGTCGCCCTCGTCCAGATTGAGCGCGATCTTGCCGCCCTTACGCTGGTATTCGTATTCCGACAGCAGCGTGCGCTTGATTACACCGCGCTTGGTTACCATGGTGAGGTAACGGTCGTCCGAGAAGCCGTCGACGCTGATGCACGCCGTGATCTTCTCGCCTTCGGTCAGCTCGAGAATGTTGACAATGTTTTGTCCCTTTGCGGTTCTGCCCGCCTCGGGAATCATATACGCCTTGCGCATTTGTACCTTTCCCGTGTTGGTGAACATCATCAGATAGGAGTGGCTGTTGACCGCGATCACACGCTCGATATAATCCTCTTCCTTTGTGGACATACCGATAATGCCGCGTCCGCCACGGTTTTGCGCCGAATAGGTGTCGGCAGGCTGACGCTTGATGTAGCCCGCGTGCGTGAGCGTAATGACACAGCTATGGCGCTCGATCAGATCCTCGAGAATGATCTCATGCTCGGCGGGAACAATATCGGTGCGGCGATCGTCGGCATACTTGCGGCGGATCTCGCCCAGCTCGTCCTTGATGATCTGGCGGATCTTGCCCATGTCGGCAAGAATTGCCTCCAGCTCGGCGATCAGCGCGTGCAAGCGTGCCAGCTCGTCCTCAATTTTGCTACGCTCCATGCCCGTCAGCTTGCCAAGCGTCATTTCCACGATCGCTTGTGCCTGCAGGTCGGAAAGACCAAACCGCTCCATCAGCGTGAGCTTGGATTCGGGGATCGAGGGCGAGGTCTTCATGATCTGCACGATCTCGTCAATGTTGTCGAGCGCGATCTTATAGCCCTCGTAAATATGTGCCTTCGCCTTTGCCTTGTCCAGATCATACTGCGTGCGGCGGATAATGACCTGCTCCTGATGCGCGATATAGTGATCGAGGATCGTGGGCAGATCCAGCACCTTCGGCTCGTTGTTCACAAGCGCGAGCATGTTGATGGCAAAGGTCTCCTGAAGCTGGGTGTATTTGTAAAGCTGGTTGAGCACGATCTGCGGATTGACGTCGCGGCGATACTCCACCACAATGCGCATACCGTCTCTGCCCGATTCGTCGCGCAGCTCGGTAATGCCGTCGATCTTCTTTTCCTTTACACAGTCGGCGATCGACTCGCAAAGCATGCTCTTGTTCACGCCGAACGGAATTTCGGTGAACACGATGCGGCGGTGATCCTCCTCGATCGCGGCACGTGAGCGCACCATGATGTGTCCCTTACCCGTGGTGTAAGCCGCGCGAATGCCGTTGACACCGTAGATCGTCGCGTAGGTCGGAAAATCGGGACCCTTGATATATTCCATCAGCTCGTCAACCGTGGATTCGGGATGGTCCATGCGGTAGACCGTGGCATCAATGACTTCCCCCAGATTGTGCGGCGGAATGTTGGTTGCCATACCAACCGCAATACCCATCGAACCGTTGACCAAAAGATTGGGGAAGCGCGAGGGCAAAACCGTCGGCTCTTGCAGGCGGTTGTCAAAGTTGGGCATCATGGGAACCACGTTTTTGTCAAGGTCACGCATCATCTCGTCGGCAATGCGGTCCAAACGCGCCTCGGTGTAACGGTATGCGGCGGCGGGGTCGCCGTCGACCGAACCGAAGTTACCGTGACCCTCTACCAAGGGATAGCGCAGAGAGAAGGGCTGTGCCATACGTACCATCGTGCCGTAAACGGCGGCGTCACCGTGCGGGTGATAGCGACCCAGCACGTTACCAACCGTGGTTGCCGACTTGCGGAAGGGCTTGGAGTGTACCAAGCCGTCCTCGTACATTGCGTACAGAATCCGTCTCGCACCCGGCTTCATGCCGTCCCGTACGTCGGGAAGCGCGCGCGCCATGATGACCGACATGGAGTATTCAATGAAGGATTTTTTAACCTCCTTCTCCATACTCACGTCCACGATCTTCTGGTTTTCAAACAGGGCGATCTCCTGCTGATTTGCTGCGTTTTTGTCTTTTTCGTTTGCCACGTTTCTATACCTTTCCTGTTCGTATATTGTCTGAAATTACAATCAAAATTTGCGTTAAATGATGCGGCGTCGCTCCAGCCTGCGGCAGAAGGAGCGAAGCGGCAAAAAGAGCGCGATCCCGCATACAGCCGTGAGCAAAAGCTCGGGCAGGACAGCCGTCCACAAAAGCGAGAGAAGCGAAAACGTCGCATAGCTCAGGCTCGCCCGGAGCAGGGTCAACGCCGCCTTTGCGGACAGCGCGATCGCAAGCATCGTTAGATAGACCGTGAATCGCTTTGGGATCACGGCGCGGGCATAATGCCCGATGGGATAGCATAAAAGAAGATAAAAGAGCGGAAGGAGCGTAAATGTACCGCCCCCCATTGCCTCGATCAGAAAGCCCGCCGCAATGCCTGTAACGGCACCGGTCTCCTTTCCGCAAAAGAAAGCGATCGCAAGTACGGTAACGGTGGTGAGATCGGGTATGGCGCCAAAGATGCGGATACGTCCGAAAAACGAGACCTGCAACACCGTGACAGCAAGGATCAGCACACCGAGCATCAAAACGGCTCGCAAATGGTCGGACCGTCGCGCCGCGCTGCGGCTCATGAAGTATTTTGCCATACGTGCCTCTCTTTTCAAGCCGCGGGAGCGCTTTTCGACTCATATCCCGTGAGGATCATCACCCATTGAAGCGCCGAAAAATCAACTGCGGGGCGCACGGTTGCCACCAAAGCGCGGCTGAATTCGTCCACCTCGACCGAAATGACCTCGCCGAGATAAAGATCGGCAGGATAGACGCTCCCGATCCCGCTGGAATACACACGATCCCCCACCTGCACGTCGGCATTTGCCTCCACGTAGGTAAGCTTGCAAAGACCCTCCCGCGAGAGCGAATAGTCGCCGCTGACAATGCCCGTGCTGCCGGTTCGCGGCAGATATGCGCCCACCGAGCTGTTGGGATCGATCACCGTGGTGACAGAGCACCAATTGATGCCGACCTCGGTAACGTAGCCGACCACACCGGAAGCCGAAATGACGGGCATGTTGACCGCAATGCCGTGAATTTGACCGCGGTTGAGGGTAAAAGCGGTGGACGTACTGTCGGCAGAGAAGCCGATCACCATCGCGTCGCACATCACAAAAGAGGGGTGTGCGGCTTTGATGTCGAGATATTCGCGCAGACGCTCGTTCTCGGCTTCGAGAATCTCGCCGCGCTCCAGCTCCTCGCGGAGGGATTCCAATTCGTCTCGCAGGGCTTCATTTTCCTTTGTCAGCGCGTCGATTCCCTGAAAATACCGTCCAATGCCCGTAAAGCCGTTTGTCACAACCGAGGCGCACCAACGGAAGGGAGCGGTCAGGGTTCCAACTATATTTTTCGCAAGTCCGCCGTAGCCCATGAGAGAAAACGTGGTTGGAACGGCGCAAAGCACCACAGCCACGCAAAGGCAGATGATAAAAAATTTATTTTGGAATAATTTTATCATAGTCTTTCTCTTTTCTGCAGATTGGTTTTGACGGTTTGCGGATTTTTTGGAATGGGGTTGAAAAAGTTCAGGGGTTGAGGGTTGAAAAAGTGCGAGGCAGAGCGACGCCAAGCATGACGGAAAGAGCATGCGTATGAGTCTCGTCGTTTCCGTTTTTGGGAATTGCAAGGCTTAGCCATCGCCGGCTCCTTCCGGCTTTTGCTACGCAAAACCCACCTCCCTCCCGGAGGGAGGCTATGATGAATCTCGCTTTTTCGCGAGTGCCGATGGGGGTGGCAGTGCTTAACATAATCGCATTTGGACCGTCGAGTTCTCACTGCGGTTCGGTCACGCTCGCGTTCTTCCTTCTTTGGACCGTCGAGTTCTCACTGCGGCTCGGTCACGCTCGCGTTCTGACACCACACCGTGGTGTCATTCATTCCGCTCACGCCGCTTCGCTACGCCGGTCCCTACAAGACATGGGTTATTTTTTCTTTATCGGTAGTGCCGGCAGGGTCTTGGCGGCGCCTGACGGCAATTGGGAATACCTAAGTCCTGAGACGACAGACACTCCATCACACAATAGAAATTGGTTCGGGGAAGTTCTTGAAAGGTGTCGGAAAACTTCTTTCAAGAAGTTTTCTGACAAAAAAATCGTCTCCCTGCAAAAACCGCTCTTGTTATTTTTAAACGTCGAGGTTTTCGGCGAATTTTGCGTTTTGTTCAATAAAGACGCGACGAGGTTCTACTTTATCACCCATGAGGAGGGTAAACATTTCGTCGCATGCCATAGCGTCCTCCACGGTGACGCGGAGAATGGTGCGGTGGGTGGGGTCCATGGTGGTTTCCCAAAGCTGTTCGGGGTTCATTTCACCAAGACCCTTATAGCGGTCGGCTTCGATGTTCACGCCACCCATTTCGGCAACGATCGCTTCCTTTTCTTCCTCGGTGTAAGCATACCGCTCGGAGCCGTATTTCGATCCCTTTTTATAGATCTTGTAAAGCGGCGGCTGCGCAAAGAAGATGTGACCGTCCTCAATCAGCTTTTTCATGTGGCGGAAGAAGAAGGTGAGCAACAGGATTCGAATATGCGAACCGTCCACGTCGGCATCCGCCATAATAATGATCTTGCCGTAACGCAGCTTTTCGGGGTCAAATTCCTCGCCAATGCCGCAGCCCAATGCCTGAATGATCGGGATCAGCGACAGGTTGGAATATACTTTGTCAAGTCTCGTTTTCTCTACGTTGAGTACCTTACCGCGCAAAGGAAGGATCGCCTGGAAGCGCGAGTTGCGCCCCTGCTTTGCAGAACCGCCTGCCGAATCTCCCTCTACCAGATAGAGCTCGGTCAGCTCGGCGTTCTTTTCCTGACAGTCGGCAAGCTTTCCGGGAAGCGTGGAGCCCTCAAGCAGACCCTTGCGGCGCGTTGCTTCTCGCGCCTTTCTTGCCGCTTCGCGCGCACGGTAAGCAGCCAGAGCCTTGTCCAGAATCGCTTTTCCAACACCCGGATTTTCCTCCAGATATTCGGCAAGCTTTTCGGTAACAAGATCGTAAACGTATTTTCTCATTTCGCTGTTTCCAAGCTTGCCCTTTGTCTGACCCTCAAACTGCGCCTCGGTGAGCTTGACCGATACCACAGCCGACAAGCCCTCGCGTACGTCCTCGCCCGAAAGATTCTTGTCGCTGTCCTTCATAATATTGTATTTTCTGCCGTAGTCGTTGAATACCTTCGTCAGCGCCGTCTTAAATCCGATCTCGTGCGTACCGCCCTCAACCGTGTTGATGTTGTTGGCAAAGGTGAGCAGCATTTCGTTGTAGGTGTCGTTATATTGCAACGCAACCTCGGCCACCCAATCGTCACGCTCGGCTTTCATGTAGATTACCTCGGAATGCACCACCTCGCAGTGCTTCTGCTCGTTGATATATTCCACAAAGGATCGGATACCGCCGTCGTAGCAAAGATCGTCCTCACGGAAGGTTCCGTCCTCCTGCGGAGCACGCTCGTCACGCAGACAAATATTCACACCGCCGTTGAGGAACGCCTGCTCGCGCAAACGCTTGAGAAGCGTCTCGTAGTCAAATACGGTCTCCTCAAACATCTCGGAATCGGGCTTGAAACGAACGTAAAGACCGTGTTTCTCGGTCTCGCCCTCGTCACGGAAGGGACGCGCAACGTGGCCGCGCTCAAAACGCTCGGTGTAACGTCTGCCCTCGTGGCAGTTGTCGATCTCAACCCACTCCGAGAGCGCGTTTACAACCGACGCACCAACGCCGTGAAGTCCGCCCGAATATTTGTAACCGTCGCCGCCAAACTTGCCGCCGGCATGCAAAACGGTATAAACCACCTCAAGCGTGGGAATGCCCATTTTGGGGTGGATTCCGCTTGGGATTCCGCGTCCGTCGTCGCGAACCGAAACGCTGTCATCGGGGTGCAGAATCACCTCGATCCGTTTACAGCGACCTGCCAGTGCCTCGTCGATGGAGTTGTCCACGATCTCGTACACCAAATGGTGCAGACCGCGCGCCGAAGTAGACCCGATATACATACCCGGTCTCTTTCGGACTGCCTCCAATCCCTCCAATACCTGAATCTGACTTTCGTCGTAAACATGCTTTTCTTCCATGTGTCTCTTTTGAAGCGATCCCTCTCGAAATTGCCTCAAACGCGCAAGCGCGTTTCTCCTTTCGTGTTTCATGCGGACTGAACACAAGCCATCTGCTTGCCCTCAATCCCGCATTTTTTATGTGGATTTTTAAATTTTTTTCGATTGATTTTTTGGAAAACTTCTTTATGGGGTGCTCTAAATCGCGTGAGCCTGTGAAGGGTCTTGAAACATTCTTTTAAAGGCTTTGCCTTTTTCAAAAAAGCAACTCTCATACGGCAAGCCAATGGCGATTTAAAGTAGATCCCTGCCTCAAACAACCCATGGTTGTTTTCGTTGGTTTTGCTCCGTTCGGCATGCCTCACCTACGCAAAACTTCGACTCGGGGCTTCGCCCCTTCGCTCAGGATGACTCGAAAAATGTATTTTTTCTTTATCGGTAGTGCCGGCAGGGTCTTGGCGGTGCCTGCTGGCAAACGGCAGTACCTAAGTCCTGAGCCGACGCGCACTCCATCACACTATCAAAATCATTCGGGGAAGTTCTTGAAAGGTGTCGGAAAACTTCTTTCAAGAAGTTTTCTGACGAAAAAACGCATCTCCCGTGTTGCTCTCGGCACTCCACAGTCGATTTTTCTTTGCAAGAAGGAGGCGCAAAGAAAAATCTATCAAAAAGAAACGCCGATAGAAGGATTTCGCGCTCTGCGGAGCGCGCCAAGGGCTACTCGCCCTTGACCTCGCAAGCTTTTGAAAAAGCTTGACCAAAACTTTTCCGACAGAGCTTTCGGTTTTTTCCGCGAGTGCCGGCAGGGTCTTGGCGGCGCCTGACGGCAATTGGGAATACCTAAGTCCTGAGCCGACGCGCACCCCATCACACTATAAAAATCGTTCGGGAAAGTTCTTGAAAGGTGTCGGAAAACTTCTTTCAAGAAGTTTTCTGACGAAAACCGCGCCCCCGCGTTCCCCGCAAAACCTGCTTTTTTTAAACTACCTTTACCCTTCGAATCCGCCGAATTGTTCGACTCTGCCACAGAGAGCAGAAGTGGAGAGTTGAGAGAAGCAGATGCGATAAGCCTTTGTTTTCGGGTCGCGGTAAAGTACAAAGGATTTCGGAATTTCTTCGGATGCAAAGCGCACACTTCCCTGCCGATTTGCCGCATTGATATACTTTTTTGTGACAGCCGAAACGGTTGCCGTGTCGGCATCAAAGATTGCTACAATATCACGAATGCGAATGTTCTGATTATTTCCAACGTGTAAATACATGGCGATTATTGATCTCCGTTTTGCGGAATATAGAACGTTTGCTCGGGTCCCGTGTCACGAATCAGCGTTTCGGGATCGCGGAACTTGAACAAAAGCAGCAAAATGATGTAGATATCGCCTGAGCAACCACCCAGATGCAAGCCGAATAAAACGGCTGTGAGCACGTAGCTCCACGGATCTACAAAATAGAACCAAACGGCGAGAGCAAGAAAGATGACCGTGAATACCACAAGCGGCGCGGCAGAGGCAATGAGTGAGATCCGCCTTTTTACGTAAATTTTCGGAACTCCGCAAAACGCGCAGCTCCAACTAATTCCAAAGGTCAGTTTTTCACCTGTGAGCACTTTATAGGCAATTCCGTGTACCAACTCGTGGAGCACGATGTAGGCAAAGATCGCAACGCAAAAAATCATCATTGGAGTGATCATTTGCGCGTCACCAATGAAAGTATTACCGTTGAATCGACCCGTCAAAATCAAAGGCAGGAATGCAACTACCATTACCAATGCCAGAATGACCAACGCGATCAGATTCATAATCAGTCCAACCTTAACCGATTGGGCATTCAAATAAAATACTTGACGATAGCCCTCAGGAAGGCTTTTTTCAAAATGTTTCGTTTTCATAGTCCTCTTTTTTTCTTTTTTGGGAATTATAAGGCTCAGCCATCGCCGGCTCTTTCATGGAAGGAGGCTGTGGGAAAATTTGCTTTATCGGCAGTGCCGGCAGGGTCTTGGCTAGCCTCGACGGCAATTGGTAATATCTAAGCCCTGAGCCGACGCGCACTCCATCACACAATAAAAATTATTCGGGAAAGTTCTTGAAAGGTGTCGGAAAACTTCTTTCAAGAAGTTTTCTGACGAAAAAACGCATCTCCCGTGTTGCTCTCGGCACTCCAAAGCCGATTTTTCTTTGCAAGAAGGAGGCGCAAAGAAAAATCTATCAAAAAGAAACGCCGATCAGGGAATTTCGCGCTCTGCGGAGCGCGCCAAGGGCTACTCGCCCTTGACCTCGCAAGCTTTTGAAAAAGCTTGACCAAAACTTTTCCGAAAGGGACTCTCGCTTTTTCGCGAGTGCCGGCAGGGTCTTGGCGGCGCCTGACGGCAATCGGCAGTACCTAAGCCCTGAGCTGACGCGCACTCCATCACACTATCAAAATCGTTCGGGAAAGTTCTTGAAAGGTGTCGGAAAACTTCTTTCAAGAAGTTTTCTGACGAAAACCGCGCCCCCGCATTAATCGCGTCCCCGCGTCAAACGTGTCGGAAAACTTCTTTCAAGAAGTTTTCTGACAAAAAATATTTTAATTATATCTTCCGTTTTCCACGCGAATCATTTTGCCGCCCGTGATGCCGGAGGGCTCGCAGGTGGTGATGATCACCTGCCGATCGCGAATCTTTGACGAAAGATAAACGCGGCGGGTGGAATCAAGCTCGGAGAAAACGTCGTCAAACAGAAACACAGGTCGTTCTCCCGTGATCTCGGCGCAAACCTCACCCTCGGCAAGCTTCATGGCAAGCGCTAAGGAACGTTGCTGTCCTTGCGACGCAAAAGCACGCGCAGGACGCTCGTTTACGTCGATTTCAATATCATCCTTATGAATCCCCCAAAGCGTGCTCCCCGCGCCAATTTCGCGGTCGTAGTGCGACGTAAGAAGCTTTAAATAGCTCTCCTCGGCTTTCTTTGTGTCAAGATACTCCTCAGGGGCAAGATGCGAGGATCCGCTGTAACGCACGCTCGGCTTTTCTCGCTCCCCCGTCATCTCCTCAAAGCAAGCGCATACATGACGCTCGGCTCGCGCGAGATATTCGGTGCGGTATTTCGAGATCACAGCCGCTTCGTGCGCAAGCTGTACCGACCAAAATTCAATGGTATCCGAAAAGGTCTTTCGATCCTCCTCGGCATTTCGGATCAGTTGATTTCTCTGCTTTAAAATTTGATTGTATCGCTGCAGGCTTTTTAAATAGACAGGATAAAGCTGCGAGAGCGCAATATCAAGATAGTTTCGTCTCTCGCCCGGCCCCTCCTTGATCAAAGACAAATGCTCGGGACAGAACAAAACGGTTCGAAACGCGCCTACTACGTCAGACAGCCGATCGATCTTTACGTGATTGTGTTCGATCCTGCGCCTTCTTCCCTTCATCATGCGGACCGTGATGTTTTGCCGACGCACCGAATCGCTGAAATCAAGCGAGATCTCTGCCATGTCGGCTCCGAATCGGATCATTTCTTCTTCATGCGACGTGCGAAAGCTTTTTCCAATGGCTGTGAAGCTGATTGCCTCCAACAGGTTTGTTTTTCCTTGCGCGTTGTTTCCAATCAGAATATTCACCCCTCTGTCGAATTGGATCTCCGCTTCTTCGATGTTGCGAAAATTTTTTACTTTGATCGCATGACATTCCATTTGCGGACTCCTTTCTGTTTCGGTTAACCAACGGGAAATATTTTTGATTGGGATACTTTTATTTTTTAATTTTAAAAGTTTTTTCAAATGTAAAGGCTTTGCTTTTTTTCAAAAAAGCAACTCTCATACGGCAAGCCAATGGCGATTTTAAGTAGATCCCTGCCTCAAACAACCCATAGTTGTTTTCGTTGGTTTTGCTCCGTTCGGCATGCCTCACCTACGCAAAACTTCGACTCGGGGCTTCGCCCCCTCGCTCAGGATGACTCGAAAAATGTAATTTTTTCTTTATCGGCAGTGCCGGCAGGGGTTGTTTATAACTCTGAATACAACCCCTTTTCTGGGTCATCCTGATGCGTGTAAAAGCGCAAGCGCTTTGGCGAAGGATCTTGAAACATTCTTTTAAAGGCTTTGCCTTTTTTAGAAAAGCTACTAGATTCTTCGCACGCTTGCGCGGCTCAGAATGACCCCGATAAAGAAAACGGTTTTGTATCGGCAGTGCCGGCAGGGTCTTGGTGGCGCCTGACGGCAATTGGCAATACCTGAGCCCTGAGACGATGGACACCCCATCACACCATAAAAATTGGTTCGGGAAAGTTCTTGAAAGGTGTCGGAAAACTTCTTTCAAGAAGTTTTCTGACAAAAACCGCGTCCCCCGCGTCCCCGCGGACGCGCGTTTTTTACTCTTTCATACGAACGGGGAGAAGCATGAAGATTTCTTCTTTTCCTTCTTCGGTGGAAACGGGCTCGATGTTGATGCTGGTGAGGGCGGAGGTCATGGAGATCTTCACCTTTTCGGCATCGCTTGCGCGTAGACTGTCGATCAGGAAGCGGTTGTTGAACGCAATGAGCAGATCTTCACCCTCATGCTCGATGTCCACCTCGTCGTAGGTGCTTCCCATCGTGGAAACAGCCGAGATTTTGAGCAAGTTCTCCTCAAATTTCAGCTTTACGTGCGAACGAACGCTTCCCGCAACCTTTTCCTCGGTTACAAGTGCCGCTCTTTCAAGTGCCGCGATCATGGTCTCTCTGTCGGCAATTGCCGTGATGCGGTGCGTGTTTACAATAATGCGGTTGTAATCAATATACTGACCCTCGATCAGACGCGAGAAGAAGATCATCGATCCAATGTTAAATACAATGTTCTTTCTCGTCATGTAAATGCGGACCTCCTCACGCTCATCGTCACGCAACAGCTTGATCAGCTCAATCACCGTTTTGGTGGGAATGATAAACGAGAATTGCAGCGAGGAACCGTCCTCATTTTTATTTTGAATGTCGGTGTGAACCGAGCACTTTGCAAGCTTGAAGCTGTCGCAGGATACCATGAGCAGGTTGCCCTCGGTCACACGGAAATAACAACCGTTGAGGACCGGTCGCTGGTCGTTGGACGCCATGGCGTATGTGATTTTGGAAAGCATGCTTTTGAGAACAGACTGCCCGATCACAAATCCGTCCGACGTGACCAAACGCGGGATCGCAGGATAGGTCTCGCCTGCCAAAGCGTTCATTTTGTGGCTCGATTTGCCGCTCGTGATGCAAGCCTGAAGCTTGTCGTCAACCTCCAGCGTGATCTTTTCGCCTTCCATTACACGCAGCGTTTGCGTGAACTTTTGCGCGTTTACAATGAAGGTTCCCGCTTCCTCAACCTGTGCGTCAACCGTGATGCGCATACCCTTTTCACCGTCAAAGGTGGTCAAAACGCAGCTTCCGTTCTCCTGTGCGTCGATCAGAATACCGTCGATCGATGCCTGCGTGGATTTGCCCGATACCGCTCCCATCAGGGGCGCTACCGAATCGCTGATTTCTTTTCTGTTGAATATAATTTTCATGTGTGGAATCTCCTTATATCAAAATTGAAGGTCCCTTCCGCTCTCTCGCTTCCGCGAAGCGGTAGAAAGAAGGAAAGATAGATAGATTAAGTAGTCGTCGTAGAAGTAGGGTTTGGGGATTGCGTGGAAAACCCCGAAAACCCTTATGCCATAAGGCTTTTCCCGCTCCTTGACTTTTGAAAACAAGGTGGAAAAAACAAGGAAAAGCTGTGGACAAAATGTGGAAAACTTTTTCTCCCTTCGCTCTTTTTCATCCAAAAAGCGTTTTGGAACGGCAAAAGACCGAAAATTGGATTTTTCCACATGCCGAAAAAAATATTTGAAATGTGGAAAACGTGAAACAAAACGACATTTTAGGAAGGATCGGTCCGTTTTTCCACAGACCGTATTTTTCACTTTCCCACAAGCATTTTTGATGCCATGCTTATGATTTTGATGCGGTTTTGCGACGTTATCAACAGGTTTTCAAGAGTTTTCCCCTGTGTTTTCCACAGGTGTGGAAAACCTTGTGGAAAACTTTGAATTTATCCACAACCCGTTTTTTTCGTTAACCCATGATCTCTTTTTTCAGCTCGTTCATTTCCACGGCAAATACCGAATCAAACTGCGCTTTTTGAGAGGTTGAGTTGTAGGATGCCATGATCGTGGTGTGATCGCGGTCGTAGATCTTTGCAATGTTCGGGAAGGACATTTCGGTCAATTCACGGATCAGATAGATCGAAACGTGACGCGCCGCCGCGATCTCCTTGTTTCTCTTGGGGCCGATCATATCCTCTTTCGAAATTTTATACTTATGGAAAACAGCCGAGAAAATCTTATCCACCGTGATGCTCACGGGCTCGGCTCCCTCCAGCAGCTCGGAAATGCACTCGCGCGCAACGTCCATCGTGATCACCTTGCCCGAGATAAAGGTAAGAGCCGCAAGCTTTTTGATCGCGCCCTCGATCTGTCGGATATTCGAGCGCAGGTTCTCGCCCAAAAACGTCAGCACGTCGTCGGGGATCACCACGCTCACCTGCTCGGCTTTCTTTTTGATGATCGCAATGCGAAGCTCCAGATCGGGCGGCTCAATGTCGGCGATCAGTCCCCACTCGAAGCGCGATTTGAGACGGTCCTCCAGCGTTTTGATGTCACGCGGCGGACGGTCGGAGGTGAGAATGATCTGCTTCTTTTCCTCATACAGCGCGTTGAAGGTGTGGAAAAATTCCTCCTGCGTGGAGATCTTACCCGCGATAAACTGAATATCGTCGATCAGAAGAACGTCGCAGGTGCGGTATTTGTCGCGAAAATCCTCCATTGTTTTGGTGGCAAGGCAGGAGATCATCTGGTTGGTGAAATCCTCACCCTTTGTGTAAATGATCTTGATATCGGGGTTGTTTTGCTTGAGACGGTTGATCATTGCGTAGAGCAGGTGCGTTTTTCCAAGGCCGCTGTTTCCGTAAATAAAGAGCGGGTTGTAATTGTTTGCCGGGTCGTTTGCCACTGCAACGCACGCCGCGTGCGCAAATTTGTTTGTGCTGCCAACGATGAAATTTTCAAATGTGTATTCAAAATTGTAGTTGGGCAGGCTCTTTTTGAGCGCCTCGTTTTTCTTTGGTTCGGAGACCCTTTGCGGTGTTGAGGTTCGGATACCGTCGGACGCCAACGCTTTCCCTGTGAAAATCAGATTCACCTCAACCGTGAATCCGAGCAGGTTGCAAAAAGCCTCACGGATCGAATCCATATAGCGGTTATGAATGATATCATATTTAAATTCCGAGTTGATCCCCAGCGTAATGGTGTCCTCTTGATAGGAAATGATCTCGATGTTTCCAAACCAAAGGTCAATTGTAGACTCCGAGAGCTTTTCGCGGAAGGAATTCACCACCATTTCCCAAACGGGGCGAATTTCCTCGATGTAATTACGTTCTGCCAACGGCTTGACTCCTTTCTTTTGCTTCTTCCTGACTTTTATTATCTATAAATTCTTAAATATTAAATTACGCGCATGCGTTTATAATATATATTAATATTATAACATATAATTACCTATATTACAATGATAATATTATAATTTAAAAAAAGTTTACAATTTTTTTCTGAAAAGGCGAAAAATATCCTATTGACAGAATGAAAAAAAGGGGTATAATGAAAGTTGGTTCGTTATGACTAACTCCCGAAAAAAGGAAAAAGGAATGAAAAGACTACATTTTACATTACAAGGAATGAGCTGTGCGGCATGTGTGGCACATGTGGAGCGCGCGGTCAGAAGCGTTGTGGGAGAGGATACCCCCTTTACGGTGTCGCTCCTGACCAACTCGCTCACGGTTCTGCCAAATGAGGAGCTTTCGCAGGAGGAAGCCGATGCGCTTACCGAGCGTCTCGCGGCGGCAATACGCGCGGCGGGATATACGCTTTTAACCGAGGCTCCGACCGATGAGGGGCAGAATCGCGAATCCCGCGCGCGGCTGATCCGTTTGATCCTCTCGGCACTCTTTACGCTCGGCGTGATGTATCTCTCCATGGGCGGCATGATTGGGCTTCCGATCCCCTCCTTCCTCACGGGAGATGCGGGCGGACTTTTCATGGCACTCGCGCAATTGATCCTGACGCTGCCCGTAATCGTTTTGAATTTCAAATTTTTCAAAAACGGATTTTCCTCCCTTCTGCACCGCACACCCAACATGGATTCGCTGATCGCGGTGGGATCGGGAGCCTCCTTGCTCTACGGTATTTTTGCGATTGTAATGATCGCACGTGCGGCGGGAAATGCCGAAATCATTCACACGTGGGTGCATGATCTCTATTTTGAGTCGGCGGCAATGATCCTCACGCTCGTCTCGCTCGGAAAGCTGCTGGAATCGCGCGCAAAGGACAAAGCCTCCGACGCGGTGCGCTCTCTTGCCCGTCTCTCTCCCAAATTCGCAACCCTTTTGCGGGACGGAAAAGAATGTTCGGTTCCGATCTCCGAGATCCGCGTTGGCGACCTGCTTCTGATCCGCGCGGGGGAGCTTATCGCGGTGGACGGTGAGGTGGTTTCGGGTACGGGATCGGCGGACGAATCGGCTCTCACGGGTGAGAGCATGCCTGTGGAAAAAGAGGTGGGGGCGCAGGTCCGCGCCGCCTGCGTGATGCTCACGGGTGCCGTTACCGTGCGTGCCACGGGTGTGGGTGAGGACAGTTCCCTTGCCCGTATCATTCGCCTGCTGGAGGACGCCGCAGCATCCAAAGCCCCCATCGCGCGCATTGCCGACCGCGTGAGCGCCGTATTTGTTCCCTGCGTGATGGCAATTTCGGCTCTTACGCTGGTCGTTTGGCTGCTCCTGACGCAAAATGCCGAGCATGCCCTGCGCTCGGCGATCTCGGTTTTGGTTATTTCCTGCCCCTGTGCGCTCGGACTTGCGACACCGACTGCGATCACGGTGGGGATCGGACGCGCGGCACGAAGCGGAATTCTCTTTCGAAATGCCGAGTCGCTTGAAAAGCTCTGCTCGGTCAAAACCGTTGTGTTTGATAAAACGGGTACGCTGACCGAGGGCAAGCCTGCCGTGACCGCGCTGATCTCCTATCGGGAACCGGCACATCGCGTGCTCTCTTGCGCCGCCGCTGTGGAACGTCTTTCCTCGCATCCGCTGGCACCTGCCGTGAGCGCGGCGGCAGGATCGATCCTGTGCGAGCGAGGCGCCGATTGTCAGCCCCTTGCGGTAAGCGATTTTGAAGCGCTTGTAGGCTATGGAGCGGTTGGAACGGTGGAAGGTGTGCGCTGTTACGTTGGCAAGCCCGACGCGGCTTTTCTCGCCTCTGTGCGCGCCTCCGTGCCGACCGATCCCGCGCTTTTGCGTGAGGGTATGTGCGAAAAAGACGACACGTCCTCGCTCTTTTCGGATTTTGCGGCTTTGGAATCGCTCGGAAAGACGGTTGTAATTGTAAAATTTGATACCGCGGTGGTTGGTCTGATTGCCATTGCCGACCAGATCCGAACCGACTCACGCGAGGCGATCGCGCTTCTGCATGAGCAGGATATCAAGGCGCTGATGCTGACGGGCGATAACGAACGCACTGCCGAGGCAATTGCGGCAGACGCCGCTCTCGACGGCTTTTACGCGGGTCTTTTGCCCGAGGACAAGGAACGTATGGTGTATCAGCTCTCCAAGCAGGCTCCCTGCGCGATGGTGGGAGACGGAATCAACGATTCTCCTGCCCTTGTGCGTGCCGACGTTGGCATTGCGATCGGAACGGGTACCGAAACCGCCATCGATTCCGCCGACGTGGTGCTCTCGCGCCCCTCTCTGCTCGGCGTGGCTGAGGCTTTCGGCATCAGCCGCGTCACGATCCGCGTCATTCGCCAAAATTTGTTCTGGGCGCTTTTCTACAACGCCGTTTGTATTCCCGTTGCGGCGGGTCTGTTTTATCCTCTTCTTGGCTGGCAGCTCAGCCCGATGCTGGCATCGGCGGCAATGAGCTGTTCCTCGGTGTTTGTCGTCCTCAACGCTCTGCGCCTGAAAACGATGAATCTGAATACAAAAAAACACGCACGGGTTGAAAATTCCCGTGCGTCAAGCATAAAAAAGAATGAAAATCATGAAAATATGGATCATAAAGGAGAACAAGAAGACATGCTGTTTCATACCGAAAAGACCTACGTCCTCCACGTGGAGGGAATGATGTGCCCGCGTTGCGTGGCGCACGTGAAAACCGCTTTGGAAGGCGTCAAGGGCGTCAAGCGCGCCGACGTTGACCTCGATTCCAAAACCGCTACCGTGGTTGCCACCCTAAAGGACGACTCCGCCCTGTGTAAGGCGGTTGTCGACGCGGGCTATGAGGTTGTAAAGGAATAATAGTTGGTTTTTTTCTGACATTTTGTTATACGGGGGGACTTTGCAAAAGTCCCCCCGTATTCATTCGCTCTCATGTTGCTCTCGGCTCTCCACAGCCGATTTTTCTTTGCAGGAAGGAGGCGCAAAGAAAAATCTATCAAAAAGAAACGCCGATCAGGGAGTTTCGCGCTCTGCGGAGCGCGCCAATGGCTACTCGCCCTTGACCTCGCAAGCTTTTGAAAAAGCTTGACCAAAACTTTTCCAAAGGAGCTCTCGCTTTTTTTCGCGAGTGCCGGCAGGGTCTTGGTGGCGCCTGACGGCAATCGGGAGCACCTAAGTCCTGAGCCGGTGGACACCCCATCACACCATAAAAATTGGTTCGGGAAAGTTCTTGAAAGGTGTCGGAAAACTTCTTTCAAGAAGTTTTCTGACGAAACCCGCGTCCCCACGTTTCCGCGTTTTTGCATATTTCTTTTTATTCCTCGAAGCAATGATAGGTTTCGAGGATATGTTTACCGATGTCGTAGAGAAGATCTACGGCTTTTTGTTTTAGGTGAAGCGGCGGATCGAGGAGGGAGGTAACGGTTTGATCGCCGTGCGTCCAGGGCTTGCGGTGGTAGGGAATATTGCGCGAATGCAGGAGCGTGTAAGAAGCTTCAAACGTAAAGAAGCCGTCGTAATTCACATCAAGCAGGGCTTGCATGATGGCATCGAAATTGATGATCCCCGCAAACGGCCAGCTGTGGTGGTGGACGTCACCGAAATTATCCGAAATATGCAGACCCTTGAGTTTATCGCCGAGGTCTTTGATATGTTGGTACTGTCCCTCAAGCGGACGTCTTGTTACAATGTTGCTGTGCGCCGTATCCCAGCAGGCGGCGAGCAGAGGGTGGTTGACGTGATCCAAAAAACGCCGCATTTCGGCACCCGTTGTGAATTTTGTATTCGTGTTGTCCCAATTTTCGGTCATAACCGTGATGTTATATTTCTCCATGAGGTCAAAGAATTCGCGATAAAATTTTGTATTGTAGCGGTAAAAATCTGCCTCGGTAAAGGAGTCGTGCGGGCAGGCATGGACCACAATGCGGTCAATGCCGAGCAGGTGACAGATCTCAATGGATCGGCGGATCGCGCGGATATTGGTGCGATAGGTCTCGTCGTTTGGATTTTCAAACACCTGCAAGCAGGGATCGTGCAGACACGGCGCATGCGAAACGACAAAACGCACGCCTGCCTGTGCCGCGGCGTTTCCCCATTCGTCTGCCAATCGACGCCAACCGTTGTCGTCCTCGGAGAAAAATTCGGGAATGCTACCCGATTGTTCCAAATTGATGTATCGAAATTTTGTACCCGCAAAATGCTTGATGCATTCGGTCATCGATTCTGCGTACAGAGACAAATCGCCCGTGGAGGTTACCAGCTTCATCTTTTTTCTCCTTTTTGACTTGTTTTGAGCCGCGCGAGCGTGCGAAGGATCTTGAAACATTCTTTTAAAGGCTTTGCCTTATTCAAAAAAGCAACTCTCATACGGCAAGCCAATGGCGATTTTAAGTAGATCCCTGCCTCAAACAACCTTTGGTTGTTTTCGTTGGTTTTGCTCCGTTCGGCATGCCTCACCTACGCAAAACTTCGACTCGGGGCTTCGCCCCTTCGCTCAGGATGACGCAGAAGGAAAATTACAAATACGCATACACGCGTGTTTTTCTTTATCGGTAGTGCCGGCAGGGTCTTGGAGGTGCCTGACGGCAATTGGCAATACCTGAGTCTTGAGCCGACGCGCACTCCATCACACTATAAAAATCGTTCGGGAAAGTTCTTGAAAGGTGTCGGAAAACTTCTTTCAAGAAGTTTTCTGACGAAAAACGCGTCTCCCGTGTTGCTTTCGGCATTCCACAGCCGATTTTTCTTTGCAGGAAGGAGGCGCAAAGAAAAATCTATCAAAAAGAAACGCCGATAAGGGAGTTTCGCGCTCTGCGGAGCGCGCCAAGGGCTACTCGCCCTTGACCTCGCAAGCTTTTGAAAAAGCTTGACCAAAACTTTTCCGAAAGGGGATCTCGCTTTTTCGCGAGTGCCGGCAGGGTCTTGGTGGCGCCTGACGGCAATTGGCAATATCTATGTCTTGAGCTGATAGACACCCCATCACACTATAAAAATTGGTTCGGGAAAGTTCTTGAAAGGTGTCGGAAAACTTCTTTCAAGAAGTTTTCTGACAAACCGCGTCCCCGCAAAACCCGCTCCCCCGCGTCCGTCGCGTCTTTTTAGGATTCGTTTGCGATATGTTGTTTGATTTTACGGTAGGTAAGGCCGCAGAAAAGGAAGTGCGTACCGGCGGTAAGGATCCAAGAAATGGGATAGGAGAGGTAGAGCATGAAAGGTGTTGGGAAAGCGGCGAAGATGGTGTAGATCCACACGATGCGGAACAGGCAGGAGCCCACGAGCGAGACGATCATTGGCGGGAGCGATTTTCCAAATCCGCGCATGACGCCGCATCCAACCTCCATCAGACCGCACAGAAAGTAGGTCACACCCATGATCGAAAGGCGGATCATTCCCGCATCAATCACGGCGGTGCCGTCGGTGAAGATCGAAAGCAGGGGTCTGCCAAACAGAAGCGCGAGACAGCCCACCGAGAGCCCCACGACCGTTACCACGCAGGCACTGAGCAGGATCGACCGTTTTACACGGTCTAATTTTTTTGCGCCGAGGTTTTGACCCACAAAGGTAAGCGCCGTGTGATAGAGCGCGTTTTGCGAGGCGTAGATGTAGGAATCAATGTTGCTCGCCGCGGTGTTGCCCGCCACGAACGCGACATTCCCAAACCCGTTGATCGAGGATTGGATCAGCACGTTGGAGAAGGAGAAAAGCGTTCCCTGGAGTCCCGCGGGAAGCCCGATGACGATGATCTTTTTGAGCTTTTCGGGATAAACACGAAGTTCACGCAGTTCAATTTTACAGGGTCCGTCCATGCGCATCATGTAGATCAGAATGAGGACGCATGCAACCCAGTGCGAAGCGGCGGTTGCAATGCCGACACCGAGCGCGCCCAGCCCAAACACAAGCACCATTACAAGGTTGAGCCCCACGTTTGCAACACCCGCGGCCGAAAGAAAGATCAGCGGACGGGTGGTGTCACCCGACGAGCGCAGGATCGACGCGCAGTAGTTATACAGAATATTGGCAGGCATGCCGCAAAAATAAGCCATCATGTAGGGTACCGCCTCATCGAGTACGGTGGGGTCGGTTTTCATCATGGCAAGCAGAGGGCGTGCCATGCAAAGTCCGAACACCGTGAGGAGAGCTCCGAAAAACAGCGAGACGATCACCGATGTGTGCACCGTTCTTTTTACGTCACGGTATTGTTTTGCACCAATGTCATGCGCTACGCAAACGCCCGCGCCAACCGAAAGACCAAAGAAAAGGTTGACGATGAGGTTGATCAGCGCACCGCACGAGCCCACCGCCGCCAACGCCGTTTCGCGTTCGGCTGGTGTGTTGCCGCCCCATTGACCAACCACAACGGTGTCCGCCGTGTTGAACAACTGTTGCAAAAATGCCGTTGCGATCAACGGAAGCGTGAAAAGGATCATTTTGGGAAGAAGTGGTCCGTCCGTCAAATTTCGTTTAACTTTCGATGCTGCCATGTCGGTTCCTTTCGTTGCGTGAAGACGTGATTCCATACGAATATATTATACCGCTATTGTGAATAAAGGTCAAGTTTTTTCCAAAAAATGTTGGTTCAAAAATTTTTACGGCTTGCTTTTTAAAGGGTTATGTGCTATAATAATTGCGAAACATCAAGAAAGAAGGAATTTTTCGTGAACACTTCCATTCGTCCGCGTGCGCGCGCAATTGCGTGGTCCTGTATGCTCATTTATTTTGCAAGTTATTTAATGCGAATTAACTTCGCCGTGATGATGGTGAAGATCTGCTCCGACCTCGCCGTGGAAAAAACCGACCTCGCCGTGGTTGTAACCGCGCTGACGATCGCCTACGGAACAGGTCAGATCATCAGCGGCTTGATGGGGGATAAGATCAAGCCTCAGCTGCTTCTCACCGTGGGACTCGCGCTTGCCGCCGTTTGTAACCTTGCCATGTTTTTTTGCACCGCCATCCATGCCATGACGATTGTTTGGGCGGTCAACGGCTTTGCGCATTCGATGCTTTGGCCACCGATCGTGCGCCTGATGTCTATCTATCTGACCGACAGCGAATATAGCTACTCCGCCGTGCGCGTTTCGTGGGGATCTTCGTTCGCAACGATCTTTCTCTACCTCCTCTGCCCGCTGCTCCTGCAGGTAATTGCGTGGCGCGTGGTGATGCTTTTCTGTGCCTTTGGCGGTTTGGCGATTATGGTGTTCTGGATGCTCGTTCACCCGCGCCTTTTCACCGACCCCGTTGCAAATTCGCGCAATACGTCTGCAAAAAACGATCCGTCCGAGCCCCAAAAACGCCTCCCCGTTCCTCGCTTCGTTTACTTCCCCATCGCCCTGATTATGCTCGGTATTATTCTGCAGGGCATGCTTCGTGACGGCGTTCAAACCTGGATGCCCAGCATTCTCTCCGAAACCTTCCCCGAAATTGTGACCCAGGAAGGCTCGATTGCGCTTACGGTTGTGCTTGCCATCTTCAGCGTCATCAGCTTCTCGGTGTTCGATAAACTTCACCGCGCGGTCTTTCAAAATGAGGTCTTTTGCGCCGGCATGATCTTTATTCTCTCCGCCGCGTCGGCTTTGATTTTGTACGTGGTGGGACTCTTTACAAGCAACATCATCGTTTCCGTGCTCTTTATGGGTACGATCGTTGCCTGCATGCACGGGATTAATCTTATGCTGATCACCGTGGTTCCAAAACGCTTTGTCAAGAGCGGAAAGGTTTCTACCTATTCGGGACTCCTGAATGCCTGCACCTACATCGGCGCAGCCATTTCTACCTACGGTTTTGCCGCTATCGCGGAATCCTTCGGCTGGAATTTTACCATTCTCTCGTGGGTCATCATCTCTGTCCTCGGGATCGTTGCCTGCCTCGCCGCTACCCCCCATTGGAAAAAATTCCGCCGCGATTACGCGGATCCATAAACGAAATCATGCAGAGCTTGTGTGGAAGACTTTTGCAAAAGTCCCCCATACACCCCAATCGACACCCATAAAAGGAGAACGTATATGAAAAAGATCAGCATTTCCATAGGCGGCTTGCAACGGAAATACGGCGACCGCCGCGCGCTTGAAATTGCCAAGGAGATCGGTTGCGATGCCGTGGACTTTGATTTAACATGCTATGATACCCGCAAAAAAGATACTGTTTACGCCATGGACGAGCAGAGCGTGCGCACGTATTTTGAGGACCTGCGCCTTTACGCGGAACCGCTGGGTCTTGCGGTCGCGCAAACACATGGACGCATCAAGGGCTTTATCAACGACCCCACCGAGGACGACGCGTTGGTGGAAAACGCAAGGCTTGACTGCATTGCCACAAAGGCATTGGGCGCGCCCTATTGCGTGATGCATACCACAACCTCGATCCATATGGGCGCGGACCCCGACCCTGCGCTGATGCACAAGCTCAATTATGATATGTTCACGCGGATCCTGCCCTTTGCAAAGGAAAACGGCGTGGTGATTGCCACCGAGACCTTTGGAGACGCGCCGAAGCTTGGATGCTGCGACTTTTTCGGCAACCTGCATGAGTTTATCAAGGGCTACAACCGCGTTTGCGCCTGCGGGGACTATGCCGATTGGTTCAAGATCTGTATGGATACGGGCCATACCCACAAGGCAACGCGATTTGATAACCCGTCCGTGGGGGAAACGATCCGCTTGCTCGGCAAGAACATCGTTTGCCTGCACCTGCATGACAACGACCGCATTACCGATCAGCATAAGATCCCCTTTACCTGCACCATTGATTGGAATGACGCGCTCGCGGCACTTGACGAGATCGGCTACAGCGGCATTTGGAACGCGGAGGTTGCGCTCGGACGGCATTTTGGAAGGGATTTTGAAATTGAGACTGCCGCCTTCTGCGTAAAGGTGATGAACAACGTGCTCAACAATCCGTAAACCGACCAACCGGACACCGCCCCTCCCCCTCGCCCCGCTCTTGCGTGCGGAAAGCCGAAAAATTGAAAATAAAACAACACGTATTGCGAAATAAATCAACACGTATTGAAAAATAAATCAACACGTATTGCGAAATATCAACACACGTAGTGAAAAAAGGACTCCCCAGCCAATCAATGTCATTAAGTTAAGCAACTTTTAGTTCTAAAAAGGTTTCAAACTTGATTGACTTGATGGCAGTCTCGCCCGAAGCCGTTAAGTTAAGACGGCGTAAAAAAGGAAACAGCATCTCGGATTTGATTCCAGTGGTGCTGTTTCCTTTTTGTTTAATAATATTATTGCTTTTTTGTTTTTTTACACACTTTTTAAGAATGATAGGCACGCCAAAAGGACAGGAGGTTAAGCCTGTCTTATGCGGCGACACGATATGCAAACCAGGTGAAAGATTTTGCCTGAACATTTTTGCGCTTGTCTTTTCGTCCCGGTCTATGTGGCAATGTATATCGCAATATTTCTATTTCTAATTCTCTGAAATCCTTGCTGCGATTTCTAAAGAAATCCAAGCAAAGTTGAATGGCTGCTGTATGGTTCACAACATAAACATTCTTATTTTGCTTGCTTTGATAGATTACAATCTCTCCTATGATACTTTCGCTATAATTGTACTTGATCAAGGAAATATAGATTTCTTGTAACGCCATATCCAAGCCCTTGGCTTTTATATGAGCTAACCCCGTAGCATATTTTAAATGTCTGAAGGAAGTTTCAATTCCCCAACGTTTGTGATAAAGCTCTTTTAAGTCATCACGAGAAAACCTGTTACGCGGCAAGGTTGTAACAAGCGTCTCATATTTTCCTGTATCTAATTTGAATCGAACCACTCGAATCTTTAAATCATACGGCGACGAAAAATCCCATTTTGAAATAGCGGTTTTAGGGCTGTTCTTTTTACCTTTCTTGCTTCCTGTCTGTATAAAATGTCTTCCTGCCGCTTTGTCTTCTTTGGTTTGTCTTGTGGTAATCCCGATCCTAAGATCGCAATCCAATTCTGTCATTGGAAGAGCTGCGATTTCTCGAACAGCGCCTTTTCCTTGCTTGACTCTCAAAATAAGATCTAAATGCTTGCTTTCTACAAAATGTGCCATAACATTAAAGCTTTCATAGCCTCTGTCGGCTATCACAATTGCTTTTTCATTTGGATCCAAATTAGGCAACATTTTGATCAGGGCATTTCTTTCATCTGCCACGCGTTTTCCTTGGGCTATAGCACACAAAAACGCATTATTGTAGAGATCATACAGAGCATTCAAATGCATCAAAGAGTACGGCTTTTCTCCTTCCTTTGAAACCAATGTATCTCCCTCGTTGGGGAAAATATTGATGTCCGTTCCGTCAACTGCAAAAAGCCGATATCCTTTGTGTTTGTTTTTGAAAGCACATTTCTTAATGAACATTTCATGTATGG
This sequence comes from Oscillospiraceae bacterium, assembly GCA_015063585.1. GTDB lineage: Bacteria > Bacillota > Clostridia > Oscillospirales > CAG-272 > UMGS1865. The sequence goes on from SVTW01000003.1 coordinate 58,770, forward strand.
CAAGAAATGCTGTGCTGAGTAACTTTTGACGCTGTTGAACAAGCGCAGACTTGGTGACATCGGTGTTGGCGTACTTTGAATACTTTATGATTTCCTGCGTCAGTGAGCCTCCGCCCATATTAATCAACATATGAATCAGATCCTCTAAACCGAGCTTGCGATTTCTGCTAAAATCCTTTCCCGGATTTGTAACGTATTGGTCTTTGTTTCGGATCACTCCTTGAATAGCTTCTTCCAGATATCTGCTTGCTACATTCGCTTTCGGCATTTCTTGCCCCTCCTTTCTTTGTCTTTTTACCTTTCTAAACGGTGTTACGTTTTTCGACCATGCAGTTGAATACGAAGGCGAACAACTTCCTGTTGCAGTTGCTTTTTCGTCATACCGGTTACGCGGCAGAGCTCGATCAGTTCCCGAAAGACTTTATGCTTGTATAGATAAGTCCGAGATACTCCCGCAGCGGCTGAAACTGTTTGATAATTGATCGCTTCACCGTTTTCGATCATTTTTTCGATGATCGCCTGTGTTTGCAGGTGCTTTGCTACTGCTTCCTTTTTTGTTTCTTCAATCAATCCCATGATTACAATTTGCAGAAATTACGCAACCTCGCATATATTATAACGCCCCAAATCACTCGTGTAAAGAAAAACACCAAGTCACTTGCCGTTTGGGTGGACTTGGCTTGTTTTAGTTACAATGACAGTGGTTCAATGGTCAAAAACATTGACATAAGACTCCAATTATGGTATAATATTGATAGATGAAAAAGGCGCGGGAGGATGTAAAAATGATTGCAGATCTGTTGGATAGCGGTTTGTATGAAATTGAAAATAAGACTCCTGCGAACGAAGATAACCCTTTGGAAAAGCTTCGTCTTCGGTATTTACCGGTTGCCTCAGAATGCCCAAAATGCAAATCCTCTAACTTTATTAAAAAAACCGCATCTACGCGCACGATTATAGATGTGTTGGGCAATCAACCCATCGAAATTACGGTTGTAAAGCAACGCTACAAATGCTCTTGCGGCAAGACCTTTACATTGAAAGATGATACGGATTATCCCGATCGTATGCATATTACAAAAGAAACATCCGACAAGCTTGGAACTATGATCTTGGGGGATGCGGATCTTTCCATCACGCAGGCAGGTGAAATGTTTGGTGTTGGCAGAACAACCGCATCGAAAGCATTGCATCAAAAGATCAAGGAGTTAGCCGATCAAACCTTTTCGGTAGCGCCTTGTGTGAAAATCTCTTATATCCCGTTTTATTTTACGAACAAAGAACGTTGTGCGATTGCGGGAATTGATCGATTCGGAACTGCATTTTTGTTGGACATCATAGACGAGTATTCCGAAGAACGGCTATCTCGTTTCTTTCCTAAAACAGACTCCTTTAAGAATGACATCTCGGTTTCCTTTTGCAAGTTGGATTCAACCGTCACACAAGCGATCCGCACGCACAATTCCGCTGACGTCGGAATCGTGCACCGCTGTGTTTCTGATTATATAGAAAAAGCAAGGGAAAAAGTTGGAGACGCATTATATGCCGAAAAGTATGATGTCCTTGCCGATTTGGAGCGAGTAATGTTTTCTCAGCCTTCCGTACAGTTCGGTTTGATATTTAGTGATTGGAAAGCCGCCCTTTCCTCAGAAGTTCGGGATGCTTTGAGTTCCTTTATCGAAACTGTGAACACGTTCTTTCAGGAATGCACCGTTACGACGATGCATCCTAAAAAAGATACGTCGTTTAAGAAGTTGAGGGAGATTATTACCAAATTCCGCAAGGATCGCACCAATTTCGACACGATGGTGTTTCGCTTGTTATATGCTAACAAGACCGCGATGTCTACACCCAACGGCCCGCACATTTGGAATTCGATCAACAGCATGATGGCACCTGTTACCGGTGGCATGTCGGAGTTTGGGGTGGATATTGATGCGTTGTATGAGGAGATATTAAAATCTTGAAACGTCACCCTTTATCAAAAAAGCTACGCAATTTTAGATGGTTGCGTAGCTTTTTTATAACCTTCCAAAACACAATATATAGATGATGCTTTGTGAAATGATTGTAAACAACACAACACATTGCGCTGACAGGTTGATTTGACATGAAAAATATGGTATAATATTGGTATCAAAAGTTAATTTTTAACACCTTAAATTATGTAAGTTCCAACTACAAAAGCATACAAGGAAAAACAAAATGGAGGCGAAAAATGATAAATAAAATCTTTTCGGCTGTTGGTAAGGCTATTGATGGTGCCTTTTCATCTTTTGGTAACAAGAAAATGCTTGAAAAGGCAACGGCTTTCTGCGATGAAAAAATTAAATTTCCAAAACTGATAAAGGAAATTGAAACAAAAATCGAGGAGAAATATGATCAATATTCTTTTTATAACGATTTAAATGCTTATCTTGTAGATAATAAAGTTATCCCCCTGCTTTTTGCGACTTTTGGAGAAGGTGGCAATAATATTCCTACAGAATCTCAATTTCGAAAACTCCACCTAACCAATTTTTCAAAAAAATATAAGCAGTATTCTCGTTATGAAAAAAGCTTTATAAGTGAATGTTTAAGTTTCATCTACGGCGAAGTACAAAAAGGAGTCATTGATTTAAATGCTCACACCGAAAGCGGCAAGTTTCATATTGCCATCAATCTTGCCACTGCACAAGGTTTGGAAGCTTGTTCTGAAATAAAGGAAGGCCAAAAAGATATTAAGAGCGAAACAACTCAAATAAAAGAAATGCTTTCTGAGTTGTGTGCCCGCATTCCTCAAACAACGATTCAACATCAGCAAATAACCGCTACAACCATCGATGACATTGGAGCTATGTCTGAAAAAATTTCAAACTTTTTGAAAAAAATCGATTTGGTTGGTACGGCCGAAAATCCGGTTGCGAACGATGAAGATGCAATAATTAAATATCAAGAACTTTCCGCTGAAGCCTTAACAACGCTGCTGGGGGAGAATGCGGCTCAGGTGAATCTGGTTATTGGTTCTCTTCAATGTCATATTGCCATCCATCATAGTAACTTGGGGCAAATTGACAAGGCTTTTCAGTGTTTGGAGAACGTCCCTACAGATGCGGTGAAAGGAAGTAAATTATATCATTTTGTAATAGCCGTAATAATTGTTAATCATGGCATCGAAGAAAAATACGATATAGCATCTGCCAGTGTTAATCGCGCACTCGAATTGGATGCAAACTATCATAGAGCTTTTTTGGTTGGACAATATCTGTCTGTGTTGCGAAAAGCTGATTCCTTGGAAGCTATTCTTACGGCTTTGGATTCTCGTTTTGCGCCTATTTTAGAAGAAAACAGTGATTGCACTTTGATCGCAGATTATTTTATTTATCGAGGATTTATTTGCAAAGAGTTTGTTGAATTTGATGCTGCAGAACAAGCATTTATTAAGGCAAAAGAGTTTGGGTATGACGAATTGGTTTCCGATTATAATATCGGGTTATTGTACTATACTCGTGCAACGCAAAATGTTCCAAAAAACACACGAGTTTTTTGTGCTAAAGTAGATACGTCTTTGCTTATAAAGACAATCGATTTATTCAAACCGTGGCTTTTTGATAGAGCAGGTAGCATTCCGGTATTTATTAAATCGCGAATGGTAGGGCTCTATGCGTCTGCGTGTTCGATCATTGGAATTAAACACGATTTGAAACCAATCGAACAATATATTAAGCTCCCCAATTTGGAATATGAAGTCCAAAGAATTCTTGCTTTTGGCACAGACCAGCAAATCGGAGATGAAATTGTTGGGCTACTTGCCCCCGAGGATCAGTTGTACGCACAGATTGTAAATTGCGTCAACGCGGATCGTTACAGTGATATTCCATCCATTTTTGCCAATATGACTGACGAACAACTCTCGATTCAACCCGCTCCTACAATTTTTATGATATTGCAGGCATGTATTATTAACAAAGATGTCGATGGTTATCAAAGATACCGTGCTTTTATTAAACCGACTGATGAAACTGATCATATTGAGTGTTTCGACGCATATATGCTTGAGCAAGAAGGAAACATTGAAAAAGCAAAAGAGATACTTGATAAATATGCTTTTTCGTCGGTTGACTATCATCTTTTAAGCAATATTTTACGCTTTTATGCAAGAAATAATTTTGATGCTGAACGTGAAAAGTTGTTTTTGTATTTATTGAATGCTTCTCAGGAAAAACGGATCTTTATTGATGACAAACTGGATCTTTACGAAAAGGCAATCCATTTTTTTATCAGTCAAAAATCTGATTATGCAAAACATTTTGTTGACGATATTCAAGAGGATACCGTGTTAGCGTGGCGGTTGAAAGCTTATTATTATGAAGCTATTGGTGATATTCATAATTTGTTGTCTGCTATAAGCGAGCTCGCCAATAAAGAACAAGGTAAGCAACTTGAGCATACGAAAAACAAATGCATTTGTCTTTTAAAACTTATGCGATACGAGGATGCGCTAATAGAATCCAAAGCTCTTTTAGAAACTGTCCACGAAAACAACATCAAGGATCGCACACAAATCCTTTGGATAATCAGTACCGCATATCTGTTCCTTGGTGATGAAGCAAACAGTGTCTCATGGGCGAATAAGGCGCATGAGTTAACAGTACCTATCCCTTCCGATAAAAGCCATCAAGCATATTTTGCTCGAGCAATGCGAGTGGGAGCATCTGAGGACTCCTTGGGATCAATATTAGAGTATCAGAAGATGCACCCTGTAGCGGTCGATTGGTTGAAAGCGATTAAACTACCCGAAAATTCAACCGGAGAGGATTTTGTAAATGCCTTGAATGAAATGACCGGTTATTCGCATGAAAAATATATGCAAAGAGAAAAAGAGTTTCTCTCATATTATAATTCGGATATTGGGTTTCCAAATTCACTTTTGCTAAAACACTGTGGTGACAATTTAAATTCCTTCTTTGCTCTTTTCTCAAAAAACAAATTGCGAGTTGCTAATGGCAATCCCAATAATCTTGAAAAAAGCCAAAAGTTGATAGGAGAACATGTTATTGTCGATACACTTACCTTAATCGTACTTTATCGATATGGTTGTTTAGAAGCCTTAGAGAAGATTCCTAACATTCATATTTGTTATTCGACGCTTGCAAGGATGCAAGATTATTATCAGACTTTAAGCGCTGGATATGTTGGAGAACTTTTAAGGTGGATGAGTGGAGCAACCAATATCGTATGGGAACCTGACGGATACTATATTGACTCATATCTATCAAATGTGTTCGAAAAAGATTTTATTTCATCGTGTGGGGTGGCTTCTAAAAAGAACATTCCTTTATTAACAATGGAAACGTCAATGGAGCAAATGGCTTTACTCGATGAATCGAAGAGGTTTGCTAATTTGCAGGTTGTTGGCATAGTTCCTTTATGTTATTCTACAATGGAACAAGAACCGGAAAAGCTCAGCAAAATGTTATATGAGCTTCTTAAAGACTGCACATTTATCAGTTTTACGGCTGAAACGATTTATGAGCAAATTAAAGCAAATAATTTCATCATAGATGAAAATATGCTTTCAAGATTTTTTATTTGTAGATCTTCTTACGATATGCTCAGTTTTGAAAATGTGTATGTTATTACCATTAAATTGTTGTTGGAAGATCACCCGGATTCGGCAGTTGCCTTTGCAGCATTGGTTGTGAATAATGCAGAAACCATTTGGAGAAAAGGAACATATTACAGATATCTGCAAGGGCAATGGAAAGATCCGGAAGCAATCGCAAAAACGAAGGCGATAACACAGTATGAACTCTGTCTGCTTTACCATTTGAAAAATGTTTTTTCGAATAATCTTCCTTCGCAAATACAGCAACAATGTGAGTCTATTTTTGAAAACGTAAAACGAGAATTAGGGCGGGAATATGTAGCAGAGATTATGGAATCGCTCAAATCAATATGACAACCTATCATACCGCACTGTTGTTCCCATAATTTAGCAGTAGTCTTCGGGCTACTGCTTTTTTATTACCCTATAAGATTTTCATCTCATAGCCGTTCTGTTTTGATGATATCGACGATAAACACCTATAATTAAACAGAGTCATCGACAGAAATTGCGATATCCTGATTAGTCTTGTGCTTGCCGTGGTAAAATATTGGCGAAAGGGGTGTTGGCTATGAATTTTATAAACGAAGAAAGAATACAAGCGTTTCGAAAACATTTAATCGAAGAAGAAAAAGCAAGCGCGACGATCGAAAAATACGTGCATGATGTGACGGTGTTCGCCGAATGGTTGGGATCACGTGACTTAGAAAAGACGGTCGTATTGGCATATAAGGCGGATCTCTGCGAACACCATGCACCCGCAAGTGTCAATGCCGCGCTATCCTCGCTGAATCGGTTCTTTGATTTTTGCGGACGACACGATTTGCGAGTGAAGAATCTCAAAATCCAGAGGCAAATGTTTGCAAGTAGCGATAAGGAATTGACGAAAGCGGAGTATGAGCGTCTTTTGACAGCGGCAAAGTCGAAACAGAATGAACGTCTCTATTTGCTCATGCAAACGATCTGCTCCACGGGGATCCGCGTGTCGGAGCTGAGATTTATCACGGTCGAGGCGGTGGATCGCGGGATTGCGGAGATCAACTGCAAGGGCAAGCGTCGGCAAGTGTTTCTGCCAAAAGAACTGAGAAAGATGCTTAGTCAGTATTTACGCTCGCAAAAACGAAAAAGCGGAGCCGTTTTCGTTACGAAGAACGGCAATCCGCTTGACAGATCGAATATTTGGAGTGACATGAAGAAGCTTTGCAAATCGGCAGGCGTGTCAGAGAAAAAGGTCTTTCCACACAACCTGCGGCATCTGTTTGCGCGAACTTTTTACAGCTTGCAAAAGGACGTTGTGCGTCTCGCCGATATTCTCGGACATTCGAGTATCAATACAACGCGCATTTATACCATGGAAACCGGAGCCGTTCATCGCCGCCAGATCGAGCGA
>SVTW01000004.1 GCA_015063585.1 Oscillospiraceae bacterium
AGGATGACCCAGAAAAGGGGTTGTATTCAGAGTTATAAACAACCCCTGCCGGCACTGCCGATAAAGAAAAAACAACCCGTGTCTTGTAGGGACCGGCGTAGCGAAGCGACGTGAGCGGAATGAATGACACCACGGTGTGGTGTCAGAACGCGAGCGTGACCGAGCCGCAGTGAGAACTCGACGGTCCAAAGAAGGAGAGGCTGCGCCAATGACGCAGCCTCCTGCCGAATCGTATCGTCGTCAACCCTCAACGCCTGAGACGTTGCGCATGGCGGTGCCAACTTGATAGAGGACACGTCCCGTGCGCTTGATGGCACGCGTGGTGCGCATCTGCTTAGAGTTCCAAAGTGCTGCCGCGGTAACCCCGATCGCGGCAACACCGCCAACGGCACCGAGCGTGATCAGCACGGTCTTTTTGTTTTTATCCGACATCAGCCCCGACAAATTCATGTGCATGTTCATGTTTCAATCCTCCCGAAAAATCCGCAGGCAAAATATCGGCATACCACGCTCACCGAACAAGAGCGCACGCGCGATTCCTGCGTTGGTATTTTTAGTATGAGAGGAAAGCAAAAAAACTATGCGCTACGAAAAAACACCATTTTTTTCAAGTTGAAAGCGGTTTGTCGGGACGAGGGGCAGAACGGTCCATCAGAAAAGAAACCGTAATTAGACCCTTTTGATGTAAACGGTAGCCCGTCCGCCGTGAAATGTCAAGCAGGTCGGCGGCACGGTCAATGCTCTCCCCACAAATGTAATGATAATACAGAATCGATTTTTCCCTGCCGTTCCGCATCCCGTCGATCAGCGTTTTGATCTCATACATGCGCGCGCGCCAAAATACCTCGTTGCACTGCAAGAGCTCATCGCAATTGCAATACTCCCCAAAACTCTGCGCACGCTTGCGCTCATAACGCCGAAGGTTAAGCATGTCAAGACAGAGCTGATAGCCGCTTAAATAGTTTCTTGCTCGCTCTCTGCGCGCCTCGTCGCCGATCGGTGCCTTTCCCCCGCCCTTATTTTCCATACGCATATCTCCTGATTTTCGCATTTCCGACATATTCGAACCCCATTTGCTCCAGCCATTTCCGCTTCGGTATTTCGCAAATGCGTACTAATGTGTCCACATCCAGATCATCCAAGCAGCTACAACAATAATCCAGCCCGTGAATTCGATAAATTTCCTCCGTTTCGTCTGCTTTTTCCCCGCAAATGACGCAATATACCGCTTTTTCGGTTCTAAAATTCTCTTTTGGACTCCGCATCTTTCCTCCGTTTTTCTTTTTTCATGCTCTTTTTCTAAAGATTTTAAAAAACTATTGACAATTGATCAGAAATTCGGTATAATATTTCTGTAGCTATATTATATCGGATTTCCGTAGTATTGTCAAGTGTTATTTCGGATTTCCGAAATATTCATAGAGAATGCACAAAGAACCACGGCTCAAATTGGTTGAAATTATGGAAAGGATTGCATGTGCGATGGAATACGCAGCTTTTGAAACGCTTTTACGGGCACACAACGTTACCGTGTATCAGGTAACCAAGGCAACGGGCATTTCGCCCTCTACCTTTACAGATTGGAAAAACGGGCGCTCCTGCCCCAAAGCCGATAAGCTGGCGCGCATTGCCGAGTTCTTTTCGATCGGGCTGGACGAGCTGCTCGGAACCGCCGAGGGAAAACGCCAGACCGAACAGTCCTACCGCAGTATGCGCGCGAGCAAAATGATCCCCGTGATCGGCGTGATCCGCGCGGGCGCACCGATCGTAACCGATGAAACGCTGCTCGGACGTGAGTTTGCCGACGTGAATGATGCCGAGGACTATTTCTACCTACAGGTTTGCGGCGACAGCATGAAAAATTGCGGCATTGTGGAAGGTACCTTTGTGCTGTTTCACAAGCAACAGTATGCCGAAAACGGCGACATTGTGGCATGCCTTGTAGATGACGACAGCGCAACCGTGAAACGCTTTCACCGCGATCACCGCCGCATTTTGCTCCTGCCCGAAAATGAGGACTACCCTCCCATTGAGCTGACACCCGAGGATTTTGAAATCGGGCGCGCGCGCATCCTCGGTGTTGCCGTGGAAGCAAAAACCAAGTTTTGACCGAGGGGGACTGCGCTACCAATGATTGCAATCAGTGTCAACGACCTCTCTCTTTCCTTTGGCACCACAACGATTCTGGACAAGGTCTCCTTCTCCCTGGAGGAGGGTGACAAGCTCGGCATTATTGGGGTCAACGGATGCGGAAAATCCACACTCTTTCGCCTGATCACAGGCGAACAGGAACCAACAGACGGCGGCATTTACCTCTCACGCGGAAAAACAGTCGGTATCCTCACTCAGGACGGCGCGTTCGACTGCGGAGACGGTTCACAAACCGTCCTTGAACGAATGTACCACGCTTTCCCTCACCTGCTCCGCGCGGAAGCGCGTCTGGCAGAGCTCGAGCCGCGGCTCAGCGGCGGAAATGAAAGCGTGATCCGTGAATATACCGACCTGCACGAGCGATACGTTGCCGAGGGAGGTCTTGAATTTCGCGGCAGGTCAGCATCGATCCTGCAAAAGCTCGGCTTTGACCGCGCCGCCATGGACCAGCCGGTCGCAACCCTCAGCGGCGGACAGCGCACACGGCTAGCTCTCGCTGTGGAGCTCTCGCGTGAGCCCGATATTCTGATGCTCGACGAGCCCACCAACCACCTCGATATCGCAACGCTCGCATGGCTGGAAAGCTTTCTCATTGCCTATCCGAAATGCGTCATGGTGATCTCGCACGACCGTTATTTTCTCGACCGTGTTACCACCAAAACGCTTGCCATTGAGCATCATCACGCCAAGCTTTACAACGGCGGTTACACCAAGAGCATGGCACAGCGCGAGATCGACCGCGAAATTGCCGAACGGCATTGGCGCAACCAGCAAAAGGAGATCGCGCGGCAGGAGGCTTATATCGCGCAACAACGGGCTTGGAACCGTGAGCGCAACATCATTGCCGCGGAAAGCCGCCAAAAGCGACTCGATAAAATGGAGAAGCTCGAACGCCCCGAAGCCGCTCCGCGTGCCATTCGCATGCAATTTTCCGAGGCACTCGCATCGGGCAACGACGTTTTGCAGGTGCGCGGACTTTCCATGGGTTACCCCTCGCGTCCGCTCTTTTCGGATCTTTCCTTTCTCATCAAGCGCGGTGAGCGGGCTTTTGTGATCGGTCCGAACGGTTGCGGAAAATCCACGCTCATCAAGCTGATCCTCGGTCAACTGATGCAAACGGGCGGCGTGATCGAGGCGGGATACAACGTGGAGATCGGCTACTATGATCAGGAAAACCAAAACCTGACCCCCGAAAACAGCGTGCTCGACGAGCTTTGGAATGCCTACCCCACCAAAACCGAAACCGAGATCCGCAATACGCTCGGACTCTTTCGCTTCACGGGTGAGAGCGTGTTCAAAAGCGTTTCGGTACTCAGCGGCGGCGAGCGCGCGCGGCTCACGCTTGCAAAGCTGATCCTCTCGCGTATGAACCTGCTTGTCCTCGACGAGCCCACCAACCACCTGGACATTGATTCGCGCGAGGCATTGGAGCACGCGCTCGCACAGTTTGACGGAACGATCGTCACGGTCTCGCACGACCGCTACCTGATCGACAAGCTTGCAACGCGGATATTGGAGCTGAAGCCCGGAGAGGCGTTTGCAGGAGATCTGCTCGATTATCACGTAGATCACCCCGGGCGCGGCTACACCGAACTGAGTGAATACAAAGCCGCGCGCATTGCCGAGCGTGAGGCAAGCGGCGGCGCCGCTCCCACACCGCTTGCAACGGCAGGAAGCGCGAAGGAGCAGTACCTCAAAAACAAGCAGGCTGCCGCGGAGGAGCGAAAAAGACGGGCAAAAACCGAACGCTTGCGTCAAGAATGCGCGCAGCTCGAAGCAGAGCTGGAAGGGCTGGAAGCCGAGCTGTTCGGCTCTGCCGCCGCGGACTACGTCCGCGCCGCAGAGATCGACGCGCGCAAGACCGCGGTGGAGGAACGCCTCATGGAGATCTATGAGATGCTTGAGGAAATCGGAGAATAAAAACCAATATGCACTCCCAAAGGACAAGGGGGCTCAAAGGCGCGTGCCGCGCCCGAGCCCCCTTGTTTTCGTTTCGGTAAGTCCTATTATTTGCTCGCCGCGGCGGTAAATTTCTGCTTTGCCGCTTGCAGCTTGGTCTCCTGTGCACGCTCTACGGGATACCATCCGCGTGTGTTCATCTCGTTAAAAAGCGTTTCACCCATGCGATGCTCGTCCTCCAAAAGCGTTGCCAAACATCTTCTGACCGAGTCGGTTGCCGCCTCGCTTCGGTAGGTGTTGTAAACACCCGCGAGAAATTTCTCGCCCGAAAGCAGATCGGTCAGGCGTTGACGCTCGTCAAGCACGTTGCATTTGCAATCTTCCATTTTGCTGTTCCCCGTTTCTTTTTCGTTTCTTTTCCAAGAGTGGATCGATGCCGCCGCGCTCTTACTTCAAATTTGCGTAGAGCTCGTCAAAATGTCTTTGGTGCGATTGTGCCATCTGCTCGTAGCAGTTTTTGAGCACCTGATCCTCGGTGCGGCAGGCGTAATCCTTGTATTTCGCGATCAGATTTTCCTCCACTGAGAGAAGATCCGAAATCGCGCCCAATTCCTTTTCGGTAATCTGTACCATTTTATCCTCCTTGCGGCGATCAGCGCAGAAAATTCGCGCGCATCTCGTCCACCAATTTTTCCTCGTACGCGCATACGTCGCGTGCCAGCTTTACGGCACTCTCGGACGCCGTACTGTTCTCAGCCTCGCGCAAAACGCGAAGCATGTCGTTCACTCCCATCGTTGCGCCCTCCACCAGCATCTCGGCAAGATGCGTGGACGTGGAATCACGCATCGTATTCATCATCGCGCCCCACTTAGCCCCCATGCGTGTCATCCAATTTTCTTCCTCGGGCTTTACACCTTCCTCAGCGAGCATTTTGGCAGCACGCGAGGCAAAGGCATCGAAAACGCTGAGCTGTGTGGTCATCTCACCCTTGAGCTGCTCGTCACGCACCTTCGGCATCAGATTCAGAATTGAATCGCTCGCCATTTTGACGTTTTTATAAACAGAGGATAAGACCTCGGCTGTCTTGCGATTGACTGTAAGCGTTTCAGACATTGTCTGTTCTCCTTTCGCTTGATATGATTTACAGATAAAATGAAAAAGCCACGGCATTAGTATGCGCCGTGGCTTTCCGTTCTATGCGGTGCGATGGGACTCTCGTTTCGCGCAGAGCGCTTTCCCAAGACACTCCCGTTCCACCGTTTTTTATTGTTTCAATTTTTGTTTTCTTACGTCAACGCCGTAAAACGGAATGAGCAGATATTCGCACAAGAGGCGGCTCGTGATACGGTCGCTGTAAACGCGGCGCAGATCGTCCGCAGTCAGATTGGTGCTGATCACGGTCGGCTTGCCGAGATTGAGACGCGTATTGATCACGTGATAGAGGCAGGAGAGCGTAAACTGATTCACGACCTCGGTGCCGAGATCGTCCACGATCAAAAGATCGCACTCGGTATAGCGCGCAGTATCGTCGCCATCGCTTTGCGCCACGGCGTTTCCGAACCGACGGAACTCAAAATCCGAGATCATGCCAACCGCGCTGTTATAATAGACGTCATAACCGCGCTCGATCACGCGGCGCGCGACAGCGGTGGAAAGATGGGTTTTGCCAAGTCCCGTACCGCCGAGAAAAAGCAGACTCTTGGGGCTCGGCTTTGCAGCGGAGAGCGTGAATTGCTCGGCGTACTGTAAAACGGTTTGATAATTATGCTCCATGATGCGGAGTTCCGCGGGATTTTGACGGTAATAATCGAGTGAGAAATTTTCAAACGACTGTTTTGCCATAAGCGCGGAGAGACCCGACGTGGATTTTCCCGCCTCGATCAGACGCAGACGCATACATTCGCACATGTGAATGCCAACGTATCCCGTGTCGCGGCATTTTACGCACTCATATTGCGGCTCGGTGTAATGCGCGGGAAATCCGTGCTGACGCAAAAGCGTTCCGCGTGCCGCTTGGATCCGCTCGTTCTCAGCGCGCAGAGCCGCAATCTGCCCTTCTGTTTCGCCGCCCGCGAGTGCCGCCTGCATGATGCGCAGTCCAAACGCGGAAAGACGGCGGTCCATTTCGCGCAATTCGGGGATCTCCGCATAGACCTCCTCGCGGCGGGCATCCGCCTCCGCCTCGGCTCGCAATGCTTTGGTTGCGTATTCGGCACGGATATTTTTCAAATTTTCTTTATTATATCCCATGAGATGTATGTTCGGTTTTCGGTTGATCGAAAACTGCCTTTCTGCTCATTTTTATTCCGAGCACTCGCTCAGGTGTCGTCCTTTGCGCCCGTTTCACGGAAGCTCCGCTCCAGTGCGGCACGGAACAGATCGTCGGTGTCAAAGCTATTGCCAAGGGTGCCGGCGGAGGTGTCGCGCCGCTCACGCGCCGCCGTTTCCGCCGCCTCGATCTCGGCAAGGGTGTGCAATCCCTCTTCATGCCAGCGCTCCAGAATTTTATGCGTGTAAGGAACCGACGGCGTTGCCGTTGCGTTGACCGTGATCTCATACGCATGGCGAACGATCTCAATATCGTATCCATACGATACCCACGCGCGGAGCATTTTATCCTCCTTGCCCGTGAGACTGCGGCTCTTCATGCCAAAGAGCGTTCGCACCTCGCCTTCAAAGCTGTGCAGGGCTTCCACCGTACGAAATTCCTCTTCCAAGGCATCGGGTGCCGTGATTCCACGGTCCACAAGACTGTATGCGTATTTTTCAATGGCGCGTAAATTCAGCTTGCCCACACGTCTGCAATGCGAAAGCAGGAGCAGGATTCCCTCCTCGGTCAATCCTAGATAATCAAACATCGTGACCAGAATATTGACCTCGCTCGGATTGAATATCTTACCCAGGATCTGCTGTGCCTCATTGACCATTGCCCGCAGTGTTTCGCGCTTTTCCAAAAGCTCGGCAAGCTCGGTGGAAGTGTAGGTTGGGAGCTCCTCGGCACGGCGCAAAAGCGTGCGCTTGGACGCATCGGGAGCAACCGCCGCATCTGCCGAAACGGCTGCGGCGCCCGCCGTTTTTCGGTTGGTGCTCTTCTGCTCTGCCATTGTGGGCACGGCATCGGATCCGCCCAAAATTCCGCGTGATTGCCAATACGCGATGGCGTCGTTTGCCTGCTTGAGGTCACATTCGGCAAGCTTTGCAAGCTGTCTCGGCTTTCCCGCAAGCGAAAGATCCGATGCCAGCCAAAGCAACACCCGAAGCTGTATCGCGTCGGCATCCGAATGCGAAAGGATCGCCCCCGGCAACACCAAAACCTCGTGATCAAAATTAAATTTCATGTTTTATCTTCCTCTTGTACTTCCTCGCAAGCTCAAAGCTTGTCGTCCGGTTGCGGTTGGCAAAGCTTATAATTCAAAATCATCAAGGAGTCGCCCAAATGCACGTTTTCTACCGCAACGCGCTCCGCATCGATATCGAGATCCTTGCCCGTAAAATTCCAAAAACCGCGAATACCGCAATCCATGAGGCGCTTGGTAACCTCCTCCACGTGCTCCTTTGGCAGGGTGAGAACCGCCATATCCACCGAGATCTCGCGGCAGAAGGATTCAAGCGATGCCATATCGCGGATCACCACGCCTCCCACCTTGCGGTCGATCAAATTCGGATCAATATCAAACATGGAAACAATATCCACACCGCGCTTGGCAAACATCGGCGCGCGCACAAGCGCGCGTCCAAGGTCACCCGCACCGATGATGATTGCACGAATGCCCGCGCCAACTCCCAAAAGCTCACAAATGCGCGCGTAGAGATAGTTGACGTTATAGCCGTAGCCCTGTTGTCCAAACCCGCCAAAGCAATTGAGATCCTGACGGATCTGCGATGCGGTAACGTTCATCATCATCGAAAGCTCTCCCGAGCTGACCCGCATTTTTCCCTCCCGAATCAATTCCCGCAGATAGCGAAAGTAGCGCGGAAGGCGGCGAATCACGGCGGGCGATACGCTTGCGCGGTCGCTTTCCGACGCGGCGGTATTCTCTTTGTTCATCTCATTTCCCGATCTCATTCTCTTATGTTCCACCTTTATATTTTGTGCATTTTAACGATACTTTTTTCAGAAAAAATCTGCCTGTCCTTTCACAGTGCGGAAGTTTTCCACAACCTCAAAAAGCAAAAGTTTTCAACAGAATCCACAGAGTTCTCCACAAAAAAAGCCATTTTAGAATGCTTTTACATGCCGCATGCCTATAAATTTTAGCAAATTAAAGTTTTTCCACAAGCTTTCCCACAGCCTGTGGAAAACTTTTGGGGAAAACCCTTTTTGATTCTTTTTGCGTTTTTTTATCGAAAATTCGTTTAAATTGACGAAATGAGTCTGACAGGTAAAAAACACTTGACAAGCGTCAAAGCCCATCGTCGTTTGCCGAGGCGTTGAGTGCCGTTCCCGCAAGATTCCCGCGAAGCAATTCGAAATAGCCTGCCGCCGCGATCATCGCGCCGTTATCTCCGCAAAGAGAGCGGTCGGGCATTGCCAAGCGTACCCCGCGTTTTTGGCACATCGACTCCAAAGCACTGCGCAAATGCGAGTTTGCGGCAACGCCGCCCGCCAGCACCAACGTGCTCATTTTGCTTTGCTCCAGCGCGCGCTCGGTCTTTTTCACAAGCGCCTCCACAATGCGGTGCGTATAGGACGCCGCAACGTCAGCCTCGCAAATCGGCTCGCCCTTTTGGCGCATGCCGTTCAGATAATTGAGCGTGGCGGTTTTGATCCCGCTGAACGAAAGATCCAGCGAATCGCCGCCGAGCGCGGGAGACGGGAGCACTATGGCGTGAGGGTCCCCCTCGTAGGCAAGACGGTCAAGCGCGGCACCGCCGGGATAAGGCATGCCGATCACGCGCCCGATCTTGTCAAACGCCTCGCCCGCCGCATCGTCACGCGTGCCGCCGATCTCACAAAAATCGGTGTAGCTGTCCACACGGTAGAAGGAGGTGTGTCCGCCCGAGACAACCAAAGCCAAAAAGGGCGGTTTGAGATCGGGGTGCGTCAAATATGCCGCCGCCACGTGCCCGTGAATATGATTGACCGCCACAAGCGGCAGTCCGCGTGAATATGCCATCGACTTTGCGAAATTAACACCGACGAGAAGCGCGCCGATCAAGCCGGGAAACGCGGTGACCGCAATGCCACCGAGATCTGCGGCGGTAATGCCCGCCTCCTCAAGTGCCTGATAGGTGATGCGTGAGATCGCCTCGATATGCGCGCGGCTCGCGATTTCGGGCACAACGCCGCCATAAAGACGGTGGGTCTCGATCTGCGATGCCACAATATTGGATCGGATGGCACGAACCCCATCCCCCATCTCCACAACGGCGGCAGAGGTCTCGTCGCAGGAGCTTTCCATTCCTAAAATATACATAATAAGCCTTTCTTTTTTCGGTCAATTCTCCGACAGATCCCGCAGCATTACAAACGCGTCCTCGGTGGGATTGCGATAGAAATGCTTTCGTCTGCCCGCAACGGAAAAGCCGTTGGATTCGTAAAGTCGGATCGCCGCTGTATTGCCAACACGCACTTCAAGCGCGATCTGCGAAAGGCCGCGATCGCGTGCGGCGGAAAGCAACGCGTGCAAAATGGCTGTTCCACAGCCCAACCGTCGAAAATTGGGATCAACGGCAATATTGGTGATCTGTCCTTCATCCACCGCAAGCAACATACCGCCGTACCCTACCGTTTGCCCCTTGTGCTTTGCCACGTATCCGATCGCCATATCGCCCAGCAACAAACGCAGTGCATTAGCGCTCCAGGGCTCGGAAAAGCATGCTGCCTCAAGTGCTGCGAGCGCGGAAAGGTCATCTTGCGCGATCGGTGTGATTTCCAAGCTTGTTTGCCGATTCATTTGGCATGCTCCTCAAAGAAAAGTGTTCGAACACCCTCGATGATCTCGGCAAGACAAGCCTGATACCGCGCCCGATCGCCGCCAAACGGATCCGAAATCGCCTGCGGCATGCATAGGATCTTTTGGATCGCCTGCGGATAGCGCATGGCAAGCTCAAGTGCGTGTCCGCCACTCATAGCGACCAAAAGATCGCAGCCCTCAACCAGCGCGTCGTGCACGGGCAATGCCGTATGCCGATGATAATCACGCGCGGCGGTGGGTAAAACCGCTGCCGCCTCAAGCGCCTCCACAGCATGCGCGGAGATCGGTTCGCCCTCGCAGGGATAGAGCCCCGCGCTCACCGCCTCCAAGCGCGGTGTGACCGATGCGCGCAATGCTTCGGGCAATGCCGCCGTCAGCGTCATGCATTCCTTTGCCGCCATGTCGTTCGCAACTGCCTCCGCCATGGGAGAGCGGCAGGTGTTTCCGGTACACACAAAGCATACGCGAAGCGGCTTTTCGGTCTCCCCATCCCGCTTTGCGGCTTGCGCTTTGGGGGAGGCGAGCGTGAACAGACTTGCAGATCCGTTCATACTTTTACGCTCCTTCGCCGTCCAGATATACGGCAAGCGTATCATCAATGGCGCAAGCGGTGTCGGTGGTGCGGTTGTAAAGGATCTCGCGTCCGAAATTATACGCCACGTAATAGGAGCCGTTGTCATAGGTCTCCAGCGTATAGGGGACGCTGTAGGTGGGAACAAAGCGGTCGGGAGAGTCGATATCCTCATAGATCAGCACGTCCTCGGTAAATCTCCAATAGGTCAGGCAATAATAGACCCCGGGAAGATCGGACGCCTCAAATTTCAGATCGTATTTTTCCTTCTTTGCGCCCGCACCGATCTCGCTGCCCGCAAAGGTCTCGCCGCGATAGCAGGACACAAGATACGCAAGCTCCTCGGCATCGGTCACCGTGGCATACGCATATGAGAGCTCAATGGTTTTACAGATATGTGCCGCGGTCAGATCCAGCTCCCAAAGCTCGTCCAGCTCAAGGCCTTTTGCGAGCAGGACCTCATAATTTTGTGTGCAGATCATCTTAGCGGGATCCACGTCACGGATCGGATAGACCAGCACGTCACTCTTGGGGGAGAGTTTGCCGATTTCGGATTCCTCCACGTAAGCGATCGCCTCATAATAGGCAGGCGCGTGCACGTAGGCATTCCCGGTTTTGGAATCGGTATAAATACCGTTTTCATATTTGAGCGCGGGTCCGCCCGAGCAGGACGCAAGCAAGAGGAGTGCGCAGAGCAGAGCGGTTAGCAGTTTCAAGGTTCGTTTCATCATAGTTCCTTTCGTTTGCTCCTTAATATCCGAATACACCCGAAAGCGAGTCGTCGTCGTCGATCCATGACTTCACGTCAATGACGCGATAGTCCTCCTTGGTGTCGCGCACCACAAGCGTGGAGATCCCCGCGTTGATGATCATGCGCTTGCACATCATGCAGGAGGTCGTTCCCGCAACCAAATCGCCCGTGAGCGGATCAACACACGCCATGTAGAGGGTGGCACCAAGCATCTGCTCGCGAGAAGCGGCAATGATGGCGTTTGCCTCGGAATGCACCGAGCGGCAAAGCTCGTAGCGCTCGCCACGCGGGATCTTCAGCTTATCGCGCATGCAATCGCCGAGATCCGAGCAATTTTTGCGTCCGCGCGGTGCGCCGTTATAGCCGGTTGAAAGAATCGAATCGTTTTTTACAATAATTGCGCCGTACATCTTGCGCAGGCAGGTGGAGCGCTCCGCAACGGTTTGGGCAATGTCCAAATAGTAATTATGCTTTGATACTCGTTCCATCTTTTTCTCCTTTATCTTGGGTTTGGCGATACCTCACCATTATACCATTTTATATTATATAACATTTTTTTTGTAAAATCAAGTAGGAAGCGAAAACAATCTGTAAACATCGAAAAAAAGCGGGAATACCGTTCCATGCAAGCTCCGCAGGTTCGATATTCCCGTTTTTTGTATCAACCTCTTTTGCGTTTCCCGCTCAGCTTGAACACGTCGCTCGATTTTCCGATCAGGACCACGTGGTCCTCACCGCGAAAGACGTAATCCGCGCTCGGTGTGGGCTGGAGAAGCTCCCCGCTTTTGATCGCGATCACGTTGACGCGATGGCGGCGACGCACCGCAAGCTCGGCAAGCGTTTTGCCCACCCATGCTGTTGGCACGGGGATCTCGAAGATCGAATAATCCTCGGTGAGCTGAACAAAATCGAAAATATTGTTGGCATTATAGCGCACAGCGAGCTTTTCGGCAATGTCGCGCTCGGGGTACACCACCTCGTCCGCGCCGATCTGCTTGAGCAGATCCGCTTGAATCTCCTGGTTTGCCTTTGCCACAACGCATTTCGCGCCCAAACGCTTGAGCAACGAGGTGATTACAAGCGAGGACTGAAAATCCTCTCCGATGGAAACGAAGCAAAGATCAAATTGTTTGACGCCGAGCGAGCGCACCACCGATTCGTTGGTGCAATCCCCGATCTGTGCGTCGGTGAACTCCGATGACACCGCGTTGAGCAGATCCGCGTCGCGGTCCACCACCATCACCTCGTTGCCGAGCTCCTGCATTTTGGACGCCAGGTGACGCCCAAAGCGCCCCATTCCGATTACCAAAACCGATTTCATATTTCTATCATCCTTTCCGATTTACAAACAAATTCTCGCCGATCAACCGATCAAAATTTTTTCCACAGGCCGCTCCAAGGGTGCGGGGGCTTGGCTCTCGGTCATGGCAAGGAAGATCGAAAGTCCGCCGAGCCGTCCTGCATACATCAAGAGGATCAGGATCAGCTTGGAAAAAACGCCGAGCATGGGCGTGAGATTCATGGAGAGCCCAACCGTTGCGATCGCGGAGACCGTTTCATACAGGACCTCGCGCAATCCAAAGGGTTCAACGGCACAGATCAAAAGCGTTGCGAGGAGCACCGCCAAAAGGTAGAAGCAGACCACCGCGCCCGCCTGCCGCACAATGCGGTTGTCGATGCGGCGTTTAAAGACCGTTACGTGCTCACGGTTTCGCGCAAGCTGCCAGGAGCAGAGCAGGAAAACCGCCACCGTGGTGGTTTTGGCGCCGCCCGCGGTAGAGCCGGGCGAACCGCCCACCAGCATGAGCATCATAGAGAGAAGCGCACCCGAATCGCTCAGGGTTGCCTGATCGATCGTCATCAAGCCCGCCGTTCGCGTGGTGACCGACTGAAAGAGCGACGCCCATATTTTTTGCGGCTCGGAGAGCGCCGCCATGGACGCATCACGCTCGGTCAGATAAATGCCGACCCAACCGACGAGAAGCAGAACACCCGAAACCGACAGCACAAGCTTTGTGTGGAGCTGCATACGGCTCGGACGGAAGCCGCTGTGGAGCAGATCGTTCCAAACCAAAAAGCCGAGCCCGCCCATCACGATCAAAAACATCAGCGTACCGCTCACAAGAAGGTCATCGCGGTAGGCGATCAGGGAGGAGGAGCCATGAGGGCTGAGCAGATCGAGTCCCGCATTGCAGAACGCCGACACGGAATGAAAGACCGAATACCAGATTCCGATTTTTCCGTATTGCGGGTAAAAGCGAAGCGAGAGCAGGCAGGCACCGAGCCCCTCAAGCAGAAACGTGCCGAGAATGATCTGCCGAAAGGTTGCCGAAACGCCGCTCATGTCGAGCGAGCCCGCGCTTTGTTGAAGCAAGCGGCGGTCATGCAGGCTGATCTGATGGCGCAGGAAGAAGGAAAAGAGGGTGAGAATGGTCATAAAACCAATGCCGCCCACCTGAATGAGCACAAGGATCACAACCTGCCCGAAAAAGGACCAATACATTCCCGTATCGCGAACCACCAAGCCCGTGACACAGGTGGAGGTGGTGGCGGTGAAAAGCGCGTCGACGGGATTTGTCCAAACGCCCTCGCGACTGGAGAACGGACAACAGAGCAGGAGTGTTCCGATCAGGATCACAACCGCAAAGCTGACCGCAATCAGACGCGTATTGGACATTTTTTTGCGAATTTTTTTCAGTCCTTTTTGCATACTCTATCGCCTTTCCGTGTTTTGTCATTTCTATTATTATACACCAAAATCGTCCCGCCGTCAAGTCCCGATCGGCAAAGACGCTTTGTTATTACGCATTTTTCAAAAATCCTGTGTTCACTTTGGCATCTCCGCCCCTTCTCAGACCCTTCTGCGCCGTGCAACGTGTGAAGAATCCGGTTTCTTCTTAAAAAGGCTTTGTCTTTTTCAAAAACGCTTCCAGATCCTTCGCATCTCACGCCACGCTCAGGATGACTCCAAAGAAAAAATGGAAAATCGATTATGCTCGGTTGAATTTAATGGAAAGAAAATGGGAGGTGTTTTGCCACTCGCTCAAAACGCCCCCGCCCGAGGGCGGGGGGATGTCATCTGTGTTCACGGTAACCATTCTTCGGGAAATGGAATGTAGGCATAATCATAGTAATTCCAATCCGCATCAAACACACAGCACTCGATAAAATAGGTTCCTTCCTCTTCCATAATATAGGCATCCCAAACAAGGGTTTCATATTCCGCAAAGGAAACTCGAATAGCCAGTGTTCCCTTTGCGACATCGGACGCATCTTTCCAAACATGGGATATGCCTCTCCCCGCCTTTAAGTCATTTAAATAATTTTGACTGTCTAAATTTTCCAAAAGATAACTTCGAAAGGCTGTCGGATCGATATTATGAATCAATTCAGAAAATTCATAATTTCCGAGCTCCGATTGCACTTTGTTACATATTTCCCTCGATCTTCCGTCTATCTTCCAGAACACCTGCACGCTTTCATATGTATAATCTCGAATTGGATCGTCTTGATTTTGTTTGTTTTTCCATATTTCCACCTCGTAAGAATAGCTGAAAAGAAGAGGGTCCATACGACAAAACAAAAAACGATCGCACGGAACATCTTTTATTGCATAAAAATAATAAAATACCCCTGCGTCATACCCCTCGACCCCATTTTGTGCAGAATATAAGTACAATAAATTAGGATCTGCCAGCTTATAGTTTTTCATGCAGTATTCCCATGTAAGATATTCCGGATATTCCACTTCATACACCAGTTGCGAGCATGAAGTAAACAGCAACGCTATCAGTAGCACAAATATTGTAAGACATTTTTTCATAACTAAGTTGCCCCTTTCTTTATCCAAATTTAGCGTTTCCGTTTCCGGCAATATAATAGGTATCTGTAGTCGGGTTACTTCCATACTTCGGATTCTCTTTTATTACTGAATTAGCCATTTCGGCGGCTTCATTTACAGTTTTTCCTTCTGCTAAAAAAGAAATAAAGGCTTCAATCCAAATATTTGCTTCGACATTCCCTACAGATTCCTCAAAACCGATTACAACTGCCGCACCTGCGGCAACCGTTGCATTTACAAGATTGGAGGCATTCTTCCCCGCCCCCGCCCGAGGGCGGGGGGATGTCAAGCGTGTTCACTCCGTCGGTTTTTCAATCACAACGGCAAAATCGTTTCCGTAATAATTATAATCATCCAACCAAACATCGTAAACAGACACTGTAACACGAATAATTAAAAGTAGGTCTCCCGAAGTCGTCATATCAAGCACGGTTTCGTATACTTCCATATCAAGTCTGAGTCTGTCCATTGCGTCCAGCAAATCCGTTTCGGCAGCCTGAATCATTTCCAAGGTGTAAATATCTTCATAGCCCTCGAACAATCCCGCGTATGAAGCATCATAGTATAGCACGTCTCCAAGAGCGGATACGCAGACGGAAATTTCATCTTTCGTCTTGTAGCCGTGAATTTCTTTTGTATAATCTACACGGTAATATTTGGCAAACTGTCCTCCGGACCATACCACCTCTCTATTCAGTTCATATTTTCCATACCAATCTGACCCAAGCTGCTCTGTAAAGAAGCGGTTTGCAATATAGGTTGCTTCTTCTGCTGAAAGTCTGGGTGATACATTTTTTTCCTGATCGGTCATAGATCGATTGCACCACACCAAAAGCCCCGTATCTTGCAAATATTGAAATGTAGTTTTACTTTGTTCATCATAATAAAAATCACAGTTATAATACAAAGAATGAAGCGAAGATGCTTCTCCGTTATAGCTCCGCGATTCTTTATACTGAACTTCTGTTTCTCTTCCATTAAAGGTAAGCTTTCGGGTTGCGTCATTGGTTTCGTCCTTGTAGGAATCGTAAGGATAGAAAACACGCTCCTCCACCGGATTCACTTCTTTCATGCTCCTATATTGAAACTCTATATCACTATCACGTTGGTCGCAATAAACATACCTTCCGGAATCGGTTATCAGGTAGGGACGGTTCGGATCCGGCTCAACCCATTCCGGCGGTGCAGCGGTGGTTTCTTCATCGAATACCGATTCGGTATCTGTTGTGTCACCGCCGGTTGTTTCGGAACCGGTTTCCCCGCCGGTGTCGCTTGAATCGCTGTCATGCGGGAGATCGGGCGGGATAACCGATGTATTACAACCGGTCATCAGAAGCGCAACAATCAACAACATGCAAAGTATCAATTTTGTTTTCATCTTTTTACTCCTTTCTTTATTCAACACGGAACACAAGGGGTGGTTCTCTATATTCCCCCGACACGTCGAGCGGGGGCGGGGGACGGCAACTGTTTTCCCCAACCACTCCCTATGGCATTTAACTCCGCATAGTGAGCTGTGTCAAGAGCCTTTGCTCGGTGAGGTCGATCAAAAAATAGCCGTCCGCAGCATTTTGTGCCACGTAATATTCGTGGTTTTCTTCAAACGAGACGTTGAACCATTTTTGATAAAGCTCCCGATCCTCTGCTGTGAGCGGGTGACCCGCGCAAAAAGGAAAATGCAACGGCGCAACAAGATCTCGGATATTCCATGCAAGCTCGCCTTGGTGGGTAAAGGCAAAAACATTGCCCGCCCGATCGCTTTGGTAGCTATCCGCAACCGACTTTCCGTGCAGGTCGGGATCATCGACCACAACCACTACCGCTGAGCGGAGCACCGAAAGCGAGAGCACATTGGCACCGATCTCGCGCAGTACGTCGCGTCCATTGATCCAAAGCTCATGCTGTTCATGCGCATAGAATTTAATATTACTTTCGATTGTGTAATAAGTTTGTATCGGAATCATGTTTTATTCCTCCTTCCATTTATCGATCGGAACCAAAAATTTTCCGTAAAAACCATCCTCAACATAAACGTTATCCTTTGCCGCAACTATCTCCTTGTTTGGAATAGCATGTGGATCACGCTCATATAAGCCCAAGCGAGGCGGGTCTATCGGTGCATCTACCATACATTCACAATTACGGCACATATACCCACGCGTACAAGGAGACCACGTATCCCTCCAAATGACCTCCTCAATATTTGGAAGCTTATGCATCTGTAACGGCTTTTTAAATATTACGCAAAGTTTTATGTGTGCATACTTATCTTCCGGTGACGGTGCAACAATAAATACGGGTTCATTTCCTGCTTTTATCTCTTCTTGATAGGCAAGAACAACATGATCACAAAGTTTCATTTTAATATCCTAACTACAATTTATTTCAATGGGGTTTCGGAAAGTTTTTTCAGAACTTCTGCAAAATTTAAAATAAAATACTGTACATACCCTCCTTCGCCAAGCTCAGGGGGTGGCGCCCTGTGTCCTCTGACAAGCTATCTTTCTGCATTGAGGTCACTTTTAAATAAAAATCGCGTCCGTCTCCGGGGCATAGGTAGCCCTCATCCGACGGACGCTTTTTCCTGTTTTCGCGCTGTATCAAACTGCCATACAGATTCCGCGCAACGGCTTTTTACGGTCCGGTTGTCGGGCTTGTTGGTAGATTTTGGGGAAATGCTTTTGCTTTCGTCTCTATTATACCATACTTTTCCTCTCATAGCAAGTGTTTTTTTGCAAGCCTGTTTAGCCGTCGGTTTACAAGCATGTTTTTAGCCGTCCAACACCTTCGGCTTTCGGCATTGAACGGCTTTCATTCCATTTATTGCGTTATGATTTGGATTTTCCCTTAAAAAGCAGGCATGCAAGATATCCCAGCACCAATGCCGCCGCGATCCCGCCCGCCGCCGCGCCAATGCCTCCCGTGAAGGCACCGAGCAAGCCCTGTTCGTCCACCGCCTCGCGCACGCCCTTCGCAATCAGATACCCAAATCCCGTGAGCGGCGTTGTTGCGCCCGCACCCGCAAACTTTACAAGCGGCTCGTAGAGTCCAACCGCCCCCAAAAACACCCCTGCCACCACGTAGAGCACAAGGATCCGAGCCGGTGTGAGCTTGGTTTTATCAATCAGGACCTGCGCGATCACGCAGAGCAATCCACCCACCAAAAACGCCCTGACGTAGGGCAAAAGCATCTCTATCATGTTCCAAAATCCTCCCTCACTCTGCCACCAACTCTATCAGATGCGCGATCGCGGGGATATTTTGCCCCTGCTTGATGCTGTCGGGACTCATCATTGCCCCCGTTGCCGCAAACAGAATGCGTTTCCAATCGCCTCGCCGCATGCGTGGGATCAGTTCCGCCGCGAGCACCACAGCCGAGCATCCGCACCCCGAACCGCCGCCGTGTACGTCCTGCCCCTCGCGGAAATAGATACGCTGCCCGCAGTCGGTGTAACGATCGCCGAGCGGATAGCCGCGCAGCTGCATCAGCTCGCACAGGATCGAGCCCCCCTCAAAGCCGAGATCGCCGGTTGCGATCAGGTCGTAATCGGCAGGACGGGTGTCGGTTGCCTGAAAATACCGCGCAAGGGTATCCTCTGCCGCAGGTGCCATTGCCGCACCCATGTTATTGGCATCATTGATGCCGCGTTCGATCGCCCGCCCCGGCATGCCGCGACGGATCACCACGCGCGCATGTTCCGCCGATGCGCCCGCCTGCCCAACCACAAACGCGCCCGCTCCGGTGACCGTCCATTGCGCAGTGGGCGCCCTTTGCCCGCCGTATTCAAGCGGTGTGCGGTACTGTCGCTCCGCCGAGCAGTAATGGGAGGAGGTCACGGCGGCGGCACGTGAAAAGACCCCATGCGTCACCATCGCGGACGCCAGCAAAAGCCCCTCTGCCGAGGTCGAGCATGCACCGTACAATCCGAAATAGGGGACGTCAAATGCCAACAGCCCATACGCCGAGCCCACGCATTGGTTGAGCAGATCGCCCGCAAAGAGCGCGCCGAGATCGCAGTCTCTGCACTTCGCCTTCGCAAGCGCGGTATTGAGCGCCATGCGCTGCATCTCGCTCTCCGCCGCCTCCCAGGTTTTCACACCGAAACGATCGGTCATGTCACACAGATCAAAACGCTCGCCAAGCGGTCCCTCGCGCTCCTTTTTCCCAACCACGCTTGCCGCCGACAGAATTTCAGCGTTTAATTCGATCCATTCCCGTGCCATTTTTCCGCCCCCTTTTTTTAGCCTTATTTTGCCCAATCCCGACAAAACTATGCGCAAAAAAATGCTGTCGAAGTCTGTCGGAAAACGACGGATCCATTTTTTGCCTATAAATATATAATATTATAAAAAATTTCTAAAAAATTCAGCTTAAATTCATTGACAACCTATTTTTTGTATGATATACTATTCTTGGAGTATTGGCGGAGCTTTTGCTCCCTTTCGTATAGAATGACCGAAAAACAAAAAAAGGATTGACAAGTTACACAAAAGAAAGGACAGAAAGAATCTCATGAAAAAAAGAATTTTCGCACTCCTGCTCGCAGGTCTGCTTACCACATCGCTCGTTTCCTGTATCAGCACCAAGCCGCGCCCCGATGACCCCGGTCTTGATGAATCCGGCTCGGAGGATACGATCTCGCGTTCCGATACAACCGATGAAATTATTACCGTAACGTGGAAGGACGTGAACAAAACCGTTTACGTTACCGCCTCCACCCTCACCCTCACAAAGGTAGAGGACAACACCAAAACCATTAAGAAAACACAGATGAGCGAGCTGCTCTGCCTCAAAATCAGCTCGGACGCAAAGCGTTGCATCGTGGAGGTTGACGGGGTACAGTATTACGCGTCTGCATCGGCACTCACCGACGCAGACCTGCTCGGCAAAAACTTTACGGCATGCACCCCCAAGACCATGTACGCAGACGGCTCGGTAAACATCCGTAAGTATGCCTCCTCCGACGGCACCTACTCCCCCGTTATCAAAACGCTTGCCTCCAACGACGCCGTAACCGTGGTTGCAACGGGCGGTAATTGGAGCAAGATCAAATACGACGAAAATAATTTCTATTTCATTTTCTCCGAAAACCTTTCCGAAACCCCGGTGGTCGACCACGATAAGGTGGACTACTCCTCTTACTTCACGGCTTGCACCCCCACCCTCAAAATGTACGTGACCGCATCCTCTTCCCTCACGGTTCGCAAGAACGCGTCGGTTGATTCGAGCGCGCTGACATGGCTCGCAAAGGATACCGAGGTCACCGTGATCGCACAGGGTACGATCGACGGCACCAAGTGGTATAAGATCCTTGTTCCCGATGAAATTGAGGAGGGTCAGACACAGACCTATTCCGAGGGCTACGTGACCGACAAGTACCTCTCCGAGAGCAAGGGCAACGTTTCGATGACGCTTGCCGACATGCTGGTTCAATACCCCGCATTCGTGGAAAAGAATCCCGCGCTCACGCTTTACGTATCCTCCGACGCACTCAACGTTCGCTCCACGCCCGCATTCCCCACGGAGGACGACAACATTGTTGCAACCCTGCAGAAAAAGGCGCAGGTAAAGGTTGTTGCGGTTGGAAACGTGGAGGGCACCAACTGGGCAATGATTGAAACCACCGACGGCAAATATTGCTTCGTTGGCTACTCCAAGCTCACCACCGACCCCGAGGGCAAGCCCATTGAGGTTCCGCTCACGTTTGAAGAGCTGATTGCAAAATACAGCTTTACCGACTGTGCAGACAAAACGGTTTCCGCAAAGGGCACCGTAAACTGCTATACCGCCCCCGAAAACCAAGCAACTGCGGTTAAGACGCTCAAGAGCGGCGATCGCGTTACGGTTTTGGCAAGCGGAACGGTAAGCTACACCGAATGGTATCTCTTTACCGTGGAGGGTGACAGTACCTACTATTTCGCAGGCGCTTCGCTCTTTGAAAATCTCGCAGAATAAACAAAACAAAAAGTGTTCCGATTGCAAAAATCGGAACACTTTTTTATTGACAAGAAATTCGCGCTGTGCTATAATAACATATCATATTTTCAAAGGAGGGATCTTCCTTGAAAGCAACTGCACACACCAAAAACCTCACACTCACCGCGCTCTTTTGCGCGCTTGTTTATATTGCAACTTGGATCTATATTCCCGCCCCCGTTGTGGGAAACGTCAACCTCGGAGACGCCGCGATCCTGCTTGCCGCATGGACGCTCGGCGGCCCGTGGGCTGCTATTGCCGCCGCGCTCGGCGCAACGCTCGCCGATCTTTCCGCGGGCTTTGTCCTCTATGCGCCCGCCACCTTTCTGATCAAAGCCGCTATGGTGGGCACCGCGCTCCTTGCACTGCGGTTCACCGCCAAGCTCCCCGCCTGGCTTTCCTCTGTTCTCTCGGCAGTCGCGGCGGAAGCGGTCATGATCCTCGGTTATTTTCTCTATGAGTTTTTTGTGCTTGGCATCCTGTTCCAATTCGAGGGCTACACCGTTGCCGCCGTTGCAAACATTGCCTTCAACGCGATCCAAGCAACCGCCGCCGCGGTGATCGCGGTGCCGCTTCGTCCCCTGCTCAAAAAACTGCGCTGAATTGCAAATACCACACCGCGGTCGGATCTCGAATGTTTGGGATCCGACCTCGGTTTTTGTCGTTTCTGCAAGTCTCCGCATAAACTGATGGCATAAGGAGGGATCTCCATGCTCAAGGATCTTTTTCTGTCCTGTCTCAACGCGGACTACCGTGAGGTCGACCATGGCGGGAGCTGGGCGTATCGGCGCGAGGCAAATGCCCTATCGCTCTACTTTCAACACAGCCGCGGCCTTACCGATTGGCGCAACAATCTCGATTTCGCCGCAGTGCCCTACCGTGACGTCTCTCCCGTTTGGCACTGCCACGCCGGCTTTTTGCGCGTTTGGAAAAGCCTGCGTCCGCATCTGGTACCACTGATCTTTGACCCCACCGTTGCACAGGTCACAATTGTCGGGTACAGCCACGGTGCCGCGCTCGCGGTCCTCTGCCATGAGTTTATATTTTACAACCGCCCCGACCTGCGCCAAACACTGCTCGGCGTTGGGTTCGGCTGCCCGCGCGTGCTGTTCGGGTGTCCGCCCCCTGAGGTTGCCTTGCGATGGGACCGCTTTCTCATGGTGCGGAACATCGACGACCTCGTGACACATCTTCCACCGCGTGCGCTTGGATTTTGCCACGTTGGGAATCTTGTAACGATCGGTGCACCCAACCGCTACTCCCCCATCGACGCGCACAGACCCGAAAGCTATCTCGCGGAGCTTTGACTCCTATAATTTTGGGGCGCAAACCGCAGTTTGCGCCCCAAAATTATAGATGCGTCTTGAGAATTTCTCTCACCATTTTGTTTTGCGCTTGAGCACCTCAAAAAGCGAGACAAAGCTCGCATGCCGCGATCGCGCGATCTCGCCGCTCCGCACAGCCTCCACGATCGCGCATCCCTGCTCCTTGGTGTGTGAGCATTTGGTGTAGCGGCAGGAGCCGATATAGGGAATAAACTCACGGAAGGTGAGCGGAAGATCCTCTTTTTCAAAAAAGTGAAAGCGCTCAAAATCCAACATGGTAAAGCCGGGCGTATCGGCGAGATAGCCGCAGCCGTCCTCCTCGGAGAGCGGATAGAGCTCCACGTGGCGCGTGGTATTCTTTCCACGCTCGATGCGGTAGCTGATCTCTCCCGTTTCCAGATGAAGCGCGGGAAAGAGCGCGTTGAGAAGGGTGGATTTTCCAACCCCCGACGCCCCCGAAAATGCCGCGATCTTCCCGTCCAGATTGGAGCCGATGTATGCGCGCAGTGCTTCGCGCCCCTCGTCCATACCGATTCCCATGCGAAATGCCGAAAAGCCCGCATGGCGGTAAAGGAGCTCCAGCTCCTCGGCGTAGTCGGGCAAAAGCTCGCACTTTGTGATCACGATCACAGGCTCAATGTGATTGAACTCCGCAATGGCGATCAGCTTATCCACCGTTTCGAGATCGGGCGTGGGCGCGGTTGCGGCAAAGGTAACGAACAGCACGTCGAGATTTGCCATAAGTGGGCGGATCAGAGCGTTCTTGCGCTCGCAGATACGGTCGATCGAAATACCCGCACCGTCGGCGGCAGGGATGATCGCGGCATCGCGGCGCAGAAAAGACCCGTCGTCATAGCTCACCTCTACAAGATCGCCTACAAGCAACGCGCCCTTGCGATGCAGGTTTCCTCTGCCGTGCGCCACGACGGTCAAGCCGTCAAGCGGCATGGGATCGGCAGTCTTCCCCGGGTGCATCCGCACCGTAAAAAGCCCCCCGACTCCTTTTATCACTCGTCCATAGCCCGAATACGTCATCTGTTCTCACGCGGACCGCAGCGTCGCGGTCCTTATCTCCCATTCTAAAGGTTTTATCAATCTTGCGCGGCGGTATCATTTGCCTCACGCGCGATCACAAGCGAGATCTTGGTTCCGCCCGCAACGAGCGTTCCGGCCTGATGGCTCTGTTGGATCACCGTTCCCGCGGGGGCATCTGAAATCGCCTCGGTTATTTCTCCAACTGAGAGCTGGCAAAGCCATATCTGCACAAGCGCATCGCTCCGACTCAGCCCATACAGCGAGGGCACCGAAACGCTCTTATGGGCAACGCCCGCACTGACGTACAGCACCACACGTGCGCCGGTCGGCAGGGTCTCTCCCGCGCGAGGCTCGGAATCAAATACCGTTCCGACAGGATAAGCGCCTTCCACGCGGCGTACCTCTACCGAAAGCCCCATCTCACGGAGCTTTGCCTCTGCCACACGTCCATCTTCCCCTGTCAGGTCGGGGAGCACACAGGTTTCGGTGCCGAGACTCACGACCAGCGTGATCTTACATTGCGGAAAGTCTTTTGTCAGCTTGCGCTTACTGCCTCCGCTCGGTGTTTGCGAAAGGACCACCCCTGCCGGAGCGGTTGCGTCATAGCGGTAGGAAATTTCAGGATCCATCCAATCGGCAAACGTAATGCCGTCTTGATGCATGCCGCAAAAATGCGGGATCTCCACAGTTCTTCCCGATGGCGCGAGCGGCTGAAACAGGCTGTCGAAAACCACCCAAACGGCAAGAAAGAAGAAAAGCGCCGAAAAAAGCATTGCCCTGCGCCAAAAGCGTCTCCCCGCACGGTCTTGCTCTCTGTTCATATCAAGTCCTCCCATATATATAAATATATGTAAGAACCCGATTGCGTCAAACCTCCTCGGTGTCGGCGGCGGGTGTGCCGTTGGCGGCGTTTTTCATTGCCGCGCGGCGAAGTTGCCCGCAAGAGGCGTTGATATCCGATCCAAGCCGACGGCGCACCGTTGCGCGGATCCCCTTGGATTCCAGCGTGCGCGCAAAAGCATTCACGGCATCACGCGAGGAATGCCGAAAGCCGGTTTCGCTTACCTCATTGACCGGAATGAGATTGACGTGGATTGGCATGGTTTCGGTGCGGGAGCGCAATTTTGCGTTGAGCACGCGGGCTAATTTTTGCGCGTTTGAAACCGAATCGTTCTTTCCCGCGATCAAGGTGTATTCAAAAGAGATCCGCCGTCCCGTACGCGTAAAATACGCGCGGCATGCGTCAAGCAGGGCATCCACGCCCCAGCGGCGGTTGATCGGCATAATGGCAGACCGCGTTTCATCATCGGGCGCGTGCAGGGAGATCGAAAGCGTGATGGGAAGATTCTCCTCCATCAGCCGCTCGATCCCGTCCACAAGTCCGCAGGTAGAAAGCGAGATGTGACGGTAGCCGATATTCAATCCGTTCTCACAGTTTACAAGGCGCAAAAAGCGCAGAACGTTGTCATAGTTATCAAGCGGTTCTCCAATTCCCATCATTACGATGTTGGAAATACGCTCGCCCAGATCCTTTTGCGCCGCGATCACCTGCCCGATCAGTTCCCCCGCTGTCAGGTTCCGCACCCGACCGCCAATGGTAGAAGCGCAAAATTTGCACCCCATGCGACACCCCACCTGCGAGGAAATACACACGGTGTTTCCGTGCTCGTAGCGCATCACAACGCTCTCCACACAGTTTCCGTCGGCAAGCGAGAACAGATATTTCACCGTTCCGTCGAGTGCCGACACAAGCTTCTGCTCCACCTGCGGCAGGTGCCAGAAAAACGATGCCTGCAATTTTTCCTGCAAGCGCCGTCCGAGATTGGTCATCTCCTCGGGGGAAAGTCCTTTATGCAATTGCGGAAAAAGCTGACTCACGCGATATTTCGCCTCCCCCGCCTCCAGCATCCATGCCTCCAGCTCGGATGGCATGAGCGAGAGCAATTCTTTTTTCTCGGCAGCTTCCATGATCCTCTCCTTTTTCAGTATGCGCCGAAATGCGCACGGTTCGCTTGTTACTTTTTGTTTTTTTGCAAAACGGCAAAGTAAAAGCCGTCGGTTCCGTCCACGTCGGGTGTCAGCGTCCGCTCACGGAGCAAAGTAAATTCGGAATGTAACGCCAAAAAGCGCGCCACATTTTCACCGTTTTCGCGCGGCAGGAGTGTGCAGGTGGAGTACACCATCAAGCCGCCGTCCCGCACGTATTGACAGGCACTCTCCGCGATCGCGAGCTGAATGGCGGGTAGAGACGCACTCATACCGGGGTCCTTATAGCGAAGCTCCGGCTTTTTCGCAAACACGCCGAAGCCCGAGCAGGGAACGTCACAAAGGACACGGTCGGCTTTTCCGATCCATTCCTCCTTGACCTGCCGCGCGTCACGCGCCTCGGTTTCGATAATGGAAATTCCCAGCCGAGCGGCGCCGCTTTCCACCAAAGAAAGCTTATTGCGGTGCAGATCGCACGCGATCACCCGCCCGCGGTTTTGCATTTGGATCGCCGCGCCAAAGGATTTGGAGCCCGGGCACGCGCAAACGTCGATCAGCGTCATGCCCTCACGCGCGTCCAGTGCTTCCACACAGAGCTGAGAGGCTTCGTCCTGCACAAAAAACGCCCCCTCCTCAAAACCGACGAGAGAGGAAACCGGCGCGTTCGGCAGTTGAAGCCCAGCCGAGCTCTCGCGCGTTTTTGCGGCATCGAAGCCCTGCTCGCTCAAACGACGGCAAAGTGCCTCCCGTGTCACACGGAGCGTATTGACGCGCAGGTCGATCGCGGGCTTTTGGCAAAACGCCGCGAGCATTTGCTCGGTGCGCTCAAACCCAAAGGACTGCACAAACAGCTCACAGATGGCGGCGGAAAACGAATGCGCAACCGAAAGATAGGCAATTGGTTCCGTTGCGGCATCGGGGAGCAAAAGCACCTTTCCCTGCCGCAAAAAAACACGCAGGATCGCGTTGACAAAGCCCTTTGTCCGTTTGCCCGCGAGCGTTACAGTCTCGTACACGGCGGCATGGTCGGGAATGCGATCCAGATAGGCAAGCTGATAAAGCCCCATACGCAACAGATTGCGCGTGGGCAGGTCGATCGTCTCAACAGGGCGATCGGCAAGGCGGGAGATCTGAAAGTCAAGCGTCAACCGCCGCTCCAGCACACCGTAAACAAGGGCGGTCAAAAGCCCGCGGTCGGCATCCGAGCAATCGTTTCGCTTCAATGCCGTATCCAACGCGATATTGGAATATTGCTCGGCACTCTCGCCTTTATTCAGAATTTCAAGAGCAAGCGCTCGAACCGATCTCATAGCGTCAGCGTCTGCGGTTGTTTGCGATCACAAGCAAACGAAGGAGCGACAAAAGCGACGTAGCCAGTGCCGCAACGTAGGTCATTGCCGCCGCATTGAGCACCTTGCGCGCCGAAGCAAGCTCGTCCTCATAAAGCAAACCGCAATCGCGCATGCCCTCCATGGCACGTTTGGACGCGTTGAACTCCACGGGGAGCGTAACGAGCTGAAACAGCGTTGCGAGCGAGAAGAACGCAATGCCGAGAAGCATAAAGATATAGCCAAAATCGCCCGCGAGGAGCAATCCGATCAAAAAGAGCGGCATAGCAAGCGACGATCCGATATTGCAGATCGGAACCAGACTCATACGAATAGAAAGCGGTGCGTAGGAACGCGCATGCTGAAGCGCGTGTCCCGCCTCGTGGCAGGCAACGCCCACAGCCGCCGCGCTGTTGGAATCGTACACACTCTGCGACAAATACAGTGAACGGTCCTTGGGATTGTAGTGGTCGGTCAAATGTCCCGGAACGCGCACGATCTTCACGTTGTGCAACCCGTTTGCGTCGAGCATCCGACGTGCCGCGTCCGCCGCGGTTCTGCGCGAATGGGTGCTGACTTTGCCGTATTTTTGAAAGGTGGACTGCACGCGTGCCTGCGCCCACATCGCAAAGAACATAGCGGGCAGAACGATCAGGATCGTCCAGTCAAAATAAAATAATCCGAATAACATGGTTTCTCCTCCTCAATTTTCGGGCTTTGCCCCTAAAAGGTCTCCTACACAGAGGCGTCTGCCATTGATAAAATCGGCGGCGTTCATGCGCTTTTTCCCCTCGGGCAAAACCGAAAGAAACGCGATCGCGTCGGTGCCGCAGGCAACCGTGATCATACCGCCGTCAAGCGAGACAACACTGCCGCAGATTGCGTCGCCGTCCCATTTCACGGGCTTTGCCGCGGTGACCTTGAGCAGCTTACCGTCGGGCATATAGGTGAAGGCGAGCGGGATCGGAGAGAGACCGCGGATCTGATCGTGAACAGCCTCCGCGCTCTTTGAAAAATCGATCCGGCAATCGCTCTTTTCGATCTTGGCGGCATAGGTCGCGCATGAATCGTCCTGCTTGACACGGGTCAAGGTTCCCGCGCGAAGCGCTTTGAGCGTTTCAAGAAGCGTTTCCGCTCCGCAGACGCCAAGCTTATCATGCACCGTTTCGAAATTATCATTCGCATCGATCGCAACCGTCCGTTTGAGCAGCATATCGCCTGTATCAAGCCCGACGTCCATCATCATCGTGGTAATACCGGTCTCCTTTTTGCCGTCAATGATCGCGCGTTGCATGGGAGCCGCGCCGCGATATTCGGGCAGGAGCGAGCCGTGAATATTGATGCAGCCATACTTGGGATATTCGAGCACGTTTGCGGGCAGAATTTTACCAAACGCGGCAACCACGGCAAGGTCGGGGTCGATCTCGGCAAGCAGATCGGCAAAAGCCTCTCCGCGCAACGTGGTCGGCTGATAAACAGGAATTCCCTGCGCCTCGGCGTACACCTTTACGGGGGGCGGCGTCATCGCGTAGCCTCGCCCCTTCGGTTTATCGGGTTGCGTTACAACTCCTACCACATTCTCACCCGACTCGACCAGCGCACGCAACGAAAAGAGCGCGAAATCGGGGGTTCCCATAAATAAGATCTTCATCAGTCCACTTCCTTGATCACATGGTCAATAAACAGCTTTCCGTCAAGATGGTCGATCTCATGACAGAAGGCACGTGCCAAAAGATCGCTTCCGCTCACCTCAAAGATCTCGCCATAGCGATTGGTCGCGCGCACCGTTACGTGCTTGGGACGGCGCGTGATCCCCCAGCGGTCCGGAATCGAAAGGCAGCCCTCCTGCTCCTCTTGTTCCCCGGCGAAGGCAATGATCTTGGGGTTGATCAGCTCATAGACCTGCCCCTCCTCAACCTCCACGACCGCAATGCGGCGCAGAATGCCAACCTGCGGTGCTGCAAGACCGCAGCCGTTTGCCTCACGCATCGTTTCGATCATATCGTCGAGCAGGGTAATGGTGCGCGGTGTGATCTTCTCCACGGGGCGGCATACCTTGCGCAGGATCTCGTCCCCCATTTTTACAATTTTTAATTTTGCCATAATGATACCTCTTTCCGCAAAAAGCCGCAATTGGCTTCTACGCTATTATATACTGAAAACTTAAATTGAATGTAAACTTCTATCAAAGATTGGACGGGTTAAAATCGACCGACAGCGTAACCAATTTTCCCGCCTTTGCCGAAAAATCGCAAAGTGTTTCGGAAAAAAGCGCGAGCGTTTTTTTATTCAGCTTGCATTTGATAACCGTTCGCATGCGGTATTTATTATCCACGCGGTAAACGGGTGCCTCAAACGGACCGAACAGAATGATCGGCGTGTCGCTGTAATCGTGTTCGATCTTCACTCGGAGCTCCTCGGTGAGTATGCGACTCGCGCGGATCACCTCGCCCTCCTCGCGTCCGACCGTAGTCAGGAGCACGATATCGCAATAGGGCGGAAACACAAGAAGCTTCCGCAGGCGGATCTCGCGTTCGTAAAAGCTCTCGTAGTCCTGCGCACAGGCAAGACGAATGATCTCACTGTCGGGGTTGTTGGTTTGAATCACCGCCACGCCCGGGCGCGATCCGCGTCCCGCTCTGCCGATCACCTGTGTGAGCATCGAAAAGGTGCGCTCGGAGGCACGGTAATCGTCAAGATAAAGCGACGCGTCGGCAAGCAGAACGCCCACCAGCGTCACGTCGGGAAAATCATGCCCCTTCGTTACCATCTGTGTGCCGAGCAGAACGTCGGCTTCATGGGAGCGGAACTGCCCCAGCATTTCGTCGTATGAAAATTTTGTGGACGTGGTGTCGGTATCCATGCGCAAAACACGGCTGTTCGGCAGAAGATTTTTCAGTTCCTCCTCCACACGCTGGGTGCCAAATCCCATGCGTGCCAGATGCTCCGAGCCGCAGGACGGACAAGTCTTGGGCAGCGGCATGCGCCGACCGCACCAATGGCAGACCATATCGCCCTCGGTGTAGGTTCCGCGCCGTGTGTGATAGGTCATGGAAACCGAGCAGGACGGACACGTGACCGCCTCACCGCAGGAACGGCAGCTCAAAAAATGGTTGTAGCCGCGGCGGTTGAGAAATAGGATCGACTGCTCGCCCGCCTCCGCCGTTTTGAACAGCCGCTCGATCAGCCGACGTCCGAGCGGCGAGGTGTTTCCCTCCCCGATCTCGCGGCGCATATCGGCAATTTCGACCTCGGGCAAACGCGCGCCGCCATAGCGTTGCGTCAGCCGCACAAGGGTATAAATTCCCGCTTTTGCCTTTTGATAGCTTTCAAGTGAGGGGGTAGCAGATGCCAACAGCATCAACGCCCCATGCTCGGCACAGCGGTATCGCGCGATATCCCGCGCGTGATATTTCGGGTTCTGGTCGGATTTATAGGTGTGCTCCTGCTCCTCGTCAATGATGATCGCGCCGAGATTTTTAACAGGTGAAAAAACCGCCGACCGTGTTCCGATCACAACGTCGGCGCGCCCCTCGCGGATACGGCAATAGGCATCGTAACGCTCACCTGCCGAAAGACCCGAATGGATCACCGCCACGCGTTCCCCGTAGCGCGCGCAAAAAATCGACACCGATTGCGGCGTCAGCGCGATCTCGGGCAATAGCAGGATCACACCGCGTCCGCGCTCAAGCAAGCGGTCGATCAGCACCGTCATTACGCTGGTCTTTCCGCTTCCCGTAACACCGTGCAAAAGCGCGGCGCGCGGTTCTCCCGACCGAGCAAGCGAGGTCAGCGTTTCAAGTGCGGCGGATTGCTCCTCGTTGAGTTGGATCGGCGTTTGACCCACAAATGTTGCGGTGGCATAGGGATTGCGCTCCACACGGCGGGAGGTGATCGCAAGGATTCCCTTGGAGGCAAGCGTTTTGATCGGTGCCTCGGTGACCTCCGCGCCTGCTTTGAGCGCGGTGACCGAGAGTGCGGTACCTGCCTCAAGCAGACTGCGTACCACGCGCCGCTGTGCCTCGGAGGTGAGCTTGATGCCGTCGACTTTCTCACCCGACGCAAGCAAAGAAGCCGCCGCTGCAGAGGGCAGCAAATTGCAAATACGCTCGCATAGCCCTTCCGACGCGTCCTTTAAAACCACGCGTTTTTGCAGATAGCCACGTGCGCAAAGGCGGCGCAAACGAAGCTCCACGCCGGCACCCAGCTTTTCACGCAAAAGGGTGAGCGCACACTCCCCCTTCTCGCGAATGAAATCATATACGAACAAATCCGACGAGGGTAGTTCGTCGGAGTCGGTGAGGATATGATCGGGGGAGACGGTGTAAAGCGTAATCAGGCGCGACAACGCCGACGCGGGCAGGATTGCACGCACCGCGTCACCGGTTGAGCAAAGGGTGCGCAGCTTCATAAATTGGCACAGCCCCTGCATTTCCTTGTCAAGCGAGAGCTTTTCGGGGCAAACCGATACGATCGCCTTCAGCTCGCCAAAAGCCGAATGATCGCGCACCTCGCACACCAGCGCCAACGCGCGGCGATTTGCCGTGCCGAACGGAACGGTTACGAACACCCCGACGCGCACCTCATCGGCAAGCTCCTCGGGAATTCGGTAGTCGTAAATACCGTCGATGGTGAAGGGGTTGTCAAGCAGACAAACCCCCGCACACTTCGAATGAAGACCAAGCTCCATCGGTTATTCCGCGTCGGAGAGCTCGTCGCGATCGGCAACGCTTGCGTCAACCGCCTCACCGGCTTCCTCGGAAGCGGTCTCCTCTGCCATTTTTGCTTCATTCGCCTCTTGCTCGGCACGCTCACCTGCCAATGGGTCGATGCTGTATTCACCGCTGTGAATTCTGCCGATCGCCACGCGAACCGCCTTTTCATCGCGCAGTTCCTTGTCAATCATGGTGTTGAGGGGACGGTCGGTCTCCTTGTTACCCGTAATGGATTTCTCGGCAATGTCGTGCTGACGAACGTACTCGTTGGTGATCAGGCGCGCGCATTTCGCAGTTGCGAGAGCCAACTCATAACGATTGTATTTTCCTTGTGTCAGTTCATCAATAGTGGGGTACAACATAATTTCGGTTTCTCCTTATATGAAAAAATTATAAACAATAGAAATGAAACATTGATCGGTCGGGATCAATGTGAGAAATACTGCGCGGGCACGTCGGAATGACGCTTGGTCGCCAGCTTTTCCGCGCGAACGATATTCCGGATCTCGGCAATGCAGGCATCTACGCCGTTATCCTCATTGTAAACGATGTAATCATAGCGATCGAGCACAGCCAGCTCCTCATGCGCACGGGCAAGGCGGGCGAGAATGTTCTCCTCCTCCTCGGTTCCGCGTCCGCGCAGGCGCGCCTCCTGCACCGAAAAGGACGGTGGCAGCAGCATGATCAGAACGGCATCGGGATAGAGCCGCTTGACGTTGAGTCCGCCCTCCACCTCGATCTCCAGGAGCAGATCCTTTCCCGATTCGATCACGCGCATTGCCTCGGAGAGCAGCGTGCCGTAGAACTGATTGTTGCAAAACAGCGTGTATTCCAGCATCTCGCCCTTTTCGATCTTTTGCTCAAAATCCTCTCGTGTGATGAAATGGTAGTCCACACCGTCCACCTCTCCCGGGCGGGGTTCACGCGTGGTTGCCGAAACCGAATAGCCAAAGCTGTCCGACTCCTTGAGCATTTTTTTCGTCACGGTTCCCTTCCCGCTCCCCGCAGGTCCGGAAATGACGACCAACAAGCCTTTGTTTTCCATATGCTTCTCCTTTTGCGTATCGGGTTATTCGCCGTCGCTCTCCTCGTCGGGATCGTCCTCGACGTCGGTGCTGTTCTCCAAGCGGTTCGCGATCGTTTCGGTTTGAATTGCCGACAGGATCACGTGCTCGGAATCGGTAATGATCACCGCGCGCGTACGTCTGCCGCAGGTTACGTCAATGGCTCTGCCGTCATCCTTAGAATCCTGAATCAGGCGTTTGATCGGGGCGGAATCGGGGTTTGCAAGCGCAACCACACGGTCCGATGCCACCATATTTCCAAATCCAACATTGATAAATTTCATCTTTTTTCTCCTCTGTCACTCAAGGTTCTGGAGCTGCTCGCGCACCTTTTCCAAAATGCATTTGACGTTGACAACGTGCTGTGCGATCACCGCGTTGTTGCATTTTGATCCGGTGGTGTTGATCTCGCGGTTCATCTCCTGCATCAAAAAGTCCATCTTTCGCCCAATCGGTTCCTCGGCGTCAAGCATATTCATGAACGCTTCGAAATGCGTGCGCAAGCGCACCATCTCCTCGTCGATCGCGATCTTGTCGGCGTAGAGCGCACATTCGGTCAGAAGGCGCGTTTCATCGGGGGTGATCTGGTTATCGGCAAGTGCCTCGCGGATCCGCTCGGCAAGCCGTTGGCGATAATTTTTTACGTCCTCCTCGGAAAGCCGCTCGATCTCGGCAACGATCTCCATCACCTCGCCAAGCTTTGCGCGCATATCCGCAACCAGATGCGCGCCCTCTCGCTCGCGAACGTCGAGAAATGCGTCAATCGCGCGATCCAACACCGGCAAAATGACCTGCCAATCGCGGTCGATATCCTCCTCCGCGCGTTTGGCATGAAAGAGCTCGGCATTGCGCGCCACCGACATCACCGAGATATCGTCGCGCAGACCGTACTCGTCGCGCAAGCGGCAGAGCAGGTCAAGATAGCTTTGCAGATAGGTGTCATCAATTGCCAAGGAGACGTTCCGACTATCCAAAACGTCAATCCCGATCCAAACGTCCACCTTTCCGCGGCTCACACCGCGGCTTTGCAGATGGGGCTTTACGCGATCCTCCAAATAAGAAAATGCGCGGCTGATTTTGGTGTTGCAATCCAAAAAGCGGCTGTTCACCGATTTGATCTCCACGGTAACGTCCAAGCCTTCCACCGTTTCACGGTGTCTGCCAAACCCCGTCATGCTTCGGATCATCGACCATTCTCCTTCCAAAAAAGACTATACATATTTATTATAACCCATTTTACGTAAAAAGTCAACCGCTTTCGAAAAATTCCCGAGCGGTTGACTCTTTTTTTCTGTTAATCGAAAAACCAATCCCGACACATCTGACCGAGTGAATCAAACACCCCGAGCGAGGGGCAGGTTTCCAGATGCGCGCGGGATTGATGCCCTTGGCAAATCAGAACACAGTCGATCCCCATTGCGGCAGCAACGGCGGCATCGTGGTCGGTATCCCCCACAAGAAGCGGGCGGGCATCGGAATGGGACGATCGCCAGCGAATCCCGATCTGCTCCTTGCTGTATGCCTGAATATTTTCCAAGCCCAGAAGCTGATCAAACCGATCCCGAATTCCCAACGCGCTTACCTGCCGCTCCAGCATGCCAAGCTCGGTGGCGGAAAGGATCAACTGACGCACACCCAGTGCCGAAAAGCGGGCTAAAACCTCTGCTACGTCCGCATAAAGGCGAGCGTTTCGGCTCTCCTCCAAATAATATGCCACCCATTCCACCGCAAGGTCGGCATAGGGGGTGACCGAAAAATCAAAGCCGAGACGGCGGTAATAGTCAACGATCGGAAACCCGAACACGGAGCGGTACTGCGCAACCGATTCAATGGGCGCAAGCTGATGCGCCGTGAGCAAACGGTTGGCGCTTTTGATGCAGACGTCCACGTCGTCAAGAATGGTGCCGTTGAAGTCCCAAATCACGTGTGTATAATGCTTCATATCATTCCTCTTTCTCTTATATAAAAAGCACTTTTTATGCCAAAAATCCGGTTTTTTCCATCTATTTCCGTCCAAAATGCAAGAATTGTGCAACGCTTCCCAACCCTGCCATTTCTTCCAGAATGTGTGGGTTGCTTTTTCTTCCTTTTTCTGTTACAATGTCATTACGGGTCACCGGCACCAAAAGCCGGAATCTCACAGAAAGGAGACGGTTATGACCAAAGCCAAACAAATGGGGAGGCGATGTGCGTGGCGGCTCGTTTGCGCATGGTTCGCCTGCCTGATGCTGATCGGAGGCTCTGTGATCGGCGCGTCGGCATCCGAGGCGGAATTTCCCGCGGGATCGGTGACAACGCGCGTTTATCTGGAGGACGCGGAAATTTTGGAGGGAGAATGCTTTATTCTCGATTCGATCACCTACGTTCCCCTGCGTAATTTCAGCAACATTTTTGCCGATTGCAAGATCACGTGGGACAGCAGGACCTCTACGGCAACCGTCCGCACCCCCGATCTGCTGATCACGGTGCAATCGGGCGCCATTTACATCACCGCAAACGGTCACGTATATTATACGGTTGGACGCGTGCTCAATCTCAACGGGCATCTCTACGTTCCGATCCGTCCTCTCGCAAAAGCCTTTGCCGAGGATCTGGTTTGGAACGCGGACGCGCGCCGTGTGGAGCTTCGCCATCGCGGTGCTGTCCGCGCCGTGGAGCAAGCCTCTTACGTGAGCGATGAGCTTTATTGGCTCTCCCGCATCATTTCTGCCGAGGCTAAGGGCGAGCCCCTGCTCGGTCAGATCGCGGTTGGAAACGTGGTGCTCAATCGCGTGCGAAGCCCGCAATATCCCAACACGATCTACGGTGTGATCTTTGATCGGAAACACGGAACGCAGTTTTCCCCCGTGGCGTTCGGTACGATCTACCAAACGCCCTCCGCAAGCGCGGTGATCGCCGCGAAGATCTGCCTTGAGGGGTATTCGGTATCGGATAAGGCACTCTTTTTTGTCAATCCGAGAATCGCCACCAACAATTGGATCCAGCGAAACCGCCCCTATGCATTCAGCATCGGAAACCACGACTTTTATAACTGACCCAACCAACAGGCGGGGCTGTCTCGACCCGATGCAGCAAACGTTTTGAATTGTTTTTTCTTGCCGTGTTTTTTTCTGCGCGGAACGAGACAGCCCCAAATCCTGCGAACATTTTTTGTTTTACGGCTTTATTTTATCACAAACCACCGCTTTTTTCAATAAAAAGGATCCAAAATACGTCCAAAAACGAAAAAAAGAAGCCGAAAAATTTTTTCGAAAAAATTTTTAACTTTTTTTCAAAAACCCCTTGCATTTTGAAAAAGAGTGTGATATAATATTGGAGTCGTAAACAAACGGCCCCTTAGTCAAACGGTTAAGACGTCGCCCTCTCACGGCGAAGATATGGGTTCGATTCCCGTAGGGGTCACCAGCGGATCTCCGCTTACAAAACCAGCAAGTCTTCACGGCTTGCTTTCTTTATGCAAGGTTCTATCGCGGTTGGTATGCAGCCATGGTGTGCTGTTTATACGCTCCGCGGCGTTTTTTTGAAAACGTGGGAACACTTGCTTTTTTTGATGGAATCCGTGATCAACGGAATAACATACCGCCGAAGGACCTGACACACTGTGGTCGCCTTCGGCGGTGCTTTTATTTCATTCGCGGTGCGAGCTTCCATAGCCAATCGGCAGGAGCCGAATCGGGGTGGCAGAGCGTCCAAAGCGCCCACGCGCGGGACTCCCATTCCGATTGACAACGGGCGCGAGGGTGTTCGGGAAGCTCGGTCTTGCGCGTGATGATCGGAATACGGATCGCCTTTCGCGTCTCCGATAAATACGCGCGTCCCGTTGCGTTGGCGGCAAGCAGACGCGTGTAGGCAACGTCGGTATGCAAATGCTCCGGCAGGATCTGCGTCAGCGCAAACAGGATCCCGCGGCGCAAACGTGAGGTGGGATATTTCTTTGTGGCGGCAAGCGCGATCAGCTCATGCGTGCTCCGCGCACGGACCGCCGCTTGCGCCATACGGTTTCCCAAGCCGCCCGACAGCTCGGCACATGCTTCAAGCTTTGCGGGATCGGTCAGGCGGAAATATCCAAGGATCAGCCGATCGGCATAGGCAAGGTCGACAGGGCGCGAAACGCCCGCGTAGATCTCGCGGCAGGCAGGCGGCAGATGCGGCAGGATTGCCTCGACCCCCTCCTCCCGCCAAATCTTTCGCAAAGCACTTGCCGAAGGATAGGACTGCGCCTCCAGTGTTTGCGCATGATATGCGCTCCCCTCCCGCCGCACCGTTACGGGCTCGATGCCCGATCCCAATGCCGTGAGGGCGCGCAGATACGAAATGGCAAGGATATCGTTTGGTGAGAGTGCGAGATCGGTCCCCGACAAAGCCGCTAAGGTTTCAAAATATGCCTGTGCCGTTCCGCGGTTCTCACCAACCGAGTGCGCATAACGTTCGGCAAACGCGGGCGTTTCACAGATCCGCGCGGCGCATTGCAGGCAGTCAAGATCGCCGCATTCGGAGCCAAACCAAAGCTCGTCAACCCCCACACGCGTGAGAATATCCACCCCCGCACGCGCAAAAATTTCAGCACTCGCCGCGGCATAAGGGAAAGGTAGCTCCAATACAAGATCGGCACCGCCGCAGAGCACAGCCTCGGCACGCAGATACGGATCGGCAACCGCCGCCTCCCCGCGCTGCACAAAGCAGCCGCTCATTACGCAAACGATACAGTCGGCTCCGCTTTTCCGCGCGGACTCGATCAGATATCCATGCCCCGCATGAAAGGGATTGCATTCACAAATAATCCCTACCGTTTTCCCCATTCGCGCACCGCCTTTCTCTCTGGTTTCGGTCCGGTCTCTCCTTTTTCATTATAGCATAGCAAAACCTGCTTGTCAACTCCGCAAAAAGACGAAAAAAGCAAAATAATCGCACGAAATTCGAATGGATTTGAAAAAAAACTATTGACAAACGTGGAAAAAGCGGTTATAATAATTAATGTCGCATTTTATGTCAATCGAAATGGGAGGTGGAACCGATGGTTTTGGATATGAGACCCATGCTTCGCGGCGAGGTCGACCACATTCATATCGACTACCTCTTAACCCCCGATCTTCCGGATGGCGCAGAGTTCGACGGCGATGCCCACGTGGTGGGTGACATTACCGATGAGGCAGGATATATGCACCTGACACTCTCGGCAACCGTTGCCTATCGCACCGAGTGCGCACGCTGTTTGGAGCCCGTTAGCGGAGACTTTGCCGTTCAGCTCGAACGGACGGTCGCTGCGGAGGGCACCCTGACCGAGGAACAGCTTGAGGAAAACGTGGACGAGTATGCCGTGATTGAGGACGGCAAGCTTGATCTTGATGAGGCGATCCGCGAGGAATTGCTTCTCTCCTTCCCCATGCGTTTTTTGTGCCGTGAGGATTGCCCCGGCTTGTGTC
Source organism: Oscillospiraceae bacterium (assembly GCA_015063585.1). Classification (GTDB taxonomy): domain Bacteria; phylum Bacillota; class Clostridia; order Oscillospirales; family CAG-272; genus UMGS1865. Next base: position 37,986 of record SVTW01000004.1, read on the forward strand.
CGAAATGCGGAAAGCCCCGTCGCGACGGCGATTGCGGCTGCCCCGAAAAGGAACCCGATCCGCGGCTTGCCGTTTTGAAGAAGCTGTTTGACAAAAATGAGGAAGATGAATCACAGTAAAATAAGACGTGAAACATAAACAGTTCACGCAAGAGGAGGTGTAACCATGGCAGTACCGAAGAAGAAAGTATCGAAAGCGCGCAGAGACAAGAGACGCTCCAACAACAGCAAGCTCTCCATGCCCGGCATGAACAAGTGTTCCAACCCCGCATGTGATGCATTCGTAAAGAATCACTGCGTATGCAAGGTTTGCGGCTTTTACAACGGCAAACAGGTTCTGGACGTTAAGAAGGACGCTTAATGGAATAGACCTTGAAAAAAGGACTTTCGATTTGAAAGTCCCTTTTTCAATTTTTAAGCCTTATGCGGGTGAATCGCCCTTTCCGCCAAGATGCTGTCGACGGAACTCCGAAGGGCTGACCCCCGCATAACGGCGAAAGGCATTGGTGAAATAAAAGGGGTTGGAAAAGCCGCACATCTCGGCAATCTCGGAAATGCTGTAAGGGTGGTCGAGCAACAGCTGCTTGGCACGCCGCAGACGAAGCAAAATGAGATATTGTAAGGGCGTGGTTCCCAGTTCGTGCTTGAATTTCCAGATCAATCCTGTGTGGCTCAGAAAGACCCGCGCGGCAAGCTCGCTCACGGCGATGTCCTGATTGAGATTCTGATTCATATAACGGATCGTGCCAAGCACCTCTTCGCTCAGAGGGCGCAAATTGACTTTTTCCGTTTTTCCAAACAAATTGTTTTCGAAAAATATATGCTCGATGATGTGCGTGAGCGGCTCACGGTTGTTGGGCAGCAAATAGGCACGGCTCAGGCTTTTGAGGATCGCGGCGGATTGGTCGGCGGGAAGAATCAATTTTGCGGGCAGAAGTCCGAGACGGTAGGGGTGCTCGGCGTCGGAACGAAAGGAGAGATGATAATACGTAGTGATTTCGTTGAGTTCACGGGAAACCTCTGTCTCCTCCGGAATAAACGCGATTTCATTTGCACGCAAAACAATCGGCTTTCGTCGACCTACCGGCAAAATCGAATAAGAACCGCTTACAACCATAATAAAAACGTCACTGCGCCATTGGACAACCGTCTTCTTGAATTGAGCGTGATTTTCGATATAGTATTGATTCAGCAACTCAATTTGCATTCCGTGTCCCCCCAAAAATACTGTAATTTTTTATAGGTTTATTATAATTTAATTTATGGTATTTGTCAAGTCTGTGTGATATAATTATTGCAGAAAAAAACGAGGAGGGGTGCATTTTGGCGAAAAAAAAGATAGACGCCACACAGGGTCCACTGATCCCGCTGATCTTCAGCTATACGATCCCCTTGATCCTGACCACGCTGATCCAGCATTTCTTTGACCTGGTGGACAAGGCGGTGCTCGGAAATATGGCGGACACCACTGCTGTGGCAGCGGTTGGTGCAACGGGCAGCATCACCTCGCTTGTAATCAACGGCTTTGTGGGTCTGTCGGCAGGTGCCTCCATCGTGCTGGCGCGATATGTCGGACAGCGTGACGAAGCAAAGATGCGCAAAACCATCGACACCGCGCTTACCGCGGGATTCGGCTTTGGAATTGTCGTGGCGATCATCGGGATTCTGTTCGCGCCCTTTTTCCTCAACATTACAAACTGCCCCGAGGAATGCTATGAGGGCGCGTTGATCTACATTCGGATCTACGTTGGCGCCGCTCCCGCGACCCTGCTCTATAACTACGGCTCCGCGATCCTCCGCACGCTCGGAGACACACGCCGTCCGCTCACCTATATCACGGTCAGCGGTGTTTCCAACGCGGTGCTCAACGTCATTCTTTGCCTGATCCTGCCGCAAAAGGTCGCGGCGGTTGCAATCGCAACGGCAGCCTCCAAGGTGATCGCCGGTGCGCTTGTTTTGAATCGCTTGTGCCATTTCGAGGACGCGGCGCGCGTCTCTTTGCGCCGACTCCACCTCTCGCTCGCATCCTTCGGGCAGATCCTGCGCTTTGGAATCCCCAACGCAATCACAACCTTGATCTATCCGGTTGCAAATCTGCAGATCACACCGGCAATCAACAGCTTTGGTGTCGATGCCGTTGCGGGCAGCAGCGCGTCGGGCTCGCTGACCACACTCGTTCAATCGGTCGGTACGGGATTCTCCACGGCGACCTCCACCTTTATGGGACAAAACATTGGCGCGGAAAACAAAGAACGCGTGAAGAAATCCTTTTGGTATTGCTTCAGCTTTAACGTGCTGATCATGGGCTCTCTCGGACTCCTCCTCGCTCTCTCCGGCAGATTCTGGCTCCGAATCGTGATCGGTAGTGCCTCCCCCGCAGCAATCGACTACGGCATGGTGCGCATGCGGTGGCTGTCCGCATTCCTGTTTGTAAATGCCGCAATCAACGTCCTGCGCCACGCGCTGTTGGCATACGGTTATCCCTTCTTTGGAAGTCTGAGCTCAATTTTTTTCACACTCGGCTTCCGCGTGTTCTGGATGCAACTGATCTATCCGCTCCGGCCAACCTTTACCATGATCATGGTCTGCTTCACGGTTTCGTGGACACTCAACATGCTCTTCTATCTTCCCATTGTTCTTGTTTTGAATCGCCGCTATGACCGCGGCATCTACAAAAAAATATAGGTTTCAAAGCCGTAAATTCTCACGAATCTTCCCTTGCGGGTCACATTCAAGCTCCTATCCGTTTCTCATTCTTAAATAAAAAAGCGCCCACCGGCGCACAATCAATATCCATATCTAATCTTCCTTCCCTCTCAAAAAGTTCTTGAAAGAGGTGGGGGTGCAGGGGGAGGGGAACGCTTCTTTCAAGAAGCGTTCCCCTCCCCCTGCATCATCACATCTTAATAGTAAACGCTCATTGCCTCGTCAAGCTTGCGGTAGTCGGTAATCTCAACGTAGTCCATGCCGCCCAAACGCACGTGGCTGTCTCCGCCACCGTCACCGAAGTCGTCGCCAACGTAAAGGATCTCGTCCTTCGCGTATCCGTTCTCCTCGGCATACTTCATGATCGCATCATATTTGTTGAAGCGTTTTGCCGAGAAATCGAAGGAGGACGAGCCGCCGATGTAAACTGTGAAATCCTTAAAGATCTCCAGCACCTCGGGATAGAGCACCTTTCTCTTTTCTCTGGTGGGGTCGAAGGCAACCTTATCGGCAATGTCTGCTTTGGTCCCCAGCAGGGGGAAGGTCACCATGCCGGTTGCGTGAAATTCCACAGCCTCACCCTTGAATTCGGTATAGCCGTATTTTTTGCGCAGATAGTCGCACTGCTCGATAAAGAATGCCTGATCAACGGGAGCGACCTCCTCGCGTACCAGAACAAACTTACCGTCCACGATCTTGCTTTCCTGCATGCCATAGTTTCCGAGAATGTCAATGGGATACTGCCCCATCTGCCCATAGATGCGCTCCGCGCCGCCCGCGCCAACCATCAGGAGCTTATATTTTTTTCCGAGCTTGTCCAATACCGCCTTATTCTTCTCATCCAGCGGTGAACGGTGCTGTGTCAGCGTACCGTCAAGGTCAAAGCAAATCAATCTTTTCATGGATATTCCTCCCATCAATTTATTATCGTTATCATTATACCAAATTCGGCTGAAATTGTCAAGGGAAAACCCGCAGGACGTCTGTTTTTTCAGAAAAAGGGGCACCCGAAAGATTTACGGAAATCTTATAATAGCCGTGAACGTGCGCCCCTTTATGATATCGGTGGACTTTGTTTGCCCGCGCGGTCAATCGTTCACGCGCTCACCGAGAATATTGCGATATTTCCGGTAGAAGGACTCGAAGTATCCGCCGTCCAGCGCCTCGCGGATCTTGCGGGTCAGGTTGTTATAGAAATACAAATTATGAACCACAGCAAGGTGCATACCAACCGCCTCCTTTGCCTTGAGCAGGTGGCGCACGTAGGAGCGGCTGTAGTTGCGGCAGGCGGGACAGTCACAGCCCTCGTCAAAGGGGCGCGGATCCTTGGCATATTTTTCGTTCATCAGGTTGATCTTTCCGTGCCAGGTAAAGAGGTTTCCGTGGCGCGCGTTGCGGCTGGGCATAACACAGTCGAAGAAATCGACACCGAGATGCACCGCTTCGAGAATGTTGCAAGGTGTGCCAACTCCCATCAGATAGCGCGGCTTGTCGGTGGGCATGTGCGGTTCCACCGCGTCGATAATACGGTACATCTCCTCGGTCGGCTCTCCCACGGCAAGACCGCCGATGGCATAGCCCTCGCAGGGGACCTCGCGGATCATCTGCATATGCGCGATGCGGAGGTCCTCATACGTGCCGCCCTGATTGATGCCAAAGAGCATCTGTTGGCGGTTGATGGTGTCGGGCAAAGAATTGAGGCGATCCATCTCGGCGCGGCAACGAAGCAACCAACGGTAGGTGCGCTCCATGCTGTCCTTGCAGTATTTGTGCGGTGCGGGATTCTCCACGCACTCGTCAAACGCCATGGCAATGGTGGAGGCAAGGTGCGATTGGATCTGCATGCTCTCCTCGGGGCCCATAAAGATCCGCTTTCCGTCGATGTGTGAGGCAAAGCGCACGCCCTCCTCGGTGATCTTGCGAAGCTGGGAGAGCGAAAAGACTTGAAATCCGCCGCTGTCGGTCAGAATCGGGCGGTCCCAATTCATAAATTTGTGGAGTCCGCCCATTTCATAGATCAGTCCGTCACCCGGACGCAGGTGCAGATGGTAGGTGTTGGAAAGCTCGACCTGACAGTCGATCTCGCGCAGCTCCATGGTGTTCACGCCACCCTTGATCGCGGCGCAGGTGCCAACGTTCATAAACACCGGTGTTTGAATGTCACCGTGTACCGTGTGCAGGACGCCGCGACGCGCACGACCCTCCTGCTTCAAAAGTTCAAATTGCTTTGACATGATTCAAAGTCCTTTCTCGGCAGCAAGAATACAGCTTGCTCCTGTTTGTTTATTTCTGTTTCTGAGGAAAAATTCTCGAAATAAGTTTTTATACACTTATTTGTTGCAGTTAAATGCAGTTTATGGATTCAATCGGTCTAAATACGACTGCGCCAACGGTGCAAAGCCACTTTTTTGTCCTTTTTCAACTACAAAGGTAAAGTGTTGCTTAGCAATGTCAAATTGCTCGGTCAAGTAGGCACCGATCCCTTTGAAATACCGCACTTGCAATTCGGAGGATACCGAAGGATTCCAGCACTCCAGCCGTTCCGAGAGAATCGGGATCGTCTCACGGTTCTCCTCTGCCAATGCAACCATAAATTCAATCAGATCGAGGCTTCGTTTATACCGCAGTTGCTCCTTTGAGGTCGCGTCCTCACATTTTCCCATTGCCTCCAAAAAGCCCTCTCGACTTTGCTTCATGGCTTCATATTCCCCTCTCAAAAAGAAGATCCGCGCTTGTCCAAAGTGCCCCACCAATTCCAACGATGGGATGTCGGTTTGTGTCAGAAAATCCGCATGCCCCAAAGCCAAATCCCATTCACCTTTCAGATACGTCCCGTTCAGGCAGATGAAATGCACGGATATATCCGACATGTGGGGGAAAAGCGGGCTTGCCAATTGCAAATACTTATCCGGATCGCATTCTTTCTCCACTGCTTCCTCAATCGGATCGCGGATTAGACGGCGGCCAACAAGAAAGATACCCCCAAGAACGCCAAACAGCAAAAACACCAATGGCAAGGGTATTCCTGCACTATAAAAATGGAAGGAACCGATCCGAACCCGAATCGGACAGCCAAACAAAAACAACAAAACACTCGCCGTGCACAGAGAAATATTAAGAATCTGATGGCTTCTGATATGCCGTTTCAACTCCGGAGGATATGCTTTTGTATTTGTTTTTTTGTACATACAAGCACCTCCCTTCTCAAAATCCCGTGCGGTCAAACTGTCGATCCAGCGTATGGTGCGAAAGCTCAAGGGCTACGGGTCTGCCGTGCGGACAGAAGGTGATGTCGGGAATGGTCATCAGCTTCTCCACGATCCATTTGATGTGTTCGTCGGCATACACGCGCCCCGCCTTGATCGCCGCCTTACACGCGGCTTGATAAAGTGCCTTTTCAAACAGAATATCACGCGTCAGCTTCACGCTGCCCGTTGCGTTGAGAATGCGCCCTGCCATGGCACCGAGCATATCCGGAACAGCCGCAGGGTCCACGCTCTCGGGGATCGCGTCCGCCGAAACGGTATTTCTCGCGTAGCGCAGGGAAAAACCGATCTTTTCAAGCTCGTCGTGATAGCCCTTGAGTGCCTCCACCTCGGCACTCGTCATCATCACGTCCACGGGGAGCATCAAAAGCTGAGACACGACCGCAACGGTGGCGAGCCCCGCTTTCAGCTGCTCAAAGAGAATGCGTTCATGCGCGGCGTGTTTATCGATCAGAAGCATCTTATCCCCCGTTTCCACGATCACGTAGGAATGGAACACCTCGCCCACAATGCGGTAATCGGGAATGACGACCTCGCTCGGCTTCGGTTCCGGATCTTCTGTCGCGCTCGGTGCGACGGGGATCGCAGGCGATTTTACGGGGGTCTCGGCACTTGCCTTCTCAACCGGTTCGGGCTTTGTGGGTTGCTCTGCCGGAAGCGGTGGGATTTCGCGCGTCGGCTCCCGTGTTGGCGCAGATTGCGGCACGGGTGTTGTCTCCCGCGTTGGCGTGGGTTGCGGTGCGAGGGTTCCGACGGGAGCTGTCTCAGACGCCGCTCTTTGCGTTACGATCGGAACGTTTTTCTGCGTTTGCACGGTAACGCTGTCGTCCTCACGCGGAAGAATCGGCGCCCCTGTCCCCTTCGTCGGCTTCGGTTCGGCATACAAATTGCGGTATTCCGCCGCCGTCATGCGTGCCTGCGGTTGCGGCTGTGTGCGCCCCTCAAGGTCATAGGAAAGCTGGCGGCTCTGCAAGGATTCGCGTTTGCCGTCCTGCACGGGAACGGCGGAATCCGACACGCGCCCTGCAAAAGGCGAGCGTTTTCCGCGTGTGCCAACGTCCAACTGCATTGCCGGACGCGTGACGTTGTTTTCAAGCGCGGTACGCACGGTATAATAAATCGCCTCGAACACCGGCTTTTCGTTGGAAAACTTGACCTCCAGCTTGGCGGGATGCACGTTGACGTCCACACGCGCGGGATTGATGCCGATGAACAGCACGCATGCGGGGAATTTTTCGGGCGGCATGTATGACGTATATGCCTGCTCAAGCGCCGCCATGGCGGTCTTGCTTTTAACGTATCTGCCGTTGATAAAGAAGTTTTGATAATTGCGGTTTGCCTTGAAATTGTCGCTCCGTCCGATAAAGCCCTTCACCACAATGCCGTCGTTGTCGCTCTTGACCTCGATCAGACGCGATGCGAATTCCTTACCAAACACGGCGTAAACCGTATTTTGCAGGTTTCCGTCGCCTGCGGTCTCGAGCTTGGTGTTGCCGTCCACAATCAGCCGGAACGCGATCTCAGGGTGTGAGAGCGCCACCTTTTCCACGTTTGCCGTGACAGCCATCGACTCGGTCACGTCCTTTTTAAGGAATTTTCGGCGCGCGGGAACATTGGCAAAGAGGTTCTCCACGATCACCGAGGTACCCGTGGAACAGCCCTGCTCGTAGAGTCCTATGATCTCACCGCCGTGCGCTTCCAAAACGGTTCCAAACTCTGCCTCAGGGGTTTTGGATAGGATGCGCATATCCGAAACCGACGCGATGGCGGCAAGCGCTTCGCCGCGGAAGCCGAGCGTTAAAATGCCGTCGAGATCCTCGGCACTTTGGATCTTGCTCGTTGCGTGGCGGCGGATCGCCGTGGGCAGGTCCTCGGGATCGATGCCGCAGCCGTTGTCGCTCACGCGCATAAAGGTCACGCCGCCATTTTGAATTTCCACAGTAATGCGTGTCGCTCCCGCGTCAATTGCATTTTCCATCAGTTCCTTAATAACAGAGGCCGGTCTGTCCACAACCTCTCCCGCCGCGATCAGATTCGCTACCGCAAACGGCAGAACGTTTATTTTTCCCATTGGCGTGTCTCCTTTCTTTTTTTCGTGGGGAACTTCTTGAAAGAAGTTCCCCACACCCCTCAAGAACTTCCAAGCATTTTTATATGTGGCAAGGGGGTGTTGGTTCGCGCTTCCCTCAGGTACTGCCGTCAGCAGTCAGGGACCACTCCCCTGCCTGCTTCAAAAAGGTAGCCTTGCTAAGACCGAATCACCGTTATCTCCCTGCGGGAACGTTTTGAGGGTTTCCAAAGGGAATTTTTTCAAAAATTCTCTTTGGTTACTGCAGTCGCTTTTTCAGGTCGAACAGGAACGACATACATTCAAACGGGGAGAGTGTATTCAGATCCACCGCCTTGAGCTCGGCAATGACCTGTTCGTTGATGCAATCGTCAAAGGAAATGAGGCTATCGTCCTTTTCCTCTGCCTTTTTCTTTTTGCCGATTCCGCCCTCCACGCTGTCCGAAATCGCCTTGGAGGTCTCTTCTACCGAGGCGAGGATTTCACGTGCGCGCTTGATGACCTCATTTGGCAGCCCCGCCAGCTTCGCGACCTCAATTCCGTAGCTGTCGTCGGTGGAGCCGCGCACGATCTTGCGCAGGAAGGTGATGCTGTCGCCGCGCTTTTTTGCGGCAATGTTATAGTTCACAACGCCTTCGAACTCGTTCTCCATCACGGTCAATTCGTGATAGTGGGTCGCAAACAGCGTCTTGGCACCGATCTTGCGGCTGTTGGTGTATTCCACAATCGCGCGCGCAATGCTCATGCCGTCGAAGGTAGAGGTTCCTCTGCCGACCTCGTCGTAAATGATCAGACTCTTACGCGTCGCGTTTTTAAGAATATAGGACACCTCGTTCATCTCCAGCATGAAGGTCGACTGCCCCGAGGCAAGGTCGTCCGACGCACCCACACGTGTGAACACCTTGTCCACCACGCCGATGCGTGCCTCGGATGCGGGCACGAACGAGCCGATCTGCGCCATCACGGTGATGAGCGCGACCTGGCGCATGTAGGTCGATTTACCCGCCATGTTGGGTCCCGTAATCAGCATCAGACGATTCTGATTGGTGTCGAGCAGGACATCGTTCGGCACAAAATAGGTGTCCTTGACAAACTGCTCCACCACGGGGTGTCTGCCGTCGCGGATCTCGATCACATCGCTCTCGTCGACCTCGGGACGAACGTATTTGTTTTTACTCGCAACGGTTGCGAGTGAAAGATATGCGTCCAGCTCGGCAAGCAAAGCCGCCGTGCGTTGAATACGCGCACTTTGCTCCGAGACGAAATTGCGAACCTTTTGAAAAAGCTCATATTCCAGCGCGCAGATCTTGTCCGCCGCGCCGAGGATCGTTCCCTCCAGATCCTTGAGCTCCTGCGTGATGTAACGCTCACAGTTGGAGAGCGTTTGCTTGCGGATATAACGGTCGGGCACCTGCGCGATCAGCGACTTTGTAACCTCGATGTAATATCCGAACACGCGGTTGTAGCTGACCTTGAGCGTTTTGATACCCGTCTTTTCGCGTTCCTCCTCGGCAAGCTTTTCGATCCAGCCCTTGCCGTCCGCCATCACCGAGCGCAGATAATCGACGTCGGGATCAAAGCCGTCGGCAATGATACCGCCCTCACGCACCGAAAAGGGCGCGTCCTCGCGAATGGCGTTTGTAACCTCCTCGTGCACGTCAAGCAGGGGGTCGAGCTCCTCGCAAATGCGGCGCAGGCAGGCACTTTTACAGGTGGAGATCCGCTCGCGGATCTCGGGCAAGATCTCTGCGGTGTTGCTCACCGCGCGCAGATCCTTTCCGTTTGCGCTTCCGTAAACGATGCGTGTGATCAAACGCTCCAAATCAAGCACGTGCGAGAGCATTTCGGAAAGCTCCTCGCGCAGCATAAAGTCTCCGCAAAGCTCCTCGACCGCGCCCTGACGCTCGGCAATCGCCGACGTGGAAAGCAAGGGGTGCTCCACCCATTTGCGCAGCATGCGCGCGCCGGGGGCTGTGCGGGTCTTATCCAGAACCCAGAGAAGCGAGCCTTTTTTCTCCTTCGTGCGCATGGATTCGGTCAGCTCCAGATTGCGGCGCGAATTGAGATCCATTTCAAGAAACTGTCCGTCGGAGTAAAGCGTGAGCTCCTTCATGTATGACAGGTCGCTCTTTTCGGTCTCGGAAAGATACGCGAGCACCGCGCCGACCGCCATGCAAAGTGCTTTGTTCTCCAAGATCTCGCCGCGGATACGGTCGCCAAACTGATCGCGCACCGCCGCGCGGCAGACGTCAAAGTCAAAAAGTCTGCCCTGCCCGTCATTGAGCATCATTTCCTTGTGCGACGTGATATACGCGCCGATCTCGCCCATGTTTGCCGCCTTCAGATTGCATAGGATCTCTCGCGGCAGATAGGTGCCAAGCTCATTGCGCAAGCGCGATTCCATGTTGTTCCCGTCAAAGGTGGTGGCATACACCTGCGCGGTGGAAATATCGGCAAAGCAAACGCCAAACTCAAACTCCCCCATATAGAGCGCACAAAGATAGTTGTTTTTTTGTTCGGAAAGCAGATTGGTTTCGATCAGCGTACCCGGGGTGACCACGCGCACGACCTCACGCCGCACAAGCCCCTTTGCCTGCGCGGGATCCTCGGTCTGCTCGCAAATGGCAACCTTATAGCCCTTTTCGATCAGCCGTCCGATATAGACCTCGGAGGAATGAAAGGGAACCCCGCACATCGGGGCGCGCTCCGCCTCCCCGCAATCCCTGCCTGTGAGCGTCAATTCGAGCTCGCGTGAGGCAAGAACGGCATCGTCAAAGAACATCTCGTAGAAGTCTCCGAGACGGTAGAATAGGAGAAAGTCCTTGTACTGTTCTTTGATCTGAAAATATTGCTCCATCATGGGCGTCATGGCGGTGTCTCCTTTTTACCTGTTTTTCTTTTCTCGTCTTTTTTTACGTCATCGGATATTTTTCCAACAAAGCCAGCAATCTGCGCTCCATATCGGCGCGGTGATTGCGGGACCGCGCGGTCTTTCGCTCGATCTCCTGCATCACGCCCCGCACGTTCAAGGAAAGGCTCGGAATGTCGGGTACATGAAGATCGGCATTGGGGGCGTTGCTGTAGGTTCGAATGATTGCGCGGCGTAGCATGCTGTCAAGATCGGCGGTGTCGATGCAATATTTCTCTGAAAGCGCCGCTCCCTCGGAAAGAAGCTTGGTAAAGCGCTCGGCTTGAATCAAGGTAAGCGCCCGGCGTGCCTCCACCTCTCTGCGGGTCTCCCATTCGGCGCCAATGCCGCCGTGTTTGGCGGCATATACCATATCACGCAGAGCTTCCTCCACCGATACGATACACCGACACAGCGCCTCACCCGCCTCGGAAACGCGGGCATAGTATTCCAGCTTTTGATCCTGCTCGGCAATCTCGCCGTTGAGCGTCGCGAGCGTCATGGCATCGGCTTCGGTCATGTGCGGTTCAACCGCTTTGATGTGAGCCGACAGATCGCGCGCAAATTTTCGGTAATCGGCCTCCGCCCGCTTGATGCTCCGCAGCTCAATTTCGACGCGCTTGATGCGCGCGTTGACCGTGTCGAGCTCTGCCTGTGTCCGCTCACACTGCAAACGCGCCGCATCGGCTTCGTCCTCTTCCCGCATCCGACGTTCCTCTTTTTTGCCGATCACCGTGTAGAACAGCGCCTTCAGGGTCTTGCCCTCCAGCTCCTCCACGTCGGAATTTTCATACGCCAGATTTTGTTGTTCGCGCCGCAGCCGCTTTTCCAGCTCACCTGCCGTTTGCCGCAGGGTTTCCAGCTCGGCTTCAAACGCCTCTCGCGAGGCAAGCTTTTCCTGTAGCTCTTGCAAATTCAAAGCGGAACCCTCCAAATTTTTAGTGACAACCTCCGCAGGTGCTGCAATTGTGCGTACAGCCGCTCGGCTCCTCACCTGTGATCTGTGTCATAATGGTTTGATTGACGCTGTTCATCAGCTCGTTGACCTCTTCCTGCACACGGTTGAGCTCCGCGAACGCGGGATTCTCGGTGATCAGGGTGTAGAGCTCGTCGATGCGCTTTTGAATGACCTCGATGAAATTCAGGTCGCGCTCGGGCTTTGCAACCTCTCGCTGCATTGCCTTTTGCTGAACGTCATATTCCAGCAGATATTTCTGCAATTGGGGATCCTTTTCATAAGCAGCCTTTGCCGCCTCCAATGCGATCAGTCTGGGGTCGTCCTTCAGTTTTCTGCCGAGCTCAGCGGCAAGTTCAAAAATTTCCATGATTTTGATATCCTTTCGGTTTTGTTATTATTTTTTCGTTCCGTAAAGCGCAAATGCGTCCACGCGTTCGGGGATCATTTCGATATAGCGTCCCGTATCCTCGGGCGTGCCCTCGAAAAAGGCAATCTTGTTCCCCTCGGTGCGCCCCGAATAGAGCGCGGGGTTGTTTTTGCTCACACCGTCACAAAGCACGCGGAGCGTTTTGCCAATGAGCGGTTGGTTCCGCTCCACCGCGATCTCATTCTGCACGGCAAGCAAACGCGAGAAGCGTTCGCTTTTGACGGCAGGATCCACCTGCTCCATCTCGGCGGCGGGCGTTCCCTTTCGCGGCGAATAAATAAAGGAATAGAGCATATCGAATCTCACGCGCGCAAGCATGTCAAGCGTGGATTGAAAATCGGCTTCGGTCTCACCCGGAAATCCAACGATGATATCCGAGGTGATCGTGATATCGGGGATCCGTTCGCGCAGATAATCGACAATTTCAAGATAGCGCGCGGTATCGTAGTGTCGGTTCATCGCGCAAAGGATCGCGTCACTTCCCGACTGCATCGGCAAATGGAACTGGTGCGCAATGTGCCGCGACGATGCCATTACGTCGATCAGCTTGCGGCTTGCGTCCTTCGGATGGCTCGTCATAAAGCGGATCCGATGATCGCCGTCGATCCGATCAAGCGCGGCAAGCAGATCGGCAAAATCAAAGCGTTCGGTGAGATCCTTGCCGTAGGAGTTGACGTTTTGTCCGAGCAGCGTGATGTCGCGGTATCCGCGCGCCACAAGCTCCTCAACCTCACGTATGATCGCCTCGGGCGCGCGGCTGCGTTCCCGTCCGCGTACGTAGGGCACGATACAGTAGGAGCAGAAATTGTTGCAGCCGTACATGATCGACACCCATGCGCGATAGCTGCTCTCGCGGCGGATCGGAAGCCCCTCGGCAACAAGATATTCGCTCTCCTCAGGGCAAAACAGCCGTTTCCCGCGCTCCAGCTTCTCGCAAAGCAGACGCGGAAACCGATGCAAGGAGGAGGTGCCGAACACGAGATCGACGTAGGGGTAACGGTGCTTGATCTCGTCCTTGCGGTGCTCCTGCGTGACCATGCACCCGCAAACACCAATGACAAGCGTCGGCTTTTTTGCTTTGAGATGCTTATATTGCCCCACGATCGAGAGTGCCTTTTGCTCGGCATGCTCGCGAATGGCACAGGTGTTGACCATGATCAGGTCGGCATCCTCGGGCGCGTAAGTGATCTCGTAGCCCATTGCCTCGCAAAGCCCCGCGATCTTTTCGCTGTCGGCTTCGTTTTGCTGACAGCCGAACGTGAGAACAAAGGCACGGCGCGAGGCTCCGCTCTGCGCAGCAAAGGCTTGATTCGCGCTCCGCATGCGTGCGACGTATACCTCCTGCTCTGCCATTTCCTCGGCAGTCAGAATTTTATTTTCTCTCATCAGAAAAAGCTTCCTTTCCATGCCTTGGGAAAACCCCAAAGCCGATAATCTCTCATTTTAATATTATACAACAAACTCGGCGCAAAGTCAAGATTTGCGTCAAAAAAGATTCCGCCGGCACCGAATCATTCGCGCGGCCGCTCGGATCGCGCAACCGTCCGCATCTTTTCCGTCATACCGCCTGAAACCATTTTATCCAAAAAAGCGGCTATCCCCGAGCAAAATCGGAGATAGCCGCATGTTTTGGCTTGATTTTTTATTTTTCAAAGGTAAAGGAATCCCACGGAATGTTAACAGCCTTCTTATCGGTGAGGATCTCATCGATGTGCATCAGCAGCGGGAAGTTCTCGGTTTTGAGCACGCCTGCCGCCACGCGATTTTTAACGGCACGCGCCACACGAACCGCAACGACAAGAGACTCAAGCGTTACGCCGTTGAGCTCTGCCTTTGCCTCGTCGATGTTCAAGCCTCTGCCGAGCAGAATGCCAACCAGACGGGTACGTCCGCCGTAAACCGTAACGTAGAGGTCGCCCGCGCCAACCGCAAGGTTATCGAGCGTGCCCGCGCCCTGATAGTCGAGCAAGCGCGACATTTCCTTAACCGCCTGACCGAACACAGCCGCCTGCGAATTGAAGTGCAGCTCGCTGTCAAGCCCGAATGCCTTCTGATTGAGACCGATGGTGAGCGCGATGCCGAGCGCATAGCCGTTTTTGAGTGCTACGGCACTCTCAATTCCAACCACGTCGGTGGAGAGGCTGATGTGGTAGTAGTCGGTTGCCATGATCGCCTTGAGACGGCGGAGAACCGAAAGGTCGGTTCCGCAGAAAGCAACCTCGGTCTGGTCGTGTGCCACGAGCTCATAGCTGGTGCAGGGGCCTCCGATGGCATTGATGCAACGGGTAAGGCCCTTCTTTGCGAGCATGTTTGCCCAAACCTCGGGGTAGGTGAGAAGCTTGCCGTCCTCAGTGTCCATCAGACCCTTGGTAACAGACAGCACGGGCATATCTGCGGGCACCTTCGGAAGAACGTAATCACCAAACCAATCCACACCGAAGCTGCTCACACCGCCGATGAGCATATCCGCGCCTGCGATCGCATCCTCCATCTCCTCGATCTGATAATACTTTACGCCTGCGGGGAAATCGCGGGTGAATTTGGGGTGACGGTCGGTTTTTCTGCAGGTGTCGATGATTTCGCGGTCAAGAGGCGTTCCGACAAGGCGGACCTCATTGCCGTTTTCACGTGCGGGAAATGCGAGCGCGGAGCCCATCATGCCCGCGCCAACGATTGTAACGATTGCCATAATTTCAAAATCCTTTCCTTCATTTCAACGCGCTTGCCGCCCCTTTAAAATGCAGAAAAAGCTTGCATTTCCGTCCAAAATATGTTATCCTATTTGGGGCGGGCACAGGGACTCGAAACGGTTTTTATTTTTCATCTCATTATATCGCGATTGTGAAAAAATGTCAAGTGGTGGTGCAAAGATTGAAAAAAAAGCATCTTTTGCATCAAAACTCATGCAAACATTTGCACATTCGAGCAAACATTTGCAAACAAAGCTACAAACGAACCTATCGGAAAACCGCCTAGCATCTGCCGTACCTTAAAAATGTCCCCTTTTTTTCAAAAAATATCGGTTGCTTTATGCATTTTTATCCGATATACTATACATAAAATCCCCCCTATTTTTCGGGCAGAGAAAGGAACCAACAACCATGTTTTTTTATCAGGCAAAAGCTGTCTATCCGCAGGGCAAAGAATGTGAACAGAACACCTTTGCCACCTTTCGCGCGCAAACGGGCTCACTGAGAGGAACCACGCTTTCGATCACGGCAGCCTCCTTTTATCAGCTCTACGTCAACGGAAAATTCGTTGCGTTCGGTCCCGCGCGTACCGCGAAGGGATATGCGCGCGTAGACGTTTTGCCGTTGGAGCTCTATGACAACGGCGATCAAAACGAGATCACCGTTGCGGTGGTCGGCTATCACGTCTGCTCACTCTCCACGGTGCGTCAGCCCTCTTTCCTGATTGCTGAGCTGCGCCGCGGCAACGAGGTGCTTTGCGCAACGGGGCGCGATTTTACGGCATACCTGCCGGGATGCAAGCTCCAAAAAACCGTGCGCTATTCGGTACAGCGGCATTTTACCGAGATCTGGGATTTCCGAGACGGCACAGATCTCACCCCCGACTCGGCTCGCGTCCCGCTCTCGGTTCTGCAAAATCCTCCTAAGCCGATCGAGCGCCGCGCCCCCTACCCCTATTATGAGGATATCCTGCTCAGTCAATCGGTATCGGGCGGTACCCTGACCTTTGACGAGGAGCGACCCTACCGCAAGGGTGCATATTCATTTCAACCCTTTGAGGATTGGGGAACCTTTGGTGACGACGAGACTGTGAGCCACCCCTTTGTGTGGATCCAACGCCGCCGTCAGACGCAGACCCGTGAGGCGGAGGCGCTTCCGCTCACGCTCTCGGAAAACGACTACGTCATTCTCGATTTCTCGCGTATTGAAACCGGCTTTCCCATGCTCTCGGTGCTGGCAGAATCGACTGCCGACCTCGTGGTTGCATTCAGCGAATATTGCTCCCCCACCGAATTTTCCTTCACACGCATGAACGTGCAAAACGCGCTGGAATACCTGCTCCCCGCAGGACAGACCGTGAATGCTATGTCGTTTGAGCCCTACGTAATGCGCTATGTGATCATTGCCGTGAGAAGCGGATCGGTTCGCCTTAACAGCTTCGGGATCAAAACCTTTATGCACACGGTTGCGGACGCGCGCCGCGTGAGCTTGGAGGATCCCACGCTTGCCGCCGTTTATCGGGGTGCGGTACGCACCTTCGCGCACAACGCGGTCGACCTGTACACCGACTGCCCCTCGCGTGAGCGTGCCGGCTGGCTCTGCGATTCCTACTTTACCGCCAAAACCGAGCATGCGCTCTTTGGAAACACCATGGTAGAGGACGCCTTTCTTGAAAACTACCGCCTGTATCGCAACGAGGGAGAATATCCCGACGGCATGATCCCGATGTGCTTTCCCGCAGACCCGCATCTGGACGACGGCGGACACGTGATAAAATACCACTCCAAATATAAATTTATCCCGCAATGGTCGATGTGGTACGTGCTGGAGGTGGAGGACTATCTCACCCACCGCAATCCCACGGCAAGCGTGGAACAATTCCGTCCGAGCATTGAGGGTCTGCTCGATTTCTACAGCCGTTATGAAAATGAGGACGGTCTGCTTGAAGCACTCCCCTCCTGGAATTTCGTGGAATGGAGCCGTGCGAACGAGTGGACGCAGGACGTCAGCTACCCCACCAATTTCCTCTACGCGCAGGTGCTTGAATGTGCATACCGTCTCTTTGGAAACGCAGACGATCTGCGCCGCGCAAATGAGGTGCGCGCCAAAGCGGTGGAGCAATCCTTTAACGGCACGGTGTTCCTCGATCACGCGGTGCGCGACGAGCATCACCACTTGATCCGCCTCAACGACTGCTCAGAGGCATGCCAATACTACGCGATCCTCTTTGGCGGGATCGATATTCAGTCGGAAAAATATGCCAAGCTCCACCGTCTCGTTACCGAGATTTTTGGAGCCACGCGCCGTGAGCCCATGCCCGAGATCGCTGAGATCAATGCCTTTATCGGTGCCTACCTGCGCTTGGAGGCATTGCTCAAAATGAAGGAATATAAGCTGGTTTTGCGAGATGTCAAAGAGTTTTTCGGTGAGATGGAGCAAAAAACGGGAACGCTTTGGGAATATCGCGAGGGCAAGGGTAGCCGCGACCACGGCTTTGCCTCCTACGCGCTCGTCGCGATCCTGAAAGCGTTGCGTCTCGATTGACAGCAACTACGCCCCATTTGTATAAGCTCATAAAAACAGCCCCTGACAGACAAAATCTGTCAGGGGCTATGATATTTCGGTCACCAATCAAGCTGCAGATAATACGGCTGATCGACGCCGTTTTCGAGGCTGTCACAGTAAATGTAGCGCACTGTATTGTTTTTTTCACAATATGCAAAGATCAAATAATCATAACTATTCGTTACCTCTCGGAACGGCTCATTTCCGTTATACAAGATCAAGCAAGAAAAATCTCCCCGCTCCATTTCAACGAAGTCATACCCGTAGGTTTCCTCTGCAACGGCTTTTTCAAACACCGCCCTTGCGCGCTGCACCTCTGCGGCAAAGTCCTCGTTCCTCAGCGGCCACTCGGCGTAAATATCATAGGTGTAATCCATGCCGTAGAGAAATTGATAATAATATTTCGCATCCAGATACACCGTTTCCCATTTGCCGTTTTCGTTTTTTACATTTTCAAAGTAATGCGGCCAGGCGGGAAACAACTCGAGGAACACCTCGTTTCTGTTTGCCAGACAATCGGGGTCAAAATCTCTGTAGTTATGAAAATCAGTGGTCTCCGAGCGCAAAACGATTCCAAAGGGAGCGATCAAGCTGAAAGGGATGAAAAGGATACACAAAAGCAAGAGAAACTGCTTGAGCCTTTTTTTGACATTTGGTTTTATTTTTGTGATCACGAGTATCAGAACAGACGGCGTCAACGCCAAAAGTGTGAGCAAAATACCGCCTGCGTTCACCTTCGGATATGCATACATTCTGATGCCCGAAAAGAACCCGACCGTGGTCAACGCAAAGGGCAACCAAACGGCGATAAAAACGAACACCGACTTCACCCCCTCCGCGACGTTCCATTTTCGGGGCTCATTGGGAATCGGTGCGTCATTTGGCGTTTGAGAGAGCAGCTGCGCCAACTCGGATATGGAATACGCTCTGTCGGCATCAATGTATGAGAACGCCTGCAAGCGAAGCCGATAGGCATCAGCTTGCTCCTCAATTCGCTTTTTGACGTTTTGTACGATCACAGTGCTACTTTCTGTGTGGTTGATCATTCTTCGAATCTCATCGATCGAAAAATCATTTTTGCGCAGGATGGCAATGCTTTTTAACATCTCCACATCATCCATCGAAAAATCAAAGCTCCTGCGCCCTAAATAGTTTTCGGTGAAGATCGGCTCGATCAACTGCTCGTCGATATACACGCGGATGGCACGGGCAGTGAGTCCTGTCAGCTCACACACGGTTTTGATTTGCATTTCGTTCCCCTCCTTTTTCAACATTATACACTATTACGTTGGGTAACAGTCAAGTGTTTTTTCGAAATTTTTTCAAAAAATCTCAAAATCAGGGGATTCAAACCTCACGCATGCCGACGGATGGCATGGAGGATGACGTAGAGCGCCACGAGCACGAGGACCGCGCCGCCGAGAATGGCGTACATTCCGCCCTCGCTGACCTGATTGCCGAAGAAGTAGAGGTTGCAGTCGAGTACGTCGCGCAGCTCCTCGATCACCTCATGCGGGATCCCCGATGCCTCCATCTCGGCAAGCGCGCCGCGCATCGCGTGGTTCCGGACAAGCGAGGTCCCATAGGTACCGGGCAGGAAGGAGATCACGGTTTGAAGCCCCTCCCCAAAACTTGCGATCGGCATGTACGCACCGCAGATAAATCCGTAGCCCGAGCTGATGATGGTACCAACGGCTGAAATCTGCCCTTGCGTGGAGAGAAAGAAATTAATGATCGAGGAGAGTGCCGTTCCAAACAGCACCAAAAGGAATACATCCAGAATCAACAGCAACACGTCAGTCAAGGAAAGATACCAACCCACGCTCGCCACATATGCCAGACAGAGCCCTGCGGCGGAGAGGCAGATCAGAAGCGAGGAGAGTAGGGTGGCAACGTAGTAACCGATCGCAAGCAAAGACGGATGGACCGGGGATATGCGGAGGTCCTTCACCGTTCCGATCGCCTTATCCTGCACCATCAAAAAGTTGGAGCAGAAGGAAACGGTCACGCAGGAGACGGCAAGGATCGACGAGATGAGCTGTCCGCCCACCAAGCCGTCGAGCAGTTGATCGGGAATCGGTATGCTCGCGGGCAAATTTGCCGTAAAGCTGTCGCGGTAGATCTTGCCGAGAAAGGTGGCGTAGAGCACAAGCAGGATCAGGGGCGTGATCAGTGAAGTAAAAAACATGCCCTTGTCCTTAAAAAAGAGCTTTACGTTGCGTTTGATCAAGTATAACAGTGTTTTCATGTTCCCGTTTCCTCCTCGGGTTTTCTTCCCGTAACCGCAAGGAACACATCATCCATCTTCCCTTTGGTCACCTCAAAGTCAAAAAACAGGTCGGGGTGTTCCACGATCAACGCGGTTGCGGCACGGGTATCGGGGACCGTGATCCGGCAGGCATCGCGCACCGCCTCATAAGGAACACCGAGCGACTTTACCGCAGCCTCATCTACACCGTACACCGTAATAAAGTCCCCCGTATAGCGGTTTTTCAGCTCAAGCGGGGTTCCCTCTGCCGCAATGCGCCCACCGTCAAGGATCACCACGTTGTCGGCGTCAGCCGCCTCCTCCATGTAATGCGTGGTAAGAAACACCGTCATGCCCGTCTCACGGCGCAGGCGCGCGATCACGTTCCAGATCGTTTTTCGCGTTTGCGGATCAAGCCCCGTTGTCGGTTCATCGAGGATCAGGATCTTAGGCGCATGCAAAAGCGCGCGCGCAATATCGATCCGTCGGCGCTGACCGCCCGAAAGCTTACCGACCGTGCGGCGGGAGAGGTCGGCAAAATCAAGCAGCTCGGCAAGCGCGGCATAGCGTCGGCGGAAAGCCGCCCCCGTGATGCCGTAAAGTGCGGCACGGCTTTCGAGATTATCGTAAACGTTCAGTGCCGCATCCAGAACCGAGTTTTGAAAAACAACACCGAGGTTTCGTTTGATGCGATCCACCTCTCGGTCAAGATCGTTGCCCCCGATCAAAACCTTGCCGCTGTCCTTTGCGAGCTGACCGCACATAATGTTGATGGTGGTGGATTTTCCGGCTCCGTTGACCCCAAGGAAGGCAAACAGCTCCCCCTCGCGCACGCAAAAGCTCAGATCCCGCACCGCATGGATCTCCCCAAAATGCTTGTTGAGACCCTCAATTTCAATCACACGTTTCATTGTCAAAAACATCACCCCTGTCCTTTTTCTTGCTTTTATTATACTCCAAAACGACCCGTTTGACAAGACCTTTTTCATAAGTGGTCGTCGTTTTTGCCCATGCGGTACATGCAAAGATCGGAGCTCACCCAAAAATCGCGCAAAAATTACAGAACCCGAAAAGAGACTCTTGACAAGTGACGCGGGGTGTGGTAGAATAAAAGCGACGTATGGGGCGTTAGCGCAGTTGGGAGCGCACAACACTGGCAGTGTTGGGGTCAGGGGTTCGAATCCCCTACGCTCCACCAATATCGGGCGGGCAGAACACATCGTGTTTTGCCCGCCCGATATTGATTGAACACAGATGCCGTATGAGATCCCCCGCAAATGCTTGCATTTGCCAAGAACGCGCGCAAAGGAGAATGCATGGGAGGCTACAATCTGCGCGCGTTTGGGTTCCGAATCCCCTACGCTCCACCAGCGGCAAGTTGCCGCCCCCAATAATCGGGGCAATGCAGTGCTATGCCAAACTTTATCCCACGATGGCAGAGTTCGGATTTGTTTTTTACTTTGATTATCCATATTAAAAGATACCGCCGAGAGTCACCCAACGGTTACTCTCGGCGCTTTCTTTTATTCGTGCTTATAGATAATTTCGTCACAAGACAAATTGGCTGCGGTTACATTTCCGGCACATTCAACTGTCTTGGCTTCAATCTTGTAGCAATCAGTTATATTGTTGCAAGTGATTTTTTGAGCGTTCAATTCGTTTACTTTAATATTTCCCTCGGACTTGACATCTCCGTTAATCGTACTGCTTTGTATGCTTTGATGACAAACAACATCACCGTTTATGGAGCTGTCAGCTATAATATGTCCATAAACCTCCACCTTAAAATATTGTGTTCTGTCATTGCAATCGTGGGGGAAGGCTATTTCAATCGGAGGCTCATCAGGAGAAAAAGCGGACGAAACCTTTAATACTTTTGTTCCTCTCATTTGAACTACCCTTATGACACCATCATCTTTCATAAAAGAGTGAATATCTGAATAATCCATAATGTTATCCGAAAATAGCGCATCGATAGAAACTCCAAACAACTCCGCGATTTCGGGTAGTAGCGCAATATCCGGCGTATTGGCATTGTTTTCCCATTTTGAAACGGCTTGATAAGATACCCCTAATTTTTCTGCGACTTGATCTTGGGTTAGATTTTTCTGTTGCCTTAATTGTTTTATGTTGTTTCCGATATTCATCATATCCACTCCTTTCTTTCAAGCATATTATAACATTTTTCCATGGTTGTTTCAATAACGCGCATCTCTTGTTTCTCAACTATTGCTTTAGTTTTTATACATTGCCGAGAGCCCCATAAAGGTACTCTCGGCGTTTTTTAAACTTATTCTTCGTACACCAACACCACGGGCGGACAGCAGTAATCAACATTCTTCAGATGCAACCCTTTGTCATATGCTTCGCGCACAATAGACATAACAAAATACTTTGTTGCTTCGTGGTATCTGAAAAGCTCGGGAACGGATGTAAGGTGCTTAGGAATAGGTGTTTTCATAGAAGCAATAAAGGTTGTGAATTCTTCTCCGATATCCGTCTTTATTTCTTCGGTCGCGTTTCTAATCACCTCACACACTTCATCATATTCCGTTTTCTTTAATACTGGGATCGTAACACACAATTTATCCTCTGTATGCCCAATTACACCCAAGCGTTCAAGAGTGGGGATATAGGAGATAAACTCATTGGGGATATCTGATGTTTCGAGTGAAATGCTGTCATAGATACTCCACAGTAGCGGAATGATATGCTTGAAATACAGTTCATACGCTCCACCGTAACGGTGAGGGCTATCCCACAACGTAGTGTCAAATTCATAGAAACGAATACGCTTGGTTCGTCCTACTGCCACTGCTTCTGAGGTGCGGTGACCACCGTGAATACAATATTCAGATGCTTCGTTATACTCTTTCATATTGTATCCAGCATCAAATACGGTGGCTTGCGCAAACCACCAACCGCCGTCCTTTCGTTTCGGAAACTTTGGTGCTTCAATCTTGCCTGTGCCAAAATGCTGAAAATCTTGTAATGCTTTCAAAACGGCATATCTATCAAGCTTTGTTCGTTCCGTTACGTCCATTTTTTGCACGAAAGACATTTTGGAAATCTTATCGGACATTCTTCCGATAATTTCCCATATTGTTTCAAAGTGCTTATGAGTAAACTCAAGCTGCGGTTTGAAGTTGTTGAGTGAATTTTGCGGTCTTGTAATGATAAAATCCGTATATACTTTGCCGCTATCCATCTGCACCATCAGTTCGCCGTCTACAAGCTTTTTGATGATCGGCTCAATATATGCGGCAGGAATACCGATCGCCTTGGAAAGATCACTGATCGTAATAGGCTTGTCGTATGCAAGAATCAAAAGATTCGTTGCAATCAGATCACCCTCAACAAGCGACATTGGTTCTCCCTTTAATCCTTCCGAGCCACCAAAAGACAGACACATCTCGCCGGGCAAATAGTTTTCTCTTGTTTCCATAGTTTCAAGTCCTTTCTTCATCTGATTACGACCTGCTGACAATCGGCTTTTTACCGTACCTTCAGGAATACCAAGTCCCTCGGCAATATCCGAAACACTTTGATTTCCAAAATAAAAGCGTATCAGAACCTCTCGTGTAATAAAGCTTAGATGATTTAGCTCCTTGCGTACCTTAGATGCTTCTTCGGAGCTGAAATATTCTTCGTCCTCGTCTTCCGCAACCTCGGCGCTTTCGTCCAAACATACGGTAACGGGAGCTCGATACTTTTTTCTTAGGTTATCGTTATGTTTATGATAGAGCGTGTTGGTGAGCCAAGTTTTTGGATGCTCTATTACTCCCCCGCGGTGCATATAGGCAAAAGCCGCAAGCATTGTGTCTCCTACAAGATCTTCAGCATCATTTTGCGAGTTGCATTTTGATGTTGCAAGTCTTATCAGATAATCATAATATTGAATGATTTCCTCGTTTGTCATAAAATTACCTGCTTTCCGGAATGCTTTTGAACGTTCACCCATATAGTCGTAGAAATGTGTTGTTGGTTCGAACTTGAAATAAGATTTTTATAATTGTATCATAAATTTATGAATTAGTCTATAACAATGATGCCGAGAGCGACCGATTACGGTTACTCTCGGCGGTATTATTTACAGATACATATACGCACCAATGACAGGGGAGGTCTTATCGTCGTAAACGAGCCAACCGTCCTTCAAAGCCTGCTCCAGCACATAACGCCGATCGGCTCCGTTCTCCTGAAAAGCAATGAACCTCAAGTTTTCATTGCTTGCAATGCTATCGGGAAGATCCTCCACAATGATCTTACAGGAGAAGTCCATGGCTTCTCGAAGCATTTTTTTGATTTCCGTTGCTGTATCCATCAGCGACTTCTTTTCTTCATCGGTGAACGATTCAAGATATCTTTCCTTTGCACCCTGTTCAAACACGACGATGGTAGGCTCGTATCCCGTCTCGGTCTTTCTGATATAGCCGTATGAAAGCAGACGATCCATCCAATATACCTCGCATGCTTCCCACTTTCCTTCGACAACCGCTTTCAAGGTCAAGGCCTCGTCGTGAGTCAGATACTCGGGGGTCTTCATCCAAATATCGTCATGCTTGTATTTGAACTGTTGGAAATACACAGCGGGCTGATCCACCCGCTCCTTGGGGCAACCGTGAAGGCCTACCCAGGGAATATCGGGAATGTCCGCTTTTTGATAGCCTACGATGTCCCAACATCCTCCGTTGGGACGCTTGGTGTAGCCTTTTTCATAATAACCCTCGGGAGAAGCAGAGAACGCAAGCATATCAAAGGCACGCATCAAGAGCGTCCACTTGGCATCCTCGTACGTCTGATACTTCCCAAAGCAGCTGATGCCATGGGCTTCACAGGCCTGAGTAAAACCATCGATGAGCTTGGCAAACAACCCTGTGAGCTGCGGTATCATACGGTCGTTGTACGCCCATGTTTTTTCCTGCGCCTGACTACTCAGGATGGGGAAAGCGGTCTCATATTTGTTTCCATTACGAACGAGCATTGTCTGCTCGACCAGATACCTTAACTCGTCCTCCATATAAGGAAGTGCCACACCGAGTTCGAGGGACAACTCCTCTGCGGTGGAGGGATTACCATAGGCTTCAAGGAAAATGTTTTTGTAGATCTTGTGGTTGAGAATTGTCCACGGTTGGCCGAATTCCCCAAAGGAATCACAGCTACAGCTGAAATCAATCTCCTCCGGCTTATAGCTTCTTACACCAAATTCTCTTGCCATATTCATACCTTCCTTCAATATGATTCTTGCGCGATGAAGCCTTTGCTGAACCGCGCTAATCGAAATAGAAAGCGACGATGCAATGTCACGAACGCTCTTGTTTTCTATGTAATTGGCAACGACTATATTACGATAATCGCTTTTGATGAACGCCAGCTCCCGCCGAAGCAGAGCCATTTGCTCTGTATGTATCATTTCATCAAGGATATTTTCACTCTCGTCCTCTATTTCATAATCGCCGATATCGGAACCGGTTACCGATTCGTTTCGATTATGTTTTTCGGTTGCCCATACGGAATAACGGTTACGCGCAATCTGCCATACCCACGCCGAAAAGCTTGTTGGTATAGTGCCTTTGTTCAAAGCCGTGATAATTTGAAGAGCTATATCTTGCGTCAGATCTTCAGCTTCAATATGACTGCCGGTCTTTTTTAAGCAGAAATAAAACAGCTTTTCCATATAATTTTCGGCAAATTCGTTTATGAGCAGATCACGCATTTCGTTCGGTTTTTGCATTTTCTCGCCTCCTTTCACCCATATAGTGTGTCATTTCTCGAATTGCTGACAAGATATTTGAAAATATTATAACATAAATTTATGAATTAGTCTATAACGAAAGTGCCGAGAGTGACCCAAAGGCTACTCTCGGCAACATATTTTAGACTTTCACACCCCAAATACAGAGCGGTGTTTTCTCGTTCGGAACAATCAGTTTGTTTTCTTTGATAAGCTCCTCCATCAAGAAAGCAGCAACGTCAAGGCGATGGTGAATTTTTGCAATATCACCGCACTGTCCTTTGAGAGAAGCGGGAGCGTGTTCAGCAAGTATCTTCTCGGCTTTATCGGATATCTCTATCATGCAATTTGACACTTCTTCAGAAATCTCAGAAGTCAGTTTGCAAATTTTCTCAAAAACTTCGGTTTCAAATACAAGAAAATTGGCAGATAACTTATTGTCATTACAGCGAACGAAATTATTTTCTATTAACCACGGAAGTGTGATATTTTCATGATCAGCATCCTTGCAAAGGATCGCATCGCACACAGCTTCGGCTTTGTCCTTAAAATACGAATGTTCGTACATCTGCGCTTTTACTGCTACTTTATAGTTTACTGCTGAAAACCACGCTGTTCTGTCTTTGTTGTCTGTTCTCAATGTAATTGCCGCAAAATGATGGTTGGCGTAATCATTATCGTACCCGAAAATCCATCCGTTACAGCCAAGAGGAAGCTTGTTGGGGGGACCAAGCGGGGACATTTCTTTTGTTAATCCATATCCATTCATGAACGCAAGATTTAAAATGCCAAACAGCAATCTGTTATCATCATAATCGTTTCCGTTGAAATCAAGTGTGCGAATCTGCGGTAAAAGACTTACTGCTTTATTAAATACCGATTCGGCTACGCCGACGTATATAGCGGAGGTGTTTTTAACAAATTCTTTTTCGTACACATCTGTAATGATTACGATGTTTGCTTGATATTTATCCCCCATCTTTTTCAGCACACCGGCTTTTTCCAAAATCTCAATTTCTTCTTCCAAATACGGCATAGAAACTCCAAGCTCCATAGAAAGTGCCTCTGCCGTCATAGCCTCATAATATGTTGCCAATACGATAGATCCGGGAAGTTTTCGTCTAAATAAATCGTAATATTTGTTCCAATCCCCCCAAAAGTCAAGTCTGAACGTTCCGGGATTGTAGCTTTTTTCTCCAAGTGTTCTCGTCATACCGATACCTTCCTTCAATAATTTGCGCGTTTTGAACAAATGGTATTTTACCATTTCCACGCTGATGTTTTGCTCTTTTGCTATTTGCGAACAACTTTTGTTATCGACATAGTAAGCAACACAGACCTCTCTGTGTGTTTTCTTCAAAAGAGAAAGCTCACGGCGAAGCAGATATATCTCCTCACTCTCGGTTTCTTTTTCTATGTACTCCTGCTCCGGAGAGAGGTCGTACACGCCTATGTTTTCTTCTGTTAGCTCTACTGCCTGCGCGGCAAGCTGACTCTTACGGATAAAGCGACGGAACGTGTTTTCAGCGATCTTCCAAGCAAAGCCCCAAAAGGCTTCCTCGTTTTGCAAGTTACGAGCCGAAACGATGATCTCATAAAC
>SVTW01000005.1 GCA_015063585.1 Oscillospiraceae bacterium
TCGGTTGGGTTGACATCAATGCCGCTGTTCTTTTGCGTAGTAAAGGAAAGCGTCGTTCCGTTACTTCTGCAAATAATATCGCCTTGCAGGTCGGTGCGATAAAGCGTCACGTCGGCATCGCGCAAGCGAGACATGACCACGTCGTGCGGGTGTCCGTATGAATTATCGGTTCCCACCGAGATCACACCGTAGGTGGGGGCAACCTCACGCAAGAATCGGTAGGAAGTGGAGGTTTCACTGCCGTGATGACCAACCTTTAGCAAGGTGGACTGCAAAACCGCGCCCGAATCGATCAGATCACGCTCTGCATCGGACTCCATATCTCCTGTAAATAAAAACGAGGTGTTTCCGTATACGATACGCAATACGATTGACGTATTATTGGTATCGTCGTATTCCTTGACGGGGCCAAGGACCGTAACCCGCGCGTCACCGAGTGAAAAGCTTTCACCTGCCTGCGGTACACTGACCGCACACCCGCGATCAGCAGCCTTGCTGACAAAATTGCGAAAAGCCTTGGTATCGTAGTCGGTAACAGGGGCTAATACCTTCCCTGCCGTAGCGGCCGTTAAAGCGCCCGACAAGCCACCCACGTGATCCTCATGCGCGTGTGTGCAGACCACGTAATCCAAATGTGCGACCGATTGTTTTTTCAGATAGGCATAGATCCGATCGCTGTCCTCAACGTTTCCGCCGTCGATCAGCATGGTCTTGCCCGCACAGATCACAAGAGCGGCATCGGCTTGTCCCACGTCAATGAAGTGAATCGCAAAATCCGAGGTGAATGAATCGGTTCCGGTAAAGGAATCGGTTTCATCGGTATCCTGCCGATCCGTGTCAAGCATATCGTCAAGTAAATCGGACGATAGGCAACCAACCGTGGAAAACAGCAAACAAAGCAGAAAAAATATAGAAATAATACGCCTTTTCAAGAAAAGCTCCTTTCTGTTCATCGGTGGTGATCAAGTTCCGAACTCAACAAGCTCCAGCCCTTCATTTTGATCGAGCGTGTGACGAATATGCCACTCACTGTTGAAAAGCAGAAAATCGTTACCGCGGAAATCCTGCACCCATTTCACATCGAACAAATGCAATTTTTTCGGGTCGGCACCATTCGCAATGCGTCGGATA
The DNA here is from genome assembly GCA_015063585.1 of Oscillospiraceae bacterium. GTDB lineage: Bacteria > Bacillota > Clostridia > Oscillospirales > CAG-272 > UMGS1865. The sequence continues at coordinate 1,132 of SVTW01000005.1, forward strand.
TATTGATAAGACTGTGGGTATTGCTTATAGGTAACACCGTATTCGGCTTTCATACGCGACTCCAAAACGTCGTATTGCAGCATACCAACCACACCGACGTAAACGCGCTCCAAGCCGCCTCCCGGCTCGATAAAGATCTGAATGGCACCCTCCTGCGCGATCTGATTCATACCTTTTGCAAACTGCTTACGCTTCATGCTGTCGATCTGCTCCACCATTGCAAAGCACTCGGGCGCAAAGGTGGGAATGCCTTCAAACTGGATCTTTTTGCTCTTATCGCAGATCGTGTCTCCGATCGAGAAGATTCCCGGGTCGAACACACCGATGATGTCACCTGCATATGCCTCCTCGATGATGGAACGCTCCTGCGCCATCATCTGCTGTGGCTGTGAAAGACGGAGCGCCTTGCCGCCTTGCACATGGAAATATTCGGTCTCATGCTCAAATTTTCCCGATACGATACGCATAAACGCGATACGGTCACGGTGTGCTTTGTTCATGTTTGCCTGAATCTTGAATACAAATGCCGAAAAATGCTCGTCAAAGGGAGATACCGTATCCTCACCTGCGCGACGCGCAAGAGGGGCGGTCGTCATCTTCAGAAAGTGCTCCAAAAAGAACTCCACGCCGAAGTTGTTGAGCGCAGAGCCGAAAAACACAGGGCTGAGCTTTCCGCACCGCACCTGCTCGATATCAAAATCAAAACACGCACCGTCAAGCAGCTCAACCTGCTCGGTCAATTCCTCGCGCGCATAGGAGCCGATCAACTCATCAAGACGTGCCGTATCGGAAATGTCACAGTCGATCGAGGAAAGACGGTCGCGACCGCGATGAGAATTTCCAAATGCAAGGATCTTACGGCCGTCGCGGTCATACACCCCTTTAAAGCTGACACCGCATCCGATCGGCCAGTTCATCGGATAGGTTCCGATTCCAAACTCCTTCTCCAGCTCGTCCAGCAGGTCAAAGGGATCACGCGCTTCATGGTCGAGCTTGTTGATAAAGGTGAAGATCGGGATATGACGCATTGCGCAAACCTTAAAAAGCTTGCGCGTTTGGGGCTCGATTCCCTTTGCCGCATCAATAACCATCACCGCGCTGTCCGCCGCCATCAACGTGCGGTACGTATCCTCGGAGAAGTCCTGATGCCCGGGGGTATCCAAAATATTGATGCAATAGCCGTTATATTCAAACTGCATGACCGACGAGGTGATCGAGATTCCTCTCTTTTTCTCCATTTCCATCCAGTCGGAAACGGCATGACGATCGGATGCCTTTCCTTTGACCGACCCCGCGGTTTGGATCGCGCCACCGTAGAGCAAAAACTTTTCGGTGAGTGTTGTCTTACCCGCGTCGGGGTGGGAGATGATCGCAAACGTCCGACGGCGGTTGATTTCCTGTTCCAAAGCTTTCATAAAGTACCTTCTGCACTCCTGTTGTTCTATATCAAAATAATTAACAAGATATTATACCATATTTTTCTGCAACTTGCAAGACGCAAATGCATTTTTCAATAAAAAACGCTCCAATATATTTTATGCTATTTGACCTTTCCGATGATAAAGACAAAAAAAAACGGTGCGCGTGATCCAATCGACGGCACCGTTTCCATTTTTATTTTTTCAGCATTAAAGTTTTTTCATACGCGGCAATTACCGCATTCATGGCAGAGGCGCGGAAGCCTCCCTGCTCCAAGGCGCGCACACCCGCTATCGTGGTTCCGCCCGGACTGCAAACGGCATCCTTGAGCTCGCCCGCATGCCGTCCGCTCTGTAAAAGCAGCTCTGCCGCGCCGACCAATGTTTGCGCCGCATACAAATTTGCCTTGTCACGTGCAAGCCCGCATGAAACCGCTCCGTCTGCCAAAGCCTCGGCAAAAAGGTAGACAAATGCAGGACCGCATCCCGAGAGCGCACTTGCCGCATCGATCTTATCCTCGGGAATTGCGTCAAGCGTTCCCGCCTTGGAAAGTGCCGTGCAAAATGTCGCGATTTGATCCTCGCTCACGCGATCGTTTGCACAATACAAGATCATGCCTTCCCCAACCGAAACGGGCGTATTGGGCATGATACGAATCACAGACACCTGCATATCTGCCATTTTTTCAACTGCCCCGATTGAAATACCCGCCGCCATGCTCACGAGAACAAAAGGTGTGCCGCGTGTGCGAAGGCACGGAGAAAGCTCTGTAAAAAGCGATTCAAAGCCCTGCGGCTTTACACCGAGAAAAATAAAATCACAAGTTTCTGCAATTTCCGCAACAGACGAAGCACGCGCGCCCGTAGACATCGCCAAGCTCTCTACCTTTTCGGAAAAGCGATCGCACAAAAGGATATTTGCTCCGCCCACAGTCTTGGCAACAGCGGACGCGAGCGCGCCCCCCATGTTTCCGCAACCGATAAAACCAAATTTCGCAGTCATTTTTCTTATCTCCTCTCTTTATCGGATCTGTCCGTTTCCTTGAATCACATATTTGTAGGTCGTCAACTCCGCAAGCCCCATCGGTCCGCGCGCGTGAAGCTTTTGCGTGGAAATTCCGATCTCGCAGCCCAGACCAAACTCGCCTCCGTCCGTAAAGCGTGTGGAAGCATTTACGTAAACGGCAGAACTGTCAACCGCCGCCGTGAAATATGCCGCGGCTTGCTCGTTTTGAGTCACGATCGCCTCGCTGTGGTGCGTGGAATGAGCCGCAATATGCGATACAGCCTCCTCAACATGGTCCACAAGCTTGACCGCGAGAATATAGTTGAGAAACTCGGTATCAAAATCCAGGTCATCCGCCGCAACACCCGATATGATCTTTGCCGCATCGGGACATAGACGCAATTCCACAGCCGTTTCGCCGCGTGCCGCCCGATCCTCAACCAAACGCTTTTGAAGCTTTGGCAAAAACTCCGCGGCGATTGCACGACTTACCAAGCACACCTCTGCCGCATTGCAGACCGAAGGGCGGCTTGTTTTCGCGTTTTCCAGAATTGCAAGTGCCTTTTCCTGATCGGCATCGGCATCCACGTAAATATGGCAGATTCCCGTTCCCGTTTGAATGCACAGCACCTTGGCGTTTTCCACACATGCGCGGATCAAGCCTGCACCGCCGCGCGGTATCAAAAGATCCACGTAATCCACGGCAGTCATCAGTTCATTTGCCCCAGCGCGGGAGACATCCTCTAAAATGTTAACAAAATCAGCCGACAGACCAAGCTTTTCCAATCCCCCGCGCATTGCCGCCACGATTGCCGTGGAAGAACGGTAAGCTTCCTTTCCGCCTCGCAAAACACATACGTTTCCGCTCTTGAGTGCCAACGCTGCAGCATCCGAGGTCACGTTGGGGCGGCTTTCATAAATAATTGCCACCACGCCCATCGGAACACGCTTTTTTTCAATCACAAGTCCGTTGGGTCTTGTAACGCGGTCAATCACGCCGCCGATCGGATCGGGTAACGCCACAACCTCACGGATGCCGTTTGCCATGCCACGAATGCGCCCTTCGTCAAGGCGAAGGCGATCGATCATCACCGCGTTCATCTGCTCGCTTGCCGCGGCAACGTCAAGCGCGTTTGCCGCAAGAATATCTGCGCAGGATGCCTCCAGCGCGTCTGCCATTGCAAGCAACGCGCGGTTTTTGGTTTCCGTATCCAAAAGCGCCAATGCGGGGGTTGCAGCCTTCGCACGCTTTAAAATTTCAAGTGTTGTCATAGTGATTCCCTTTCAATTGGACTTCGCGTAAAAAAGCGTTCCCACCGATTTTCCGTCAAAGAGATCGTACAACAAAGCGGGATTCTCACCGTTCAGAATTACCATATCGCACCCGTCTGCCATGCAGAGCTCTGCCGCATGGAGCTTGGTGCGCATACCGCCCGTACCGAGTGCTGAGCCCTCTCCGCCTGCCAGGGCAAGAAGCTCCGGGGTGATGGCGCGGACCTCTTCAATGAGCTTTGCGTTGGGATCCTTATGCGGATCTGCCGTGTAGAGCCCGTCAATATCCGAGAGCAGGACCAAACGGTCTGCCTCTACGCTGACGGCAACCATTGCGGAAAGCGTGTCGTTATCTCCAACCTTGATCTCGTCGGTTGCAATGGTATCGTTTTCGTTGATGATCGGCAACACGTCAAGCTCAAGCAAACGACGCATTGTGTTTTTGAAATTCTGATAGCGATCCTCGTGACGAAAATCCGATCCCGTAAGAAGAATCTGCGCCACGGTATGATTATATTCACTGAAAAGCTTGTCGTAAGTATACATCAGCTCACATTGTCCTACCGCCGCTGCCGCCTGTTTGGTAGGAATATCGGAGGGGCGCTCCTTGAGAGAAAGCTTTCCGATTCCCATTCCAATTGCGCCTGAGGATACAAGGATCACCTCGTGTCCGCTGTTTTTCAGATCACTCAGCACGCGGCAAAGAGACTCCACACGGCGGATATTCAAGCACCCCGTAGGGTGTGCCAACGTGGAGGTTCCGACTTTTACTACGACTCTCATGATAAATTCCTTTCCAATGCGACAAATTACTTTAACGTATTAATATATTATAACGAAAAAAAGCTTTTTCGTCAAGTAGTTTCCAATAAAAAGTGATACAACCCTTGCAAAAAATATTAAATCATGGTATAATAGAAAAGATAGAATATAAAAGGCGGTAAATTATGATTACAATTTCCAATTTAAGCTTTCATTTTGGAGGACAGCTTCTGTTCAAGGACGTTGACCTCAAATTCACTCCGGGCAATTGCTACGGAATCATTGGCGCAAACGGTGCCGGAAAATCCACCTTTTTGAAGATCCTTTGCGGGGAGCTTGAGCCCTCCACGGGTGAAGTTTCGATTCCCGCGGATGTGCGCATGTCGGTATTGCGTCAGGATCACTTTGCGTTTGATGAATACAGTGTTTTGGATACGGTTATGATGGGAAACCGTCGTTTGTACGACGTGAAGGTGGAAAAGGACGCGATCTATGAGAAGGAGGAATTCTCCGAAGCCGACGGAATTCGCGCATCGGAGCTGGAAGCCGAGTTTGCCGAGCTCAACGGCTGGGAGGCGGAATCGGAGATCTCGCGCCTGATCCAGGGACTTGGTATGAGCGACGACCAGCTTTGGGATCCGATGTCGACGCTGAAGGAAAGCGAAAAGGTCAAGGTCATGCTCGCGCAGGCTCTGTTCGGCAATCCCGACATCATTATGCTCGACGAGCCGACCAACGGTCTTGATATTGATGCGATCATGTGGCTCGAGGACTTTCTTGCCGATTATTTTGGCACGGTCCTTGTCGTTTCGCACGACCGTCATTTTCTCAACGACGTTTGTACCAACATCGTTGATATCGACTACAACGGCATTAAAATGTACGTTGGAAACTACGAGTTTTGGTATGAATCGAGCCAGCTCATTCAGCGCATGATCAAGCAACAAAATAAAAAAGCAGAAGAAAAAATCCGCGAACTGCAAACCTTTATCGCGCGTTTCTCGGCAAACAAATCCAAATCGAGACAGGCAACCTCCCGCCGAAAGCTGCTTGACAAGCTCACGGTTGAAGAGCTTCCCGCTTCCAGCCGCCGCTACCCCTTCATCGGATTTGATATGGATCGCATTGCGGGCAAGGATATTCTGTTTGTGAACGGGCTTTCTAAATCGGTAGACGGTGTATCGCTTTTCCAAAATCTATCCTTTACGGTTGGAAAAGAGGATAAGATCGCGCTGATTGGTAATGAAATGGCGATCACGGCGCTGTTCCGCATTTTGATGGAGGAGGACACACCCGACAGCGGTGATTTTAAGTGGGGGGTAAGCATTACAAAATCCTATTTTCCGCATGATAACACATCGTATTTCAAGGATTGTACGCTCAGCATCATTGATTGGCTCGCGCAGTATGCAAAGGAAACAACAGAGACCTATCTGCGCGGTTTTCTCGGACGCATGCTCTTTTCCAACGACAGCGTATTCAAGCCCGTAAACGTTTTGTCGGGTGGTGAAAAGGTGCGCTGTATGTTCGCTCGCATGATGCTGTTCGGATCCAATTTTCTGCTTTTGGATCAGCCCACCGATCACCTTGATCTGGAGTCGATCAGCGCGGTCAACCACGGACTTGCCGCTTTCAAGGGCAATCTGATCTTCTATTCGCACGACTACGAGCTTATAAACACGGTTGCAAACCGCATTATTGAGATCACGCCGAATGGCATGATCGACCGTTCCGGCACCTATGAGGAATATCTGGAATGGAAGCGCGCGCAAGCGGAACAGCAATAAGCAAAATAGGAAAACAGCCGGTCATCCTCCGCACGCTCATCAAAGCAGCGCGTGTTGACCGACTGTTTTTTATTTAGTCCGCAAGGTGAATCGAAACCTCGATCTCCTCGCCGTCCCGGAGGACCGTCATTTTCAGATATGAGCCCATAGGACAGTCGTAGAGCAGATTGGTGATCTCATTGACCGTGGAAACCTTTGTTCCGTTCACAGCAATCACAATATCATGCACCTGCAGCTTCCCATCCGCATAGCTTCCGGCACTTACGTTGATCACAACCACACCTGTAGCCCCGGCATAATAGGTCTTATTGCTGTAGGCGTAAGGATCGCCCTTCTTCACTTCCAGACAGCTCACGCCCAAAACAGGACGCACTCTTGAAAAATCAACGTCAATATCGTCTGCGTGCCCGTGCTCAACGATCGCATTCAAAATTTGTATGCAACCGTTGATGGGAAGCGCGTAAGAAATGCCCTCGTTATCATTGAGCTTTCGCGTTACGATTCCAATGATCTCCCCGTGGTCGTTGCAAAGTGGACCGCCGGAATTTCCGGGGTTCAGGGCGGCATCGGTTTGGATCATGGAAAGCTCCACAACCGATCTGCCAATGGTTACGGGAACCATGCGTTTTACGGCGGAAACGATGCCCTGCGTTGTGGACCACGAGCCGTCCTCACCCGAAGGGTTCCCCACTGCAATGGCGATCTCGCCCACACGCAACGCGTCGGAATCCCCGATTTTGGGAACGGGATAATTGCGCCCCTTGATCTTCAGCACCGCAAGATCCTCGTTGCGGCGGTAACCGACCAGCTCCGCCTCAATTTTCTGACCGGGATTTTCGTAGAGTGAAACCGCAAAAGAATCCGCATCTTGAACCACGTGATAATTGGTTGCGATATAGCCGTCCGCGGTTAAAAAGAAGCCGGTTCCATAGGCATACCCCTCCTCATTTGAGGCATACACCAGCACGGTAGCGGGCGTGATCAACTCCGAAACCTGCGCTGTGGTAAGTGCGCCCGCGGTCGAATTTTGACCGCTGCCCATGTTGCTGTCCGAACGGTAATACCAAACCAACATTCCCGCAAGCATTGCAAAACAAAGTAGAAAAACGGCAGCAGTCACAAACGCATACAGCAGGATGCCGTTTCTGCTCTTTTTCTTTTTGCTCTTCGTGTCGTAAGCCACCTGCTCATCATATCGCCAACGGTAACGATAGTCGGGCGATTGATTCTGCGCTCTATTTTCTGTCTGCGGATTTTCTCCGCCGTTCCATTTTTCGTTTTCCATCGAAAAAATCCTTTCTTTTACACGCGCGCTCAATCCTTTGTCTGTGCTCGCTGAAGTGTAAAATAAAATTCACAGTATTTTCCTGCCTCACTCGAAACCCCAATGCGTTCGCCATGCGCGTTGATGATCGTTTTCGCGATATAAAGCCCAAGCCCTACGCCCGATTTATCAAGCCCTCGGCTCTTGTCACTCTTGTAAAACCGCTCAAATACCATGGGAAGATCCGCTTCGGGAATCCCTTCTCCCTCATTATAAACCGAAATCAACACCTTTTTCTCTTTGGTGTAGAAAATGCGCAGCTTGAGCATACCGCCGAGATAGGAAAATTTGATCGCGTTGTGGCAGATATTGTAAAAGATCTGATAAATTGCGTCATGATCGGCATAAACCTGCATGCGATCCTCCTCGCATTCGAAGGTCACATCAAGATGCTTCTCCTCAATATTTTGCTCAAATGAGATCAGAATCAACCGTGCCATTTCGCAAATATCAAACGGCTTCATGGTAAACTTGCGATCGCCCGCCTGAATTCTTGAAATATCCAGCAACGAGGTTACCAATCGCGAAAGACGTTGCACCTCGATCGAAACAATTTCGAGATAATGGTCATGCTCCTCCGGAGGGATCACGCCGTCCCGAATCCCGTCAATGAAGCCCGCAATGGTCGTCATCGGTGTGCGCAGATCATGAGAAACGTTTGCTACAAAGGAGTTTCTCATCTTTTCGAGGTTTTCAAGAGAATCCGCCATTTGGTTAAAAGCTTCGGAAAGCTCCGCTACCTCGTCCCTACCCCGCACGCGTACGCGCGTTTCAAATTTTCCCGCCGAGAAATTCCGCGCTGCCTTACGCATCTCACGCAGCGGCGCAATGGTTCGCTCGGTCAGGAAATAAGCGGCTATCAGGGATGCCATCAAAACAAGTGCCGCCGAGGTCACGATCGTTTGTGTCAAATTATCCACCGTGAATCCGAGGTTACGGTCTCCTGAACACACAGCGATCATGCCGCAAAGTGCGCCATCGGCATTCCGGACCCCAACGGCACAGGTAAAGATCGCCCGTCCGAGTGACTCGATCCGAAGCTCTCCCATCACCTCTCCGCCAACCACAAGTGTTTTGGTAATTGCCGACGGGAGCGTTTTGCCGAGTGCCTTGTCCGGCACATCCCCCTCAATTGCCTGCACGTAACAAACGATTCCGCTTTGATCGGCTATTAAAACCGAAAGATCCGCCTCAAAACCCGATACAGACTCCAAAAGGGGCGAGAGATGGGCTTCGCCGATCTCATTCAGCACAGCGGAAAAATCCTCCGGATCGCACTCCGCCATCTTTTCATTCAGATAGATCTGAATCATTTCGGCGGTGTTGGTCATTAAAGTTTCCTTAGCCTTGGAGGAATAGTTTCCTCCAATAGATGTAACAATCATTAAAAGAATTGCAAAGCCAAAAATAATAATCGACATAAATGCCGTTACATATTTGGCAAATATACTTCTGAACAAGGGACTCCCTCCCTCAAAAAAAGATAAAGGAACCGATATGCGGTAAAAATCAATTCAAAAGCTCAAATTTATAGCCAACACCCCAAACGGTTTTCAGCAGCCAACGGTCGGAAACGCCCTCCAGCTTTTCGCGAAGGCGCTTGACGTGAACGTCCACCGTGCGCGAATCGCCGAGATAATCAAATCCCCAAACCTTGTCAAGAAGCTGATCGCGTGTGAAAACGCGGTTATAGTTGGAGGCAAGGAAATGAAGCAGTTCCAATTCCTTGGGCGGAATATCAACCGATTTCCCGCGGAGCTTCAGCTCATATTTTTGCAGGCTGATCTCGATATTTTCAAACTTGATCACTTCCTCATCGTCCTGATGAACGTGGCTCTGATAACGGCGAAGCACCGCCTTAACGCGTGCCGAAAGCTCTTTCATGTCAAAGGGCTTTACGACAAAATCGTCGGCACCGAGCTCCAAACCGAGCACCTTATCAAAAACGTCGCCTTTTGCCGTGATCATAATAACGGGCTTGGAGGACATCTCACGGATCTCTCGGCAAACCTGCCAACCGTCCTTTTTGGGAAGCATGATATCAAGCAAAACAAGATCGGGGTCAAAAATTTTGAAATAATTGATGCCCTCTACGCCGTCAGCCGCGGTTTTTACATGATAACCTTCGTTTTCAAAATACATTTTCAAAAGATCGCTGATATTCGCGTCATCGTCAACAATCAGAATTTTGGTGTCTGTCATAATTACCGTCCTTCACTTTCTGTATTATTCCAAAAATTTCATTTAAATTATAATCGATCAATCGGATTTTTATGTGATGAATATCTGAATTTTTTGACGAAAATATTCGGATCACGGTTACCAATTGATCTGGGTGCAGAAAAATGAACAGTTCATTTTTTCAATTTTATTAATTATATCATAAAATCGAATCAATTGCAATGTTTTTACGATATTTCTCAAACATTTTTTATAATAATCGGAACTTTAAAAAAAGGATTCGTGAAAATCGATAAAAAAAGCAAAAAAAACAATAAATTAAAATTTAAGTATTGAAAATAAACAAGCTGTATGCTATAATATTTATAATTGCAATTTTTAAAGGCTTCTGCCCTGCCAAAAAGATGCGGGCGACACTTTTCAGCCCCGGGTCAGCCTTGAAAATAAAGGAGATACAGACAAACATGAAACTTGGTATCGTAGGACTTCCCAACGTTGGAAAAAGTACACTTTTTAATGCGCTCACAAATGCGGGTGCCGAATCCGCAAACTATCCCTTTTGCACCATTGAACCGAACGTAGGTGTTGTAACGGTTCCCGACAGCCGTCTTGATTTTCTGGCGGACATGCACCACCCCAACAAATATACTCCCGCTGTGATTGAGTTTGTTGATATCGCAGGTCTTGTAAAGGGAGCGTCCAAGGGCGAGGGCTTAGGCAACCAATTCCTTGCGAATATCCGCGAGGTCGACGCTATTTTGCATGTGATCCGTTGCTTTGAAAACGAGAATATCATTCACGTGGACGGGGCAATTGACCCGATGCGCGATTTGGAAACCATTAACCTGGAACTGATCTTTGCCGACATGGAGGTGCTTGAGCGCCGCATGGACCGCACCCGCAAGGCAATGAAGGCAGACAAAAAATACGGCGCGGAGCTGGCTGTGTTTGAAAAATTAATGGCAGCCCTTGCCGAGGGGAAGTGTGCGCGCACGGTTGAATTGACCGAGGACGAGGAGGCTTGTCTTTACGATACACCCCTGCTCACCCGTAAGCCCGTGATCTACGTTGCAAACGTCAGCGAGGATAACGCAGGCGCGGAGCCTACCGATAATGCCGCATACACAGCGCTTAAGGCATATGCCGCAACCGAGCATTCCGAGGTCATTCCGATCTGCTGTCAGATCGAAGCCGAAATCGCCGAGCTTTCGGGCGAGGAAAAAGCGATGTTCCTGGCGGATATGGGAATTGAGGAGAGCGGTCTTGATCGTTTGATCAAGGCAAGCTATTCTCTGCTTGGTTTGGTCAGCTTCCTTACCGCCGGTCCCGATGAGTGCCGTGCCTGGACGATCCGCCGCGGCACGAAAGCGCCCAAGGCTGCGGGAAAGATCCACTCGGATATTGAACGTGGCTTTATTCGCGCAGAGGTGCTCGCGTTTGAAGATCTGAAAAAATACGGTTCGATGAATGCTGCGAAAGAGGCGGGCGTTCTTCGAAGCGAAGGAAAAGAATACGTCATGCAGGACGGCGACATCGTATTTTTCCGCTTTAACGTATAATCGCATCAATTGCACAGATCGGAACTCCAAAATCAGGGTTCCGATCTTTTTTACAAAAGCAATCTACCAACCGTGGATTTTGAAAGTTGTAAAAATAAAAAACGGAAAGAAATCCACCGAAAGTAGGTTTACATCAAAAAAAAGAAATGATATAATTAATATGAATAAATATTAAGGAGGCGAAAAATGGATTCCAAAACCTTAGGCAATACAATCGCTCTACTGCGTCGACAAAATGATATCACGCAATCCGCCTTGGCGGAACAGCTTGGTGTAAGCAACAAGGCAGTGAGCAAATGGGAAAGCGGTCAAGGCTTCCCCGATATTACGCTTCTACCTACAATTGCGGAATTTTTCGGCGTTACGATCGATTATCTGATGATGGGAGAAAAAAGAGGAATCGTGATCGCGGGCAACATGCTCCTTGATATTGTAAAAAATATCAAGCAATACCCTTCTATCGGAATGTTGGCAGACGTATCCGATATCTCCTATGCGGTTGGCGGGTGCGCGCCCAACACCGCTATCGACCTTGCAAAAATCGATTCGCGAATCCCGATCAGCGTAATCGGACGCGTTGGAACCGACGAAAACGGACGGTTTGTGGTGTCCCAGCTTCAAAAATACGGAATTAACGTCAACCGCGTAACCTATTCCTCCACAATGCCAACCAGCTTTTCGGACGTAATGAGCGTTCCGTCCGGTGAGCGTACCTTCTTCCATAAACGCGGCGCAAATGCGGAATTTTCGCCCGCGGACATTGATATTTCCACGCTCAATTGCAATCTTTTGCATATCGGTTATATCCTGCTTTTGGATTGCTTTGATGCCGAGGACCGCCAATACGGAACGGTGATGGCACGATTCCTCCATAACGTTCAAAAGGCAGGAATTAAAACCTCCATTGACGTTGTAAGCGACAGCACGGGCGACTTCCAAAAGAAGCTGCTTCCCGCACTTCCCTATTGCAACTACGTCATTATCAATGAAATCGAATGCTGCAACGCATGGAACCTCAACGCCTATAAGCCTGACGGAACGCTTGACCGCGACACCGTACGGCTTGCGATGCAAAAGATGATTGAGCGCGGAGTGAGCGATCTTGTAATCGTTCACAGTAAAAAGGTCGCGTTCTCGCTCAACACCAAGGGCAATTTCACCGAAGTACCCTCGCTTTGTATTCCCAAAGAGCTCATTCGCGGTTCGGTTGGCGCGGGCGACGCCTTTTGCGCGGGCAGTCTTTACGGAATTTACCACGGATACAGCGACAAACAAATTTTGGAGTTCGCATCTGCCGCCGCGGCATGCAATCTCTTTGAAGCCAATTCGGTTGACGGCATGAGACCGCGCAACGAAATTTTGAAAATAGCAGAAAAATATGGGAGGATTTCATTATGAAAAGAGCAGACTGTGAGGCGCAAACAAAGCTTGCGCTGGAATATTATGAAAAAGCCGGCATCGTATTGAATGAATACGAAAAGAAAAACATTGAGGTAATTGATTTCGGTCTTGGAAAGGTTGCCGAAATGGGACTCCAGCTCCTGACCTACATCAACACCGATCGCGTTTGCGCAAAGGAAATGGTGCTCGGGCCTTATCAATCCTGTTTGGAGCATAAGCATGTTCCCACAAACGGGTGTGCGGGAAAAGAAGAAACCTTCCGTTGCCGCTTTGGTAAAGTTTATCTTTACGTAGAAGGCGAAGGCAAAAAGGAAGATATTCAGGCACGTCTCCCCGACAGCAAGGTAAGCGTATTCCATGAGATCGTACTCAACCCCGGTGAGCAGTACACCATCATGCCCGAAACATGGCATTGGTTCCAGGCAGGTGCTGAGGGTGCTGTCATTTCGGAATTTTCAACCAGAAGCACCGACGAAACCGACATCTTTACCGACGAGCGCTTGGTTCGTCAGCCTACCATTGAAGAATAATTCGAAAAGAGGATAAAGAAATGCTTGTAAATCTCAATGATGTTTTACTGGACGCGCAAAAAAATCATTACGGCGTAGGACTTTTTAACACCACCGACACCGATATGCTCGAAGCCGCGATCTCGGCAGCCGAAGAGCTCCGCTCCCCTATTATCATCGGTACGGCAGAGGTTCTTCTTCCCTTCGGCGAGCTTCAGCTCATCGCCCCCTCGATCATTGCCGCCGCAAAGCGTGCAAGTGTTCCCGTTGTGGTTCATTATGACCACGGTTTGACCTTTGAGCGCTGCATGGAAGCACTCAAGCTTGGTTTCTCAAGTGTAATGTTTGACGGATCCGCCGGCGACGTTGCCGAAAACCTCAAGGCAACGAGAGAAATGGTAAAGATCGCGCACGCGATGGGCGCAACGGTTGAGGGTGAGATCGGACACGTTGGTCAAGCCGACACGTGCGACAACGAAACCGAGGACCGCTACACCACGCCCGAAGAAGCGATCTCGTTTGTAGATGCCACCGGCGTGGACGCGCTTGCGATCGCGATCGGAACGGCGCACGGTGCATACAAATCCAAGCCGAAGCTTGATATCGCACGTCTGCAACAGATCCGCGCGGCACTGGATACACCGCTTGTTCTGCACGGCGGCTCGGGTCTCTCCGACGATGATTTCAGAAACACCATTCAAAACGGTATCGCAAAGGTGAATATTTTCACCGATCTTTGCCTTGCAGGTGAGAACGTGATGAAGAACACCAAAACAGAAGGTTATCTGAATATCCGCAACGAAAAGGTTCAGGCAATCAAGGAAGCCGTGATGAGAAAGATGATCCTGTTCGGCTCGAACGGAAAAGCTTGATTTTATCACGTATTCATATACAGAAGGGGTGTCAACCAAATGCAGTGCATTTGAGACACCCCTTACTGTTTGATACGCAGTATTTTGATCAAGCGGATCGGTCAAATTAAGAAAATAACAGAAGAAAGCAAAACGATCACGTCGCTTTTTCGCAAGCGGAAGCCCCGCCTGTAGATAAAATATCCGATCAGCATACAGATCATAATGAATAAAAATGCCTGATTGTCGCTGAAAGAAATCAACGTGTATCCGCAAATCGGAATCATGGTTCGGTATCCAAACCATGAGGTTGAAAGATCACCGATCTGCTCGGTACGCTTCTTTTGCATGACGATAAAGAAGCCAATCAGCGCGGCAATGCCCAATATTCCCCAAAGAACAAAACCATACCATTGACGCAAATAGATCTCGGGTAACGATACGAAATCATTGGTATAAAAGTTAGCAAAAATCAGATCGTCCATGATAACCGTTAAATTGTTGATCGGGCTGTAGATAAAGCCCCATGAATGCTTGAAAAAGGCGGTATCATCGGGTTTCTTCGTGATCATCTCTTGGAGTCGATATCCCCAGGAATCCACAAAATACAGCAGGAAAACACTCAATCCGCAAAAAATCACGCCGTCGAGTACACTGTTTGCGCAAGCAAAAAAGAAACAGAAAATCGAATACATAACGGCTGCAATGAGCAAAGAGAAGAAATAATACCCCCAAAACCATTCCATCTGAAAAGAAATCGTGGAGAAAGCCCAAATAGGCAACGCCGCAAAAAACGAGATGCTGAATACAAATATTATCTGAATCAGTCCGCTGAGATAGTGCGCCGCCGCAATGGTGCTTCGGCTGATCGGAAACGAATACATAGTGTCAAGATTCCGCCGATTTTTCAGCCCCGCAAACTCAAGTATGGGAATAACGGTGCAAAGAATGCCGAGTACGATCGAAAAGACGTAGAGCCCCGTTTCGGAGGATTGAAACTCATGATATGCAAGATCACGTATCACAGGCTGTGTATAGAGAATTGCCAGCACCGACATCACCGCCGTCGGCAAAAGCGCATGCCTGAGGCGATATAACAAATAAGATCGGAATTCACTCATTTCAGACGCCCCCTTTCTCCAACCGAATGAATAAACAGTTCTTCAAAATCCATCTTCATCTCCTCCGCGATCAACGGACGCAAGGCTTGCAATCGGTCACTCATATCAGCGCTCTGCCCTTCCAGCACAAGCTGAACGAAATGTCCGTTTATTTCGATCGAGGCAACGGGAAGCCCCTCAAACAATGCTTCGTTCGGCAAATCGGAAAAAGCAAGCTGGAATTTGCAAAACCGTGCCACGCTTTCTGAAAGATTGCCCGATGCTGCAACGGTTGCATGGTCGAGCAACGCATAGGAATCGCAAAAATCCTCCAATTCACGCAAGGAATGGCTTGAGATCAGCACTCCCGTTCCGTGATCCTCAACCAATCGGTTGATCTCACGCTTGAATGTCAGCCGCGCCAAGGGGTCAAGCCCATCAAAGGCTTCATCAAGAAGCAAATATTGCGGGCGGATCGCCAAAGCCAGCGCGCTGTATAGCTGACGGCGCATTCCCTTTGAAAAATTTCGGATCGGCTTTTTCGGGTCCAATTGAAATGTCTGCATGTAGCCGACAAATGCGTTAAAGTCAATATTGGGATAAAAGGTTCGGTAAAAACGGTAGATGCTCCAGCCCGTGGAGGACAGGGTGAAATAGGGATCGTCGGGTAAAAAGAAGATCTCTTTATGCGAAGCGGCAACGCGGACGTCCTGTCCGTTGCAAAGCACCGTGCCGCGATCGGGTTTATATACCCCTGCGATCAAGCGCAGGAGCGTGCTTTTTCCCGCTCCATTGATTCCAACAAGTCCCATCACACTCCCCTCGGAAAGAGAGAGCGTTACATCGTCCAATATCGTTTTGCCACCCAAAGAATGCGTTAAATGTTGAATTTCAATCATGGTTCTGATATACCTCCTCGATCCATTTGAGTAAAGTCTCTTTCTTCACGCCGCGCTCATATAACGCGACCACAAGCTCGCGTCCGTGCGGATCCTCCTGCGGCACCTCTTCAAAGCAAACGTAAATCCCTTTTTTGGGAAGCGAACGAACGTAGCCCTGTTCCTCAAGATAAGCATAGGCGCGCGCCACCGTATTGGGATTAACACCCAGCTCCAATGCCGCCGCCCGCACCGAGGGCAATCGTTCCCCCTGCCCTAAAAGCCCCAATTGAATATACTGTCGGTAACGTTCGGCAATCTCAAGATATACATCCTGCCTGCCCGACATGCTCCATTTCATTTCTCACCACCCCAATCTGTATTAACTGTATTATCTGTTCTGTCTGTATTATAGCATAGAAAAGCCCTTTTGTCAATAGCTTTTTATAAAAAAAAAGGCTGCGTCATTGGCGCAGCCTCAATTGCGGTGTTTAGCCGCAAAGCAAAAACGTTGGGGGTGAGTACCAAATGCATTTTTGCATTTGACTCACCCCCTTTTTTGGGATCAAAGCTCCGAAATCTTTTTGATACGCTCAAAGCAGGTAGCGAGGAATTCCTCGGCGGTCCACTGTGCGTAACATTCTCTTGAATTGCCAACCTCAAGCACAAGAGCGCCCTCAAAGTTGTATTCGTCAAGCTTGCGCATCATCTTTTCATAGTTAAATGTGCCGTCAAACGGGAGCAGATGCGTGTCGGGATCACCGATTGCCTCGTCCCCTCTGCCGTGATTGTCGTGAATATGGGTTGCAACCAATTTATTGCGGAAAATATCCATCCACGTTACGTACTTGGTGTAGCAATGCTCATGTCCGCAATCGTAGCAGAAGCGAACGTACTCCATCTTCTCGTAACGGTCTGCAAAGTAAGCCAGATTTCCAACCTTACGCAGGTTTTCAAATGCAATCGTTACCTTCTTTTCGGTGGCGTAAAGAACGAGCTCGTCAAACCGAGCCAATCCAAGATCTGTGATTTCAGGCGCATCCCAACCGCTCGAAACGTGAATGATCACCGCGGGAACACCGTTTGCCGCCGCATTGTCGATCGCCTGCTTCATGCCGTTCATAAGAGGCAGATAGCTCAGCCCTGCCAACCACATGGTGTTGATGCCTTTAAAGGGCGCGTGGATAAACTCGCAGGTCAATCCAAGCTCCTTTCCGTGCGCTACGATCGCCGCTACCTTATCGGGATCCTGCGTACCCGTGAAAAAGCAATCAAAGCCTGCCGCTTTGATCAGATCAAGCGTCTTTACGGGATCTTCTCCGCGAATGCATTCGCAAATAATACCTAATTTTCTTTTCATAACTGCTCTCCTTATGTTTTATCCGTTATTTTCTTCTTACTCACCAAGCTGCTCGCGCATTTTGATCATGGAGCGCAACTCTCCGCGATCAAGAATATGTCTGCCTCGATAATCGCTTTCCCTGCACATCCAACAGGAGCAATGAATTTTTCCTTTGCTATAGGATCCGCGATGGCGGTAATAACCGCGACCGTAAAGAGAATGACTGATGCGGCTCTTACGGGAAATGACACGCTCTCTCTGATGTCTGCGATATTGTCTCGTTCGAGCCATAGCCGCTCCCTCCTGTTTTTATTTTATGCTTTTTTTCATAACTGCAAGTCCGCACCAACCGTTGTCCTCAAGCTTTTCAACGATCCGATATCCGTTTGCCTCAAAGCAATCGATCACATCCTGCGCGCGTTCGGAAATAATGCCCGATGCGAGAAGAACGGTTTTCTCATGCATGAAGGGCGCAACGTCGGGTGTCATTCGAATGATGATATCGGCAACGATATTGGCACAAATCAGATCATAGGGACGTGTGCGGTCAGCCTGTCGCAGCAGGTCGGAAACCTCGCAGGTGATATTGGAAAGACCGCTATCCTTAATGTTTTCATTTGCGACACGAACCGCCATGGGATCAATGTCATACGCGCGGCACTCGGAAGCCCCCAGGCGCGATGCGCAGATCGCAAGGATCCCACTCCCCGTTCCCACGTCGAGCATACGGCAACCCGGCGCGGTATATTTTTCAAGCATGCGGATCACCAGGCGCGTGGTCTCATGTGTGCCGGTCCCAAATGCCATGCCGGGGTCCATTCGTACAATGAGTTCCCCCTCCGCCGGCTCATATTTCTCCCATGCGGGAACGATCACAAGCTTTGACCCGATCTTGATCGGCTTATAATATGCCTTCCATGAATTCGCCCAATCCTCCTCATTGACACCAACCGTTTCGATTTTCGCATCCGCAAGCTTGGAAGCGGCAAAACGTTCGCGCAAAAAAGCGATTGCCTCCGCAACGCTTCGTTCGGCGGGAAGATAGACCGATACCGACGCAATCGTTTTATCCGCATTGAGAATACTTTCGTCGATCAGATCTCCGTAGCAGGTTTTGAGGTCGATATCGCTATAGTCCTCGATTTGCAAATTATTGGAGATCATGCTCATGATCGCGGTCAGTGCGTCGAGCTCGCCAAGCGGTACGGTAACGCGGATCTGCGTCCACTCGGTCTCGGTTCCATAGTCACCGCATACGTAATCCTGATCTACCATATCGTCTCCTTACTTTTGTCCGAAAATTTTCTTGAAAAACTGTTTGTGCTTGGAGTAATTGCTCTCCCCGCAGCTATCGGCAAATGCCTTCATCGCGTCCTTTTGTTTATCGGTAAGACCTTTTGGAATTTCAACCTGTACGCGGAAGATCAGCTCTCCGCGCCGTCCGTTTCCGTTTACATACGGAATACCCTTACTCTTCAGCGTAAACCGCGTTCCGGGCTGTGTACCCTCGGGAATATGATATTTTGTATTTCCCTCCAGCGTCGGCACGTCGATATCGGCCCCCAGCGTTGCCTCAGCAACCGTGATTGGGACCTCACAGTAAATATCGTATCCGTCGCGTTCGAAGATGTTATGGTTACGCACCGATACGACAATGATCAAATCACCTGCCGCACCGCCGTTTCGCCCGTCATTTCCCTGCCCACGCAATGCGATGCGCTCGCCGTTATCAATACCCGCAGGAATGGAAACCGTCAAACGCTTGGTTTCACGGGTCTGCCCCGATCCGCGACATTTCGAGCAGGGATTTTTGATGATCTTACCGCTTCCGCGGCATGCGTCACAGGCTGCCGTGGATTGGAACGACATGTTACCCATGCGTTGTACGCGCCGAACCTGTCCCGCACCGTGACAAACGCTACAGGTCTCAACCCCCGAACCGCCTGCCGCACCTGTACCGCTACAGTCGGCACAGCGGCAAATGCGGTTATAGGAGACCTCCTTTTTTACACCGAATGCTGCCTCCTCAAAGGTAATGGTAATGTTTGCGCCGATATCGTCACCCGGGGTTGGACCGTTCCGGCGTTGACGGCTACCACCAAACGCGCCGCCGAACATACCGCCGAGAATATCGCCAAGATCTCCAAAATCGCCAAATCCCCCGCCAAATCCGCCAAAGCCTCCGAAACCGCCGTCGCCGCCTCCCATGGAGGGGTCGAACGCCGCATGTCCGAATTGATCGTATTTTGCGCGTTTATCGGCATCGGAAAGAATCTCATATGCCTCGTTTGCCTCTTTGAATTTTTCCTCAGCAACCTTATCGCCTGGGTTGGTGTCGGGATGATATTGCTTTGCGAGCTTGTAATATGCCTTTTTTATAGTTCCCGCGTCGGCGTTTTTATCAACGCCCAATACCTCGTAGTAATCTCTTTTTTCAGCCATTTTTATCCTCTCTCGGACCCGTTTTTTCAAGCGATTCCAAATACACCATAACCGTTCCCGCCGCAAAATGCGACGGGAACGGTTGTTTTATTTTATTTGTTCGGATCAATTGTTGGAGTGATCCTCAAAATTTGCGTCGTAGTAGGTTCCGTCCTGACCTGCGCCGCCGTTTGCACCGTTGGGATCGGCTCCCTGCGCGCCGCCCTGCTGCTGATAGAGCTTTTCGGAAAGCTTATAGAAGGTCTTTTCAACCGCCTCGGTGTCTGCCTTGATTGCCTCCACGTCACTGCCCTTGAGCGTTTCCTTCAGCTTTTCAATCGCGTTCTTAACCTCTTGTACGTCAGCGGGATCTGCCTTATCTCCAAGCTCAGTGAGCGTCTTTTCACTCTGGAAAATGAGCGAATCGGCACGGTTTCTCACATCAACTGCTTCCTTTGCCTTCTTATCCTCCTCGGCAAACTTTTCAGCATCCTTTACTGCACGGTCGATATCCTCCTGGCTCATGTTGGTGGAGGACGTGATGGTAATGTGCTGTTCCTTGCCCGTGCCTTTATCCTTTGCCGTTACGTTTACGATACCGTTTGCGTCGATATCAAAGGTAACCTCGATCTGCGGTACACCGCGAGGAGCGGGAGAGATACCGTCGAGGATAAAGCGTCCGAGCGTGGTGTTGTTCGCTGCCATCTCGCGCTCACCCTGAAGCACGTGGATCTCTACCGAGGTCTGACCGTCAGCCGCGGTGGAGTAAACCTGACTCTTCTTTACGGGAATAGTGGTGTTACGGTCGATGATGCGGTTGAATACACCGCCGAGCGTTTCGATACCGAGAGACAGAGGCGTTACGTCGAGCAGAAGCAGATCCTTAACCTCGCCGCCAAGAACGCCGCCCTGAATGGCAGCACCGATTGCAACGCACTCATCAGGGTTGATGCCCTTGAAGGGCTCCTTACCGATAAACTTCTTTACAGCCTCCTGAACGGCGGGAATACGCGTAGAGCCGCCAACCAGCAGAACCTTATCGATCTGACCGACGTTAAGTCCCGCATCGGCAAGTGCCTTTTTGGTGGGGACCATACTTCTCTCAACGAGATCGGCAGTGATGCGGTCAAATTCAGCACGCGTCAGAGTTGCCTCAAAGTGGAGCGGGCCTTCTGCGGTTGCGGTGATAAAGGGCAGGTTGATCGAAGTGCTTGTCATACCGGAAAGCTCGATCTTAGCCTTTTCTGCAGCATCGCGCAGTCTCTGCAATACCATCTTATCCTTGCGCAGGTCAATTCCGTTGTCTCTCTGGAACTGCTCTGCCATCCAATCGATCACGCGCTGGTCGAAGTCGTCACCGCCGAGGCGGGTATCACCGTTGGTTGCGAGAACCTCAAACACGCCGTCCGAGATCTCAAGGATCGATACGTCGAAGGTACCGCCGCCGAGGTCGAACACCATGATCTTCTGATTTGCTTCCTTATCCATACCGTATGCAAGTGCTGCCGCGGTAGGCTCGTTGATGATACGGAGAACCTCAAGTCCCGCGATCTTACCTGCGTCCTTAGTTGCCTGACGCTGCGAATCCGAGAAATATGCGGGAACCGTAATAACCGCCTGCGTAACGGTTGTTCCGAGATAGCTCTCTGCGTCTGCCTTCAGCTTCTGCAGAACCATTGCGGAGATCTCCTGAGGTGTATAAGTCTTATTGTCGATTGTTTTCTTGTAGCCCGAACCCATTTCACGCTTGATCGAGATAATGGTGCGGTCGGGGTTGGTGATTGCCTGTCTCTTTGCTACCTGACCAACCATTCTCTCCCCCGTCTTGGAAAATGCCACAACAGAAGGTGTGGTTCTCGCTCCTTCGGGGTTCGGAATTACGATCGGCTCAGAGCCTTCAAAAACAGCAACGCAAGAGTTGGTTGTACCCAAGTCAATACCAATGATTTTTCCCATGATAATAATCCTCCAAATATATAAAAGAAATTTTTAACACTGTGATTTTGCCGCGATCAGTTTGCTACCTTTACCATTGCGTAGCGGATCACCTTATCCCCCTTGACGTATCCCTTTTGGAATACCTCCACGATCTCGGATTCTCCGAGTGCTTCGTCCTCAACGTGCATCACGGCATTGTGCAGGTTGGGATCAAAGGTTTTGGTTTCGATCTCTGTAATTCCCATCTTGGAAAGCGCGTCATCAAACGCCTTTGCGGTCAATTCAAGCCCCTTTTTCACGGCATCAAGATTATCCGAGTGGCTTGCTCGCTCCAAGTTATCAAGGATCGGCAGAATACCGGCGATGCAATCCGCATACGCGTCCGCGTAAACGCCTTCTTTTTCCTTTGCGCTTCTCTTGCGGAAATTATCATATTCCGCCATCATGCGCAGGTATTTATCCTCGCAAGCCTTTGTTTCTGCCTCTGCAGCCTCAAGCTTCTTTTTCAAATCGGCAAGCTCGGCTTCCGTCTTTTTTGCTTTTTTCTTCTCCGCCTTTTCCGCTTTGGTGTCGGTTGCCTTCTTGGTTTCCTCGTTCTCAGGCATCTCGGAAGTTGCGGTGGTCTTAGTTTCCTCCATTGGGTTTTCCTCCGTTCAACTGATTGTTTGCTTGTATCATATCGGTAATGTTTCCACTCAAGCCCTCAAGCGTTGCCAGCACCTTGGCATAATCCATACGCCGCGGTCCGAGCACGCCGATCGCTCCGACGGTTCTGCCGTTTTGCACGATTGGCTTGAACACAAGCGCAGAATTGTTCATTACCTTTACCTCGCTCTCCGATCCGATCACCACGTTGATGCCGTCGCTATCGGTTCGGGATACGAGATTGAGAATATCTTCCTTCTTTTCCAACGTGCCGAGCAGCTCCTGAAGCTGTCCGACGTCGCTGTATTCGGGATATTGAAGCAGATGGTCGATTCCGCTTACACGCATCTCACCCTCGTCCAGCTCACTGAGCAATTCGTAGATCACCTTGATCGCGCGTGAGACCGCGTGAGCGTCCACTCCCATTCGATCCTCGATTTTCATAATGATCGGAAGTGTGATCTGATCCGCCGAAAGGCCGATCAAATTTTCATTCAGCGCAACCGCAAGCCGAGAAACGGTTTGATGCTCCAAGGGCTTTTCAACATGCACATGCTTGCTTTTCACAGCCCCCGCCGACGTGATCGCGATCAAAATATAATGATCGGGCTCGAGATAGATCGTTTCAAATTTACTGATGCTGACCATTCTCGCGCGCGGCTTGATGGCAATTCCCGTGTAATTGGTCATGCTGGACGCCAAACGAGACGCGGCAACCAATATCTGATCAAGCTCTCCCATCTTTGCACGCAACAGATTATTGATCTGCGCAATTTCGGCAGTGGTCATTGCGTAGTGCTCGATCAGCGAATCTACGTAAAAACGATAGCCGAGCTCACTCGGAACGCGCCCCGCAGATGCATGCGGCTGTTCCAGATAGCCCATTTCCTCAAGCTCCGCCATTTCATTTCGAATGGTAGCAGACGAGCACGCCAACTGCTGATTTTGAAGGATCGATTTAGAGCCGATGGGTCCGCCGCCCTCAATGTGCGCGTCAACAATTGCCTTCAGGATCTGTTTTTTTCGCTCGCTGAGTCCACGTTTTTCAGATGCCATACCGCCAAAATCTCCTTCCCTTTTTTAATCCTGTTTTTAGCACTCTTTTTGTTGGAGTGCTAAACCATGTATAAATTTATCACTTTTTCGGCACTTTGTCAAGGCTTTTTTCAAATTTTCTTATGAACATTTTGTAAACATCGGTTTAGAGTGCTAATTTTTTTAGAAAAAAGACGTTTTGAGGACGATTGGTTCATAAAATCAAAATTCCACCCCCTTTTTCTTTGCTTTGATATGGAATAATATTTCTTCAAAAAACAGGTAAAATCCTTGAAAAAAAGTGTTTTTTCTGCTATAATTTATTTATATGATAGAAATATCACAAAAAGGAGGTATTTTACATGTTTCTTTATATCGTTCGCCACGGAGATCCGGATTATACCACCGACACCTTGACGGAGCGTGGAAAATTACAGGCAGAAGCAGTTGCGAAACGTCTCGCAGATGCCGGGATCAACCGCGTTTTTTCCTCCCCACTCGGCAGAGCAAGAGAGACAGCAGCGCCCACCTGCCGTTTGCTTGGTTTGGATTGCACGATTGAGGAATGGACACGCGAGATCGACGAGGAAACCTATACCCCCTTCCCCGATGGAATCCCAAAATCGGTTTCCACCATTCAAAGTACTTATTACCGTGAAAACGGAAATATTGATCTTGACTATCAACACGCCTTTGAATGTCAGGGCTTTTGCGATTCGGGCATGGATCGCGCGCTGAAAAATATAAGTGAGGGAGGAGATGCGTTTTTGGAGCGGCTTGGATACCGTGCTGAAAACGGAAACTATCGCATTCTTCGCCCCAATCAAGAAAAGGTCGCGCTGTTCTGCCACGGCGCAATGGGGCGTGTGTTCATTGCTTCCCTGCTCCATATTCCGCTGCATCTGATGTGGGCAGGCTTCCGCTATACGCACACGGGTGTTACCGTGATCGAATTCAAAAACAATGAAAACGGTATTACAGCCCCCGCGTGCCTATGCTATTCCGATATGTCACATCTCTATGCCGCGGGTCCCGATATGCTCTATAACAGTACAAAACATATATAATAGTAAAAGAGGCTGCGTCATTGGCGCAGCCTCTGCTCAAAAAAGCCGACGGTAGGCTTTTTTGTAGCGCGGAATTTGCGGTTTTCGACTGCAAAGCAGTCGAAAATTGCGGTGTTTAGCCGCAAAGCAAAAACGTCGGGGGTGAGTACCAAATGCATTTTTGCATTTGACTCACCCCCTTTTATTTGACAGAAAGCCTCTGTCTGATTCAGATTGCGTGAACGCCGAGTGTCTTATCGGCATGCTCGGGATCAAGGTTGTATTTCTTTGCTTTACGGAATTCGAAGAATTTTTTGGATACCTCGGGGAAAAGTGCGTAAGAAAGCACGTCCTCGTCCTGCTCCAGATATTGCGCGATCTCACCGCGAAGCTTTTCGAGCTCGGGCTTGAGAGCGTCTGCGGGACGGTAGGAGATCGGTGTTTCGTCTCCAATGATCTGCTTCACAAACGCGGGATCAATCGCAACGGGAGTCTTACCGTACTCACCGCGCACGATTCCCTTAAATTCTTTGGTAACCGTTTTGTAACGCTCGCCCATAATCACGTTGAACACAGCCTGCGTACCAACGATCTGGGAGGAAGGCGTAACAAGCGGAGGATATCCAACGTCGGCACGCACGCGCGGAACCTCCTCCAGAACAGCCGTGAGCTGATCGGACTTGCCTGCCTGTGCGAGCTGGCTCATCAGGTTGGAAAGCATGCCTCCGGGAACCTGATACATCAGAGCATTGACGTCCACCTTGAGTGCCTTGGGGTTGAGCAGTCCGTTTGCCATATATTTCTCACGCAGAGGTGTGAAATATTTCGTGATCTTATCCAACGATTCAAGGCTGATACCCGTGTCATACTGCGTTCCCTGCAATGCGGCAACCATTGCCTCTGTGGGAGGCTGAGAGGTACCCATTGCCATCGGGGAGATTGCGGTGTCGATTACGTCGACGCCCGCCTCAACCGCCTTCATCAAGGTCATGGAAGCCAGACCCGAGGTATAGTGTGTATGCAGTTGAATCGGAACCTTGACCGACTCCTTGAGTGCCTTTACAAGCTCATATGCGTCATAGGGCTTGAGCAGACCCGCCATGTCCTTTACACAGATGGAATCCGCGCCCATGCTCTCAAGCTGCTTTGCATACTTGGAGTAGTATTCCAGCGTGTAAACGGGTCCTGTGGTGTAGGAGAAAGCTGCCTGCACATGCCCCTGTTCGCGTTTGGTTGCACGAATTGCGGTTTCAAGGTTGCGAGGATCGTTCAGCGCATCGAAAATACGGAGAATATCAATTCCGTTTGCGATCGATTTCTGAACGAAGTATTCTACAACGTCGTCGGAATAGTGGCGGTAGCCGAGAATGTTCTGTCCGCGGAACAGCATCTGAAGCTTGGTGTTCTTCACGCGCTCGCGGATCTTGCGTAAACGCTCCCACGGATCTTCATTGAGGAAGCGCATGCAGGCGTCAAAGGTTGCGCCGCCCCATGCTTCCAGCGAATGGTATCCGATCTTATCCATTTCATCGAGGATCGGGAGCATTTCCTCGGTGGTCATTCTGGTTGCGATCAGCGACTGATGAGAGTCGCGGAGAACCGTTTCTGTAATTTTTACTTTTGACATTTCTGTTCACTCCTTATCCGTTAATTCAACCCAAGCCGGCGAAGCGTGCAAGCAAGACGCCCGCGGCAACAGCCGAACCGATAACGCCTGCGACATTGGGTCCCATCGCGTGCATCAAGAGGAAGTTGGAAGGATCTGCCTTCTGCCCTTCGATCTGCGAAACACGAGCCGCCATCGGAACCGCCGAAACGCCTGCCGAGCCGATGAGAGGATTGATCTTTCCTCCGCTGAGCACGTTCATGATCTTTGCGGTGAGAAGGCCTCCCACGGTCGAGATCATAAACGCAATGAGTCCAAGACCGATGATCAAAAGAGTCTTCAGATCAAGAAAATCCTTTGCCACCGCAGTTGCCCCAACGCTGATACCAAGGAAGATGGTAACAATGTTCATCAACGCATTTTGCGCAGTATCGGAAAGACGGCCTGTTACACCACAGACATTGAGCAAATTTCCAAGCATCAAGCATCCAATCAGCACAAGTGCTTCGGGAACAACAAGTGCTACGATGATCGTTACCATAATCGGGAAAATAATTTTTTCAGTCTGCGTCACTTCACGCAATGCCGTCATTTTGATCTCGCGCTCCTTCTTTGTTGTGAGCAAACGCATCAGGGGCGGCTGGATCATGGGAATCAGCGCCATGTAAGAATATGCAGCGATTGCAATTGCGCCGAGCAGATGCGGCGCGAGTGTTTTGGTAACCGTGATTGCCGTAGGGCCGTCGGCACCTCCGATGATACCGATAGATGCGGCCTCAAGAGCAGAAAACTGCCCCGAGAGCAACGCTCCGGAAAAAGCGACAAATACGCCAAGCTGTGCGCCCGCACCGATCAGCAAGCTTTTGGGATTGGAGATCAGGGGGGTAAAATCGGTCATTGCGCCAATACCGATGAATATGATACAAGGGTAAAGACCCGTTTTGACGCCGATGTAAAGCAGGTCGATAAGTCCTCCCTCTCGAAGGATCTGACCGTAATTGATCGGAACGTCGGGATTCATAAAGAAATCCGAGTGAAACATGTTGCCGCCGGGAAGATTGGTCAGAAGCATGCCGATCGCGATTGGAAGCAGGAGCAGTGGCTCAAACTTTTTCACGATGGCAAGATAGACCAGCACACAAACGATCGCAAGCATCACGATCGTTTGCCACCATGCGGCATCCACACTGTTTATGAGCTTATAAATTCCGGTTGATTCCCAGAAATTCAGCAAGCTCTCAAGTAATGCGCCCATGATTGCTTATCCTTTCTGCAATATCTTTTTGAATGAAAATTTGCAAAAGAATCAGTTCATGGTAACCAGAACCGCGTCGGTTGCAACCGATGCGCCCTGCGTTGCGTCTACCGATGCAACAACACCGTCGGAGGGAGCGGTGATATCATTTTCCATCTTCATTGCCTCCAGCACGCAAAGAACGTCACCCTTCTTCACCGAATCGCCGGGCTTTACGTTGATCTTAATAATGGTTCCGGGCATGGGAGCCTTTACGCTGACTGCGCCTGCCTTACCTGCGGGTGCTGCTGCGGGAGCGGGGGCAGGAGCCGCCGCAGGAGCGGGTGCTGCTACGGGAGCAGGAGCGGGAGCTGCCGCTACGGGAGCGGGAGCCACGTAGGTAGGAACGGGAGCACCGCCCGCAACTTCTTCCACAACAACGTCATATACAACACCATTTACAGTTACACGATAGTTTTTCATTTGAATCACCTTAAAACCTTTCTGAAATTAATAATTGATTTTCTATTTAATTTGATCGGATTGGATCAGAAGCGATTGCGGACGTTTGCGCGTCCCGCTCTCTTAAAGGATACCACGCGGAAAGCCGCGGTATTCCCTTCCTCCGCACGTGCGGCGGTCACAGCGGCAGTAATTGCCGCGATGATCGCGCCATCATCCTCGGTTGCAGCAATTGCGGCGGCGATCGCAGCAGCGATGGCTGCATCGTTTGTTGCCGAAGCCGGTGCATCGGATGCGGGCGCATCGGTTTCCGGTTCCTCGGCTTTCTTTTTATGAACAAGCCTGTGCATGATCTCGATCATCAACCAAAGGACTGCCAACACCGCGAAGATCGTCAGCATTCCTTGCAGGGTTACGATTCCTGCCGTAGAGGTGCGATTTGCGATCAGATCCTCTTCCGGCGTGGTCAGTGCAACCGGCAGTAATAAACTTTGTAACATAACGCGGCCTCCTTTTACAGAGGGAGATTGCAGTGCTTACGCGACGGCACACCGCCATTTTTCATAAGAAGCATATATACGGCAGAGCAGATTCTCTGGCGAAGCTCGGCGGGATCGATCACATCGTCGATGCTGCCGCTTGCAGCCGCCGCCTCTGCAGAAGCCTGCGTTTGCTTCCATTCTTCCTCAAGATCGGCGCGTGTGGTCTGCTCGGTGATGCGGTCGTTCCAAAGGAATGCCACTGCCGACGCGGGATCCATAACGCTGATCTCGCTTTCGGGAAGCGCATAAACCATATCGGCACCAAGTGCCTTGGAGCCCATGAGCGTGAAGGACGCGCCGTAAGCCTTGCCAAGCACGACCGTGATCTTTGCGGTATCGGCAGAGGCATATGCCATCGCAAGCTTGCCAAGCTCTGCCGCCAAGGGTGCATTTTCAGCCGACTCGCTGATCTCAACACCCACACTGTCCACCAAGGTTACAACCGGAATGGAAAAGCTATCACAAAAAGCAATCAGCTTTGCGGCTTTTCTGGCACCCGCAACCGTGATCACGCCGTTTTTCTCTGCCGCGTTGTTCGCAACTACGCCGCAGGTAACACCGCCGAGCTTGCAAAGCCCCGTGATCATCTCGGGAGCGTAGCTCTCACCGATCTGTACGAAAGCGTTGCAATCGGCAATCCTGCCAACCGTCTCTTTTCCGCCTTCCTGAATCGATGCAAGACGACGATTGATATCATCGGTGGGATCTTCCGCGATCACACCCTCGGCATTATTTGCGGGAAGCAGGTCGATCAGCTTTGCAACCGTTTGAGCGACCTCTCCGTCGTTTTCGACCTCGATCGACGCGAGTCCGTTTTTCGCGATCGCATCGGCAGAGCCGATCTCTTTGCCAACCACAAAGGGAGCATTGACGAACAATTGGGATCGATCCTTTACCGTTACGGTCAGATCAAACATTGCGGCAACGGTTGCCGCCATACCCGCACAAACACCGCTGATCACAGCGATCTGCGGAATAACGCCCGACGCGTCGCTGACCACGCGCAACAGCTTACCGTAAGCCGACATTGCCGATGCGCCGTCACATACAACGGCACCTGCGCTGTCAAACAGCCCGACTACGGGAGCCCCGTTTTTCATTGCCATGCCATAAAGTGCGGCAATTTTTTCTGCCTGAAGTGCATCAAATGCACCTTTTTTTCGGTCGCTGTCCTGCGCGAATGCGTAAACCAGCTTTCCGCCGATCGCACCGTACCCGCAGACCACGCCTACCATGTCTCCGTCTGCTCTTTTCACAAAGGCACCTGTTTCCGCAAAGGTCCCCGCGTCAAAGAGCGCCGCAAGTTTTTCCTTGCCGACGGTTGCGCGAATCTCCATAAAGATCTCCTCCGTTTTGGGTTTATAAAATAGATAAAAACGATATCATTTTTCAAAAAATACCATCTTACCCCATTTTAATAGAATTATATCATAGATCTTGTTGATTGTCAATGCGGAAAAGAAACTTTTTCATTTTTTTCGCGGTACATTGTCAAAATCAATAAACAAAACGCCCGTTTCTCCGAAAAGGAACGAGCGTTTTAAGAAAACCGTTATTGGGGTTTAAATCCGATAAATGATGCTGCTATCATTCAAGGGTTAAGAAAGCGCACAGCGCGTTATGATCCGAGTAGTAACAGCCGCAGGCATTGTCATCGGGAACGGCATAGGATTGCTTGGGGTCAACCGGAAGATTGGTGAAGATATAGTCGATCTTACAGGTTCCCACATCTCCCTTGAAGCCGTGGAAGGATCCCTTGATATTCGCCGTTGCGTCCTGTGTTCCAAGGTAATCTGCCGTAGAAAGAACAAGCTTGATCGGCTTACTGTCAGGGTAATCATTGAAATCGCCCGTAATCACAAAGGGACATGCGTGCTCCGCAATGTCTCGCATCAGGAACGCGCACTCAAGCAAGCGCGCCTGTTCCCCCTTGTGGTCTGTGTGAATGTTGTAAAAAGAGAGCAGTTGATGATTCTCTTTGCAGATCAATTCAGCACAGGCATATGCGCGCGGATACTTGCTCTGATCGATGGTGTCCAAGCGGCTGCCTGCACGCTTGGGAAAGAGCGAGAGTGCCTCGGTGCGGTAGGCATGCAAACGGAAGCGATCCTTGCGATACGCTATGTACATACCCTCGCCGCAATAATCGGCTTCCCTTCCGTGTCCGATCACAATATAATCGTTTAAATTTGCCGTCAGCCAATCCGACATAACGTCGTCGGCTTCCTGAAAGCCGATCAGATCGGGCATTTCACGTCCAATCATGTCAAGGATCTTTTGTTTGCGGTAATCAAAAAAATTCTTCCCGTCCGCAATTACACGAATGCGCAGATTAAAGCTCATCACCTTGATCTTTGCCATGTTTTTTCTCCTTTTCAGTTTCAGTCTCATAGCCTTTGCGAAAAAACGGGAGCGGACCGAGGTCCGCTCCCATTTTTTAATTACTCTTCAACGGGAGCCTCAACGGACTCTTCAGCTGCGTACTCCTCAGGCATAGCCTCTGCTGCCGCTGCTGCTTCCTCAAGAAGCGAACGGATCGAAAGGCTTACCTTCTGCTTCTCATCGTCGATCTCAATGATGCGAGCATCTACAACCTGACCGATCTCAAGAAGATCAGCGGGCTTAGCGATTCTCTGCATTGCGATCTGCGAGATGTGAATCAAGCCGTCTACACCGTCAACGATCTCTGCGAATGCGCCGAAAGGCATCATGCTTACGATCTTAACCGATGCGATATCTCCAACCGCATACTGCGACTTGAAGATGTTCCAAGGATTGGTCTCCTCGGTCTTGTATCCGAGCGAGATTCTCTTCTTTTCGGGATCAAAGCTCTTTACGAATACCGTGATTGCGTCGCCAACAGCAACAACCTCTGCGGGATTCTTGATGTGCTTCCAGGACAGCTCAGTGAGATGAACCATTCCGTCAACGCCGCCAAGATCAACGAATGCGCCGTAAGAGGTCATGCTCTTAACAGTACCGTTGTAAACCTTGCCAACCTCGATGTTTGCCCAGAAGTCAGCCTCCTGTGCACGGCGAACCTCGCGCTGTACCACGCGGATCGAGCCGATCGCCTTTTTACCCTGCTTCACCTCAATGATCTTGAACTGAACCGTGGAGCCAACGATCGAAGCAAGATCGCCGTCCTTCGGAACACCGGTCTGAGAAGCAGGAACGAAAACGCGGTTTGCGTTGCACCAAATCACAACGCCCCCCTTAACAGCCTCGGCAACCTTGCCCTCGAGAACGGTCTTGTCCTCGCAAGCAGCAACAAGCGTCAGCCAGTTTCTGTCTGCGTCAACTCTCTTCTTGGAGAGCTCCGCAACACCTTCAATGTCGCTCACACGGATAACAAAGGCCTCTACCTTGTCACCGTTTTTGAAGTTCTCGGTCAGCTTAAAAGCAGGGTCGTTCGTGATCTGGTCTGCTTTGATGTAGCCAGTCACGCCGGCGCCAACGTCAAGCTGAAGTTCAGCATCAGACACGTGAGTTACGGTTCCGGTAACGACATCTCCTGTATTTAAAGTTGAGCACGCAGACTCGTCGAGCATTTTTTCGAAATTTTCTTTCATTTCGGTCATGGTTTTATATACCTCCTCTATTTCATCGCTCGGTGTCGATGCACCCGCGACGATTCCAATGTTAGTAGCGTCGGAAAGCATATCGCGATCCAATTCGGACGCATTTGCGATCCAGACGGTTTTGCCGCAATGTCTGCGGCAGATCTCATACAGCTTTGCCGTATTCGAGCTTTCTCTTCCACCGATCACAACCATAAAATCGCATTGCTTTGCAAGCTCGGCTGCCTCGGTTTGCCGTGTTTCAGTCACACTGCATATTGTATCAAAAATAATCGCATTTGTATATAGTTTTTTTAATTTTTTTTGAGTTTGGTGCCATATGCCCAAATTTTGGGTCGTTTGAGCGACCATAACGGGCGTTTTTTTGTGCATTTTATCAACATCGCGTTGACAAAGTGACGATTCCATTTCCTCAGCAGACGAAAAAACGTACTTTTCGCCGTCAAAGCAGCTCATAATTCCGATCACCTCGGGATGATTGGCTGCCCCGATCAGCACAAAGAAATGCGCCTCGGCATCGGTCTCCCCCGCAATTTTGTGAATTTTCTTCACATAAGGGCAGGTGCAGTCGATCCAATCGAAATAGGGGTTTTGCTCGGCAGATCGGGTAAGCAACGCGATCGTTTCACGCGGACATCCGTGCGCACGCACCAAAACCTTTACGGGATGCGCCGCGTCAGCCTCCTGTGCCAACGTTGCGATCGCATCGGTATCAATTGCCTCCACGCCGCGGCGTTTGAGCGACTCATTATAGGTCTCGTTATGGATCAGATGCCCCAGCGTAAAGATCCGCTCCCCCGCCGTTGCGTTTCGGAGTGCCTCCTCCAAACGGTCGGTCGCGCGCTTCACACCAAAGCAAAAGCCTGCGTTTTCGGCAACGGTAACATGTTTCATAATGGGTTGATATCCTTTCCGAAAATCAGATCCGATCGGCGGGGTCACCGAGTTTTTCCTTGATCACGTTCAGGATCCCCTCGGTACATTCCTCAGGTGTCATCCAAGAATTGTCAAACAGTACGGCATCGGGTGCTGCAACAGCAGGCGCAACCGTGCGCGAGCTGTCTGCCGCGTCACGTGCCTGCATAGTGGCAAGGACCTCCTCATAGGTGGTGGTCTGCCCCTTCGCGATCAGTTCATCATAGCGGCGCTTTGCGCGGCACTCATTGCTTGCCGTCAAAAAGATTTTTACATCGGCATCGGGAAGAATTACGGTTCCGATATCTCTGCCGTCCATGATCACGCTGTACCGACGCGCAAGATCGCGTTGCGTATCAAGCAAGAAGCTGCGAACCGCGGGAATTGCGGACACGGCGGACGCATAAAGCGACATCTCATTGGTGCGGATGCGGTCGCCCAGATCCTCACCGTTGAGCAAAACGTGCTGTGTTCCGTCCACGTATTGCAGATCAATCTCAATATTCGGCAAAAGTGCCTCAACCGCAGCGGCGTTTTTGGGGTCAGTATTCCGGGAGCGCACATAGTATCCGATCGTACGGTAAAGCGCGCCCGTATCAACGTAAAGAATTCCGAGCTTTGCGGCGAGTGCTTTCGCAACCGTCGATTTTCCAGCTCCGCTGGGTCCGTCAATGGCAATTCGAATCATATCAATTCCAACCTTTAATTTATTTCTTGCTCTGCCGCGGAAGTACCCGCAAGCACAGCGGTGGAAAACGCAATTTGCAAATTAAATCCGCCCGTGTAAGCGTCCACATCGATCAATTCGCCCGCAAAATACAACCCCTTTACACGCTTTGATGCCATCGTTTTGGGATCAATTTCCTTCACCGATACGCCGCCGCGTGTAATGATCGCCTCATTGATCGGGCGAAATCCCACCAGCTTGACCCGAAAGCCCTTTAAGAGCTTTACCATGCGTTCACGCTCCTCGCGTGTGATCGAATGGACCTTTTTGCGCGGATCGATCTGCGTGAGCCCAACAAAAGGCTCGATCAATTTCTGCGGGAGAAGATCGTCAAGCGCGTTGATAAAATCACGGTTCTTGTATTTTTCAAAATCGGAACGGATTCTCGCGTCCAGTGTTTTCTCATCAAGAGCGGGTTTGAGATCGATCTGCGCCTCATATTTATCGGGGCAAATATCGGAAAGATGCGCCGAAGCCGATAAAACGAGCGGCCCTGTTAAGCCGAAATGCGTAAACATCATTTCGCCAAAATCCTCAAACACAGGCTTCTTTCGCGCGCTGTCGTATACGGTCAACCGAACGTTTCGCAGAGACAGCCCCTGCAATGAAGCGCAAAGCCTTCCATCGGCAATGAGCGGAACAAGAGAGGGCTTGATCGCGGTGACGGTATGCCCCAATCGTTCGGCAAAACGGTATCCGTCGCCGTCCGATCCCGTGGTAGGATAGGAGCGCCCGCCCGTGCAAAGGATCACCGCATCGTAGGGATCACACCCCTCTGAGGTCTGCACCGCACGGACACATGCGTTTTCCTCAACTATATTTTGCACACGGCGATGCAGAATATGCACCCCGTATTCCCTGCATTTTCGTTCAAGTGCCGCCACGATATCAGCCGCTCTGTCCGAAACCGGAAAAACACGCTTTCCGCGTTCGGTTTTCAGCGGCACACCGGCTTTCTCAAAAAAATCCATCGTATCCGACGTGGTAAAAGCCGAGAGCGCGGCATATAAAAAGCGCGGGTTTGTGGGAACGTTTGCAAGAAACTCATTGAGGTCGCAGTCGTTTGTAACGTTACACCGACCCTTTCCTGTGATGCGCAGCTTCTTTCCCATGCGGTCATTTCGCTCATAGAGCGTCACCTCCGCGCCGTTTCGCGCCGCGAAGATAGCCGCCATCATACCTGCCGCGCCGCCGCCCACAACGGCGACCCGTTTCGAATCAGTGAGGCTTTTTGTCATACACGTCATACCGATCCCACACTTCTTCTAAGATCCGCAAGCGTTCGGTCAGCTCGTCCTGCTTTTTTCTCGACACCGCCACCACCATCGCATTGATGATACTCAGCGGAGCAACGAGAGAATCGACAAACGATGCCATATCGCTCTGCGCGATCAAAAGTTGATTGGCAAACTGCGCGATGGGAGAAAGCTTGCTGTCGGTCAGAGCAACCACATTGGCATTGCGAGAGCGTGCGTACTCCACCGCGTTTATGATCCGCTTGGAATAACGCGGAAAACTGATCGCGATCATGACGTCGCCTTCCTCAATGCGCATGATCTGCTCAAACATTTCACTTCCCGAGGTCGTTTGAACGAACTTAACGTTATCAAAGATCATTCGGAAATTAAAATTGAGGAATCCCGCAAGAGACGAGGAAGAACGAACACCGATGATATAGATATTTTTTGCGGTAATGATGCGGTCGATCGCCGCCTCAAAGGATGCGTGATCGATCTCCTCCATTGTGCGGCGGATCTTTTCAGCGTCCGACAAAAGGACTTTATCGAGCACGTTGCCGTCACCGATCAGATTATTGGTCACCTCAATGCGTTGAAAGGAGGTCAACCGATTACGAATGATCTCACGGAGTGAATGCTGAAACGCGGGGTAACCGTCATATCCCAGCTCGTTTGCGAAGCGAACGACCGTGGATTCGGAAACCCCAACGATCGCTCCCAACTTAGAGGCAGTGAGATACGCGGCTTTGTCGTAATGCGCCAGAATATACGAGGCAATGAGCTTCTGCCCTTTGGAAAATGAGGGCATTTTTTCTTCAATAACCTTCAAAAGATCTCCGTTCATCTCAGAGCCCTCCTCCTTCACAGATGGTATCGCCAAATTACGGCACTTTTATTATTATACATTATAAAATATATTTTGTCAACAGCTTTCCTCTAAATTATCCTGTTTTTTGTCGGAAATTCGGAAGGATAACAGACAAAAAATCCCCGTCGGTTTTCACCAAACGAGGATTTTTTAGGGGGATTCCGATTGAAAAATGCCGTTTGTTTCAGCGGACATCCACGATATCAACGATTACTTTCTTACCGCTGTTTGCCGCAGCCGCCTTAATTACGGTGCGGATAGCCTTTGCGATCTTGCCGTGACGGCCGATCACCATGCCCATATCGTCGGGTGCAACCGTCAGCGTCAGGGTGATGCTGCGATCATCCTGCACTTCGGTTACCTTTACTTCATCGGGCGAATCGACGATTGCCTTTGCAATGTCCAATAAAGTTTCTTGCAAGTTAATCATGCTTGTGTCTCCTTATGGGACAGATCAATCAACGATTCCGCTCTTCTTCAGCAGAGATTTAACAGTCTCGGTGGGCTGTGCTCCGTTTGCGATCCACTTCTTTGCCTTCTCTGCGTCGATCTTGATCTCAGCGGGATTGGTAAGGGGGTTGTAGTAGCCAAGCTCCTCAATGAAGCGACCGTCTCTGGGCGAGCGGCTGTCTGCTACGATTACACGGTAAAAGGGAGCTTTCTTTGCGCCCATTCTTCTGAGTCTCATTTTTACTGCCATGATTTGTCTTCCTCCAAAAAAAATTTAAAAAGTTTTTTCTATTAATGAACGGGTGAATTCAGAACGGCAACTTCATTCTTCCGAGCATTTTCTGTCCTTTTTTGGTCTTACCCATGTCACTGAACTGTTTCATCATTTTCACCATCTGTTCGAATTGACGAAGCAGCTTATTGACTTCCTCGACCGATGTGCCCGATCCTGCCGCGATTCTCTTTTTGCGAGACGCATTGATGATTTCGGGCTTTGTTCTTTCCCGCGGGGTCATCGCACGGATGATCGCCTCGGTATGTGCCATGACCTTTTCGTCGATCTTGGCGTCCTTGAGTGCTCCCGGCTTCACACCCGGCATCATTGCCATGAGCTGTTCGAGATTGCCCATATTTTTGAGTTGGGCAAGCTGTGCGAGATAATCGTCGAGCGTAAAGGTTTGCTGGCGCATCTTTTGCTCAAGCTCCGCCGCCTGCTTCTCGTCGTATGCCGCCTGTGCCTTGTCGATCAGAGTCAGCACGTCGCCCATACCGAGAATTCTCGATGCCATTCGATCGGGATGGAAGGGTTCGATGGTGTCGAGCTTTTCGCCCGTTCCCACAAATTTGATCGGTTTTCCCGTGACGTAGCGGATCGAAAGCGCCGCACCGCCTCGCGTGTCACCGTCAAGCTTTGTCAAGATAACACCTGTGATGTCAAGCAGATCGTTAAAGGTTTCTGCCACGTTGACCGATTCCTGACCGATCATGGCATCCACCGTTAAAAGGATCTCGGTGGGGTTGACCTCCGCCTTGATATTCTTCAGCTCCTCCATGAGCACTTCGTCGATTTGCAGACGTCCTGCCGTGTCGATGAAGACCATGTCGTAGCCCTTTTGCTTTGCAAATTGCAGGCCTTCCTTTGCGATCTGCACGGGAGAAACCTGATCACCCAGCGTAAACACGGGAATATCCAGCTTCTCACCGACAACCTGGAGCTGTTTGATTGCGGCGGGACGGTAAACGTCACCCGCAACGAGCAGGGGGCGTTTTCCCTGCTTTTTATATAACCCCGCAAGCTTTGCGGCATGCGTAGTTTTACCTGCGCCCTGCAGACCCACCATCATAATGACCGTGGGGGGCTGGGACGAGATGGTCAGTTTGGACTGAGAGCCGCCCATCAATCGGGTAAGCTCCTCGTTTACGATCTTAACGATCTGTTGCGCGGGAAGAAGCGACTCCAAAACCTCAACCCCCACCGCGCGCTCGGATACGATCTTGATAAAGTCACGTACTACCTTAAAGTTTACGTCGGCTTCCAGCAGAGCGAGCTTGATCTCACGCATGCCCGCCTTGACGTCGGCTTCGGTCAACTTTCCTTTATTTCGAAACTTTTTAAATGCATTGTTCAGCTTTTCTCCAAGACTTTCAAACATAGGCTCTCCTCCTCCCGTCTCGTTTTTGGCGGGTCAGGATCCAACGATTTGTGCCAGCTCCTTTACCGCCTCTTGTATCTCCGCCCCGATTCCCGCGTCATCCAGCAGATTCTGCAATCGCGCGGCACTGTCCTGCACACGGCGGAAGCGCGTGGCAAGACCGAGCTTTTCCTCATAGAACCGAAGCTCCTCTTCTGCTTTTTTGATCAGTTCTCTCACACCCTGCCGCGAAATTCCGATCTCCTGTGCGATCTCGGCAAGAGAAAGATCATCGTTGTAATAATAATCTAACACGGTTCGCTTCCGATCGGAAAGGACCTCACCGTAAAAATCCAATAAAAAGGCGATTTTCAGATCTTTTTCAAACATTTTCTTCGTCCTGTTTTTTGGTGTAAAGCAAAATACTTTACAAGTATATCACAAGACTTTTTATTTGTCAAGTGTTTTTTTAATTTTTCTAAAAATTTTTATGTAAAAAATCCGATCAGCGGGATCAGCAACGCGGGCAAAAGGATTGCGGGCATATAATTCATGATCTTGAGCTTTGTGACTCCGAGCATATTGAGCGAAAGCCCGATGATGAGAATAGAGCCGACCCCTGACATTGCAGTGATCACCTCGGTGGACAGAATCGGTGCAATAATGCCCGCCAAAAGCGCGATGCTCCCTTGGAAGACCAACACAAATGCCGATGAGAACATCACGCCGATTCCGAGCGAGAGCGAAAAAATGATTGCCGCGACAAAATCGAGAAGCGATTTTGTATAGAGCATGCTGTGATCGCCCAAAAGTCCGCTGTTAAGTGAACCCACAATGGTCATCGAGCCAACGCAAAACAAAAGTGATGCGCTGACAAAGCCTTGTGCCACGTTTCCAAAGCGCGCACGCGCGAGCTGTTCCACACGTTCCCCAAGGCGGTTGATGGCACGATCGAGGTTGAGCAGTTGACCGATCAAAGCGCCGAGCGCCATGGAGACGATGATTACAAGCGTATTTTCTCCCGCGAGATCAGCAACGAGACGGATGGGATTGGACGTGTCCCCCGCATACCCGCCCGCGATAGCCGCTCGGATCTGATCGTTGACTGCCGCCTTGATCGTCCCTGTGATTCCGATGGCAAGCACGCAAAGCGCGACCCCTTTGAAGATGCAGTCCGACAGTGCCTGGGAGCGTTCTTCCTTCCCCGCCCCGATAAAGCGCTTGAGGAGGAGTCCGATCGCCGAACCGCCGATCACGGCAAGCGCATTCACGATCGACCCCCAAAGTTTTAGCTGTTCCATAGATTGCGTTCCTTTTTTGACCTTTATGTTTTAATGTTCAAGAAAAATGCCGTCCAAGCCATCGGTAAGCGTGACCGTACCGTTTTCATCGATCAGAATTGCTTCAAAGCGAAAGGCTTTGGATCGATAAAACGCGAGTGCCGCATCGCGCCCCATCACGAACAGTGCCGTGGAAAGCGCATCGGCAAGCGCGCCGTCCAAGGCAATGACCGCCACACTTGAAAGCCCCGTTTCGGCGGGAAACCCGCTTTCGGGATCCAAAATATGATGATATTGCTCGCCATTGACGGTAACGTAGCGTTCGTAGTTCCCCGAAACAGAAAGGACCTGCCCCGACGTAAGTGTGAGGACACCGACCGTGCCGTTCGCATCCGTGGGGTCGCGGAGTGCGATGCGAAAGACTTCTCCGCTCGGCTTACTGCCGAACACGGCAACGTTACTGCCAAAGCTTACAAGACCGCCATCCAGCCCCTCGCAAAGGCTGAGATATCCGATCAGCTCGCTGATTGCCGCGCCCTTTCCGATCCCGCCGAGATCCAGTGAAAGGCTCGGATCTGTTTTCCGGATCGAATCCTCTCGCAAGTCCAGCCCCTGCATACCAACGTGGGAAAGTGCCGCCAAAAGCTCTGTGTCGGTTGGCAAGCTCCCGCGTGCTTCCGCAAGCTCCCACAGATCGATCACAGGGGCAACCGTGGGATCGAAGGCCCCGTCCGTGGCCTCAAAAACCGCATATGCGGTTTGCAGGAGCGCAAAGGTTCTTGCGTCGATCGCCTCGATTCCCTGCTCTGAGCGGTTAAAACGGGCGATTTCGCTGGTGTCGGTATGACGCGACCACAACCCTTCCAGATTACTCAAAATGGTACGGCAAGCATCAAAAGCCGCGTCGGCGGCGGACGCGTCGCGCGCATAGAGTGTCACCCCGATCACGGTATCCATGAAAAAATAGGTTTCTGAGTATGCGTTTTTTGCCTTACAGCCCGCAAGCGGAAGCAGGCATATCAAAAGCGCAAGAAAAATGCAAAGCTTTTTCATATCGAGCCCCCTTTCCAGGCGGTTTTGAGCCGTGGCAGTAAAAGATTGAGCAAAAGTCCCACAATTCCGCCGAAAAAGACCGATGCAAGGAGCAGGACGGGCAAATAGGAAAAGATGACCGATGCCTCGAACAAAAGAGTGGCGGCAAGGATCTGTCCCGTATTATGTGCTGCCGCGGACAAAACCGAAACCGCAAGAAAGCTGAACCCCCGCCCTATGTGTGAGAGCAGAAGCAGGGTCAGGTAGGAGAGCAGGCCTCCCAAAAAGGAAAACCAAAGTGAGGTCACCGTTCCAAACAAAAGCCCCATCAAAAGAATGCGAACCGCCGATATGATCGCCGCATCAAGCTTGGATACAAGACAAAACGCGATCAGAACCACAACGTTGGCAAGCCCCAGACGGACACCGGGGAGCGGGATCAGCAGATTGAGCGGAAGAAGGAGTTCCAGATAGGACAGGGTCATGGCAAGTGCCGTCAGGCACGCGTCAAGGGTGATGCGTCGGATGCGGTTACCCCGCGACAAAATCGACATCGCGTCCGCCTCCCTTCACCGAGAGTGTGATACCGGCGGGTGCGCAAAGGATCGTCTCCCCGCTTCCGGATATTTTGCCGCTGTTTCGGCACACTCCATCACGGCAATTGCTCTCGGAAACGTATGCCGCACCGTCCGCAATTACAACACGGAGCGTAACTCCGTTCGAGGTCAAAGTCAGCTCCCGCGGCTCGCTGAGAGAATATTCAAAGCGACCTTCGGGCGTTGTGATCACAAGCACAGATGCGTTGGAGGAGAACCACGAAGGCAACAAAAGCATGCCGGTTGCCAGCAACAAAATCAGGATCATCGCAACCAGATCCGCGCGGGTGGGTTTTGTTTGAAACATCTTCATCTCCTCCTTTTCGGTACTTTTCTTTCTATTATATCAATTTTGTAGACAAAAAGCAAGAGAAAGCATAAGAATTCCCAAAAAAGATCGCAAATTTCTTGACAATCCCTTTCATTGGTGGTAAAATAAAGGTTGCTAAAAATAAAAAAGGAGACATCAGCATGCATCAATATCAAATTGGACTCGCAGTCAGCGAATCGTTCGGATTTCCGATTGCGGAAAGCTTTGCGCATTTGAAGCAGCACGGCTTGGAGGCAACCTTCACGGGTCTTGGTACCCCTGAGGATCGACACGTATGGGCAGATCAATGCGCCAAGCACGGCCTCATTTACAGCTCGATCCACGCCCCCTTTAAAAGAGCCGCGGACATTTGGGAGGATACGCTCAACGGCGACGAAGGAGAACGCGAGCTCTATGCGAGCATTGACGCCTGCGTGGAGGTTGGAGCACCCATTACGGTGGTACATCCCTTTATCGGGTTCGATAAGCATGAGCCCACTCCCATCGGTCTGACCCGTATGTGCCGCGTTGCCGAGTATGCTGCGAACAAGAATATCAAGGTGGCAATTGAGAACGTTGAGGGCGAGGAGTATCTCGACTATCTGATGGCAGGTCTGCGCGACTACGATTCGATCGGCTTCTGCCTTGACACGGGTCACGAGGTCTGCTACAATCGCGGACGCGATCTGCTTGCCGATTACGGTGACCGCCTGTGCTATCTGCACATCAACAGCAACGTGGGAATCACCTCTCCCGAGGGAATCATCACCTACAAGGACGATGCCCACATGCTCCCCTTCGACGGCAAGGCAGACATGAATTTCTTGGTCGAGCGACTCAAAAAGCATCAATACAAAGGTATTTTGATGATGGAGCTTGCGCGCAGAAACCACAAGGATCGCAACACCAACGACCGTTACCTCGCCATGGCTCCCGACGAATACCTCGCCGAGGCAGCCGCGCAGATCAAGCGTCTGCGGGATATGATGGAAGCAACCGTATAAAAAATACCGGAGACCAAACCCATTGGCGTGTTTGGTCTCCGTTTTTTTCACTTTTCAAAATTTGTTTTTCAAGTGATTTTCAAAATCTTTTCGGTTATTTGCTCTTAAAACACACATTTTACATACTTGTTTCACAAAATCCGCTCCTTTGCATAAGATGGTATCAAGACAAAAAAGGAGGGTATGAAAATGTATCGCGAGCAAGAATCGAATCCTACGGCAGGCAACACGGGGCAAGGTGCTCTGGTGGTACACGTTACAACCGCGCGCGGCGCGATCCCCTTGGAGGGCGCGCAGGTTCATATTCGAAGCTATGACAGCGAAAGCACAGAGGGGCGAGGGGACGTGATCCGCTCGGTGGTGTCGGGACGCGACGGAAACACGCCGATCATCGCCTTGCCTGCTCCCGCGCGCAGTGAATCGCTCAAGCCGAACGAGGGGGGACTTCCGCCGTTTGCTTCCTATATTGTGGAGATAACGCTGGAGGGCTATTTTATGCAAAATTATATCAACGTTCCGATTTTCGACGGAATTACCGCGATCCAACCCGCGGATCTGATTCCCTTATCGGAAAATGACAAGACCGATTCGCGCACCCCCGATGGCGACCGTTTTTTTGAGTCCTCCGCGCCCAATCTTTGATCTTTTCTTGTAATAAATACCTCGGAAAGGATTTTTACCATGCCGCAATTACCGATTATTCCCGAAACCATTACGGTTCATCTCGGCCCGCCCGATGCGGAAGCCGAAAACGTAACGCTTCCCTTCCTCGATTACGTGGCAAACGTTGCTTCCAGCGAGATCTATCCCACGTGGCCCGAAAGCGCGATCCGTGCCAATATGTACGCGCAAATCTCCTTCGCGCTCAACCGCGTCTACACCGAATATTACCGCACGCGCGGATATGATTTTGATATTACCAATTCAACGGCATTT
This sequence comes from Oscillospiraceae bacterium, assembly GCA_015063585.1. Taxonomy (GTDB): domain Bacteria; phylum Bacillota; class Clostridia; order Oscillospirales; family CAG-272; genus UMGS1865. The sequence goes on from SVTW01000005.1 coordinate 44,019, forward strand.
GATCAGTATTTTGTAAACGGACGTGATATTTTCAGCAATATCCGAGAAATTGCGGGAGATCTGTTTAACAACTACATCCGCCGTGTTGGAAATATCGAACCGCTTTTCGCACAATATTGCAACGGTACAACCGTTACCTGCAACGGGCTTTCGCAATGGGGCTCGGTGGAGCTTGCCAACCAAGGCCTTACTCCTTACGAAATTCTGACCTATTACTATGGCAACGATATTGAACTGATCCGCGACGCGCCGATCGCAAACGCGACCGAGAGTGCGCCCGATGTCCCGCTGAGACTCGGCTCCGCCAACGATGCGGTTCGCACCGTTCAGATCCGCCTCAACCGCATCTCGTCCAATTTCCCTTCCATTCCCAAAATCGTGCGTGCCGATGGGATCTTTGGAACCGATACCGAGGCGGCGGTGCGGCAATTTCAGGAGGTCTTTAACCTGCCCGCCGACGGCGTTGTCGGAAAATCCACGTGGTATCGTATTCAAAACGTTTATATCGGAGTCAAACGGCTCACCGACCTCAATTCCGAGGGAATCTCGCTCGGTGAGGTCACACAGCAGTATCCCGGTGTCCTGGAGCTTGGCTCGGAGGGAAACCCCGTGTTGAATCTGCAATATTTTATTGCCTACCTCTCCCAATTCTATGATACCATTCCTGCGGTTGCGATCGACGGTGTGTTCGGTGAGTCAACACGCGCAGCGGTGGAGGCGGTGCAAAGAACCTTTGGCTTACCGACCGACGGCATCGTAGGAGAACGCACGTGGTATGAGCTTTATCGTGCCTATGCGGGAATTGTTAACACGATTCCGCTCGAATACGTGGAGGGCTTTACCGTACCCTACGGCGGTGTTCCCTTGCGGATCGGCGCCGACTCCGAATCGGTGCGGCTCTTGCAGGAATATCTCAACTATATCGCGCAAACCTACACCGAGATCCCCGTGATCAATCCCACGGGCTATTTCGGTCCTCGTACACAGGAGGCAGTTCTTGCCTTTCAAAACCGATTTGGAATCAGCCCCACGGGAATTGTTTCGGCGGTAACGTGGACCGCGATCACAGAGCTTTACAACGCACTATACAAAGGCGAACAACTGCAAGACGGTCAGTTTCCCGGCTTTGCCGTTGGAGGCTGAGAGAAAGGAGAATTCATGCCGGAATATGCAAATCAAACAAGTGCCGTGCGAAATCTGCAACGCTATCTGCGCCGTCTCTCATTTGGAGAATCCACCATTCCAGATCCTCCGATCGACGGCATATTTGACAGCCGAACCGAGCAGGCATTACGCGAATTTCAACGGTTGCGTGGGTTCCCCATGACCGGACACGCGGACCGTCAAACGTGGGAGCGGCTCTACGAGGACTACCGCGCGGCACAGGCACTTGGTGCCCAACCCCAAAGGGTCGCCCTTTTCCCGGTCACGCCCGATGGATATATGCTCGATCCGAATACCCGCGGTTTTGTCGTAACAGCTCTGCAATACATGCTTCGCGAGCTTAGTCATAACCATAAGGAGCTCTCGGACCTCCCCATCACAGGTATTTACGACGACGCTACCGCCAAAGCCGTGCGGCTTTTTCAATCCCGAAATAACATTCCCGAGGACGGACTTGTCGGGCTTTTGACTTGGAATGCCTTGACCGATCAGTACAATCTGCTCTTTTTGCGCGCCGATCGGGAATAACCGTCCTAAAAAGGGTGAGCGCCAAACGAAAAAGCTTGGTTCTCACCCCTTTTTTATACTAAGTTTTTCGGTAGTTCCGTTGCGGCATCGCCTTGATGACGGTCATATCCGTAACAGATCAGGCGGCAGGTTCCATCGTCCTCATATTCCGCAATTGAAACCGATGCATTTCCGCAAAAAGGAAGCTTTCCGGCATCCTCAACCGTGTAGCCAAACCATTTGCAAGCCATCATACGAACCGGCGTGGCATGTGTAAAGATCGCTACGCATTTCCCGCGGTTTGCCGCCAACACGCGGTCGGTGGCGGCGTAAATACGCGCTGCCAGATCGGTAACACGTTCCCCGTTTTGCGGGTGCGCCCTGCCAACGTCGTGCTTCCAGGTCTCATACGAGTCCCCATAAAGCGCGCTCAGCTCCTCATAGGTGTGCCCTTCCCAATCCCCTGCATAAATTTCGCGAAAGGCAGGCTCGGGAATCACCTTCAAGCCATGCATTTCTGCGGTTGGACGCGCGGTATCGCGTGCACGCGAAAGATCACTTGCGTAAATTACGTCAATCGGATAGGAGGCAAGATAGTTGGCGGTACGGATCGCCTGCTCACGCCCCAATGCGGTCAGCGGTGTATCGCCCTGACCGGTAAAACGGGTTTCAAGATTACTGACACTTTGCCCGTGCCGCACGAAAATCAGTGTGGTCATTGTACACTTATCCTTTCTCTTGTTTTTCTGCCCTTTTTCCGCGGATCAGCAGAAGAAGCAGGTGGATCAGCGGAAATACGGTTGCAAAGCAGAACGCATAACGAAGGTTGCCGTCAAAGAGCTCTGCCACCGCGCCTGCAATTGCGGGACCGCTCAAACACCCAATGTCGCCCGCCACAGCCAAAAGAGCAAACATGGCGATCCCTCCGCCGTGAATACTTGCTGCGGCACGGCTGAGAACCCCAGGCCAAAAGATACCTACGCTGAAGCCGCAGAGCGCGCACCCGATCAAGGAAAACGCGGGGGTGCTTGCAACAGCAGCCAACAGGTAGGAGAAGATGCAAAGACTGCAGCACCACACCATAAGCCGCTCCAAATTCAGCTTTTCACTGTATTTTCCGTAAAGAAGACGCGCAATACCCATCAGAAACGCGAACATACAGGGGCCCGCGAGATCTCCCACGCTCTTTGAAACACCCAATGCCGATTCTGCGAAATCCGATGCCCATTGCGCCATCGTCATCTCCGACGCACCCGCACAAAACATCATAAGCAGAAAACACCAAAAGATCGGCATGCGGAACAGCTTGATCACCTCACGTTCTCCCTGCTCCTCGGAGGGTAAGCGATAGATCGGAACAAAGCAGAACGCGATGGCACCGACAAACGGCACGATTGCCCAGAAGAGCGGCAGATAATGCCAATACAAATCGGGAGTAAAAAAATAGAAATAGACGCTTGAGAACAAGACAACGCCTGCCTGTCCCCAACAATAAAAGGAGTGCAAAAAGCTCATATTTCCCGATTTTCCTTCGATTGGGCAGGCTTCGATCAATGGGCTGATGAGCACCTCTGTAAATCCGCCGCCCACCCCCAAGCAACAGACCGCGATCAACAGTCCCGGATAGGGGGCAAAAAGATAAGGAAAAACAGCGAGCCCGATCAAGCCAACCGATGCCATAAGATGCGCAAAAACCGCACAGAAGCGCAGGTTGATGCGCTCTGAGAAAAAGGACGCAAAAAAATCTATGAATAACTGTGTTAAAAAATTAAATGCGATCAAGGAGCCGATTTGCGAAAGAGAAAGAGAAAAATTTTTCTGAAATGTGAGATAGAGTAACGGTGCTAAGTTGATTGAAATTGCCTGCGTGATATAACCGTTATAGCACGCAAGCATGGTGGCGCGATGGGTAAGCTTCATGATATTGCCTTTCTGAAACGATGGAAAACTCAAACGTGACTATTATATCACACAGTTGCAAAAAAGTAAATACACAAATCAGCTTTTTTTCAGAATAAAAGAAACAGCCTTTCCGATATGAGCGACCGTATCCGATGCGAGCATACTGATCGGATTGAGATCGGCCTCGGCAAGCTCCCCCGCCAGCCCTGCGAGATATGCGCCGCAGGCAACGGTAAGAGGCGACGGTGGCAGATATCCAAGCAATCCTGCAAGCACCCCCGAAAGAACGTCCCCACTCCCCGCGGTTGCCATTCCCGCACAGCCGCGATCCACAAGATAGGTCTCGTTTCCATCGGTCACAACCGTTGTACTCCCTTTAAGGAGGAGACAAACACCGTGTTTTTTCGCGTAATCCGAAGCAATCGCAATGGGATTTTCAAGAATCTCACGAACAGAACGTCCGCAAAGCCGCTCCATTTCCTTTGGATGCGGGGTCAGGATCACACGCCCTGCGGCGGCTTTCAAAAGCGTTGGATCCAGCTCGGAAAGTGTATTGAGTCCATCGGCGTCGATCACGATACTGCCGGTGAAATTTTGAAGCACGTGTGAAAGAATCTGCCCGTTTTCAGGACTCCGCCCCCACCCCATGCCGATTGCCAAAGCCTTTTGCCCACTGAGTGCCGCATCGAGTGCCGCACGGTCAAAAAGCATCTGTCCTTTGTAGTCCGCAAGCGTGGAAAGCGTGCTTTCCAGCAGATACGGCGCAACACTTGGTGCGATCGATTCGGGAACGATCAGGCGCGCGACGCCGCATCCCGCACGCAAAGCCGAACAGCTCAGATTGGCAAGCTTGACCGCGCCCGCGTACTCCGCGCATCCGCCAAGCAGAGCCACGTAACCGTAGCTCCCTTTGTGTGAGTCGTGCGGGCGGGAGGTAAGAAGTTTCCCAAAATCCGCTCGCTCAACAAGATAATAGCAGTCGCCATGCAGTCCGATCCCGATATCCAGATTTATAAGGCGACCGATCACATCCTTGGCGCATCCGAGATAATGCCCGGGCTGACAGAATCCGATGGAAAGCGTGAGGTCCGAATGAACGCAAAGCGATGCGCGTCCGTTATCTCCGTTCAGTCCGCTGTTGATATCAACCGACAGGACCGTTTTGCCGCTCGCATTGATGCGCTCAATTGCCTCGGCGGCAACACCGCGTACCTCTCCGTGAAAGCCTGTACCAAAGATGCAATCGACAATTTCGTCGTATTCCGAAAAATCGGTTTTTGCATCAAAATAGCGGTGCGGAACCCCGATTTCCTTGCATTTTCCATAATAATATCCGCCGTCCTCGGAAAAAACATCTTCCAAAAGGATCAGCTCACACGCTATTTTATCGCGCCAAAGCAAGGCTGCCAAAACATATCCGTCGCCCGCATTGTTGCCGCTTCCGCAAACAATTGCCGTCCTTCCCTTCCATGGGTAAGCGCGGTAGATCGCCTCTCCCGCGCGCCGCATCAGTTCTTTTCCCGACGTACCTTCTCTTATCGTAGCGGCATCGCTTTCGCGCATCACGCGTACCGTTGTGATCGGTTGCATCTGATCAACCTCCGTTTTTCTTTTTTCTTATTTTACCACAAAAAAGCGCGGCGGTCAATGAAAATTACCATATTTTTAGGACTTCCCTTTTTCAAAAAAAAGAATATAATAGAATTAGGAAATTTTGTTCCCTGTCCGAATACCGAAAGGAGTGACTTGTTTTTATGGAACTGATCCGCATCAGCGAACGAAAGCTGAAAATTATGTTGACCCCCACGGATATGTGTCACTTTGAACTCAATAATGATTGTTTTGGAGAGGACAGCACAAAAATGCACCAAGCATTTCGCCTTTTACTGGATGAGGTTCGCCGCAGGACCGATTTTGAAGGTGATGACCGCCATCTATCCATTCAATATTTTCCATCGCGCGAGGGTGGTTGCGAAATGTTTATCAGTCAACTTTGTCAAACGGACGAAACGGTTGCCGTTCCGATTCAAAATTCCCTGCTCCCGTCCAAAAACAGCAGCGCGCCGCTTCCGACACGCGGGCAGATCGGAAGCTTTCGACGTGACTGTGCCTTTCGATTCACGGAGTTGAACTACCTCCTCCACGTCTGCAATCGCCTTCTCGGCTCGTCCAACGTTCATGAAAGCCATGCGTATCGGGATGAGCGAAACGACTATTTTCTTTTTTTAACGGTTCTGTCCGCCTCTCCGTTTTCCTTACCCAAGGAGCTGGATTTTCTCGTGGAATACGGAAACGTGGAAAATGCCGCTCTGCTTCGCCTCTACATACAGGAACACGCGACTCTGATCGCATCTCCCGACGCGATCGGTACGCTCGGCATTCTTCGATAAAAGAAGCAGCCCCGCTGCGAAAAAGACCTTCTTTCATGACAAGATACTCTTTTCTGCAGCGGGAATTTTATAAAAAATATATCGATTCTTCAAAAGGAAACATCAAAATAAATCTCTGCTTTTTCGTTCAATGCGCTCGATTGCGTGGATAAGCATATCCACCTGCCTGCGTGTGTTTCCGAATCCCGGACTGACCCGTACAGCGCCTCCGTTTGGTGTTTTCAGAGTCGCGTGTCCCAGAGCAGCGCAATGATACCCGGTTCGAACACAGAATCCGAGTTTGTCAAGCTCGTGACCGACATGATCTGCCGGAACAGCGTTGAGATTAAACAGAAGAATCGCCCCCTGACAATGCGGGGCATAGACGGTGACCCTCGGCACATGCCGCAATTCCTCTTGCAGAGCAGTGTTCCATTCCCGCAAATGGCGGGATATCCGCTCCTGTCCGATCCGTTTGACGGTGCGGACTCCGGCGCAAAGCCCCGCGATCGCAGGAGTGGCAAGCGTTCCCGCCTCATAGCGTTCGGGTGCGTCTTGCGGCATATCCCCCTCAAGCGAATTGTATCCGCTTCCACCTTCGATCAGCGTATCCGCGACAACGCCTTTTCCAAGCAGAAGAAAGCCGCTTCCCTGCGGGCCGAGCAAGCCTTTATGCCCGGGTGCGCACAGCGCATCGATGCCCATGGACTCCACGTGGATCGGTAAATGTCCTGCCGACTGTGCCGCGTCCACCACAAACAGGATCCCATAGGCGCGGCAAAGCCTGCCGATTGCCGCAAGCGGCAAGGCATAAGAGCAGATATTGGATGCGTGGGAGCAGATGAGCATTCGTGTTTCGGGGCGAATATGGGATTCGATCTCCTCACACAGTCTCTTTTCGGTCGTTTCGGGATCGTTTACCCCTGTGGAAAAGACGTCGTATTGGATCTTACCTTCCCGTGCCAACTTATAGATTGGACGGAAAACCGCGTTGTGCTCCAGATCTGAGATCAAAACGTGATCCCCCTCCCGAAGCAAGCCTTTTATCGCAAAATTGAGTGCGGTGGTTGTATTGGGTGTAAAAATGACGTTCGACGGATCGGCGGCACCGAAAAAAGATGCCAGCTCGCACCGACATTCAAAAATGCGTTCCGCCGCGCGCATGGCAAGCACGTGCGCACCTCTGCCGGCATTTCCGCACTCACTTTGCATACAACGAAGCTGTGCGTCGATCACATTTGCGGGCTTTGGATAAGATGTGGCGGCATTATCCAGATAGATCATCGGCTCTCCCCTCCGTAAAATGCCTGTACTGTAATTCCGGCGTTTTGGAGAGTCTGTTTTACGAGCTCCAACTGCAAACAAGAAAAAGAGAGCGCGTAGGCACATCCGAGACGCGTATATCGGGAATCGGCTTTGATCAACCTTGCACGAACGGCAGCCGATGCCAACACGTTTTGTGCCTGCATCGCCATCGTCATCGAACCGATTACGGCAACGCACTCCCGATGATTGATTTGATTGTGCATATTTCGCACCTCCTCTGATATCAGCATATGCCGAAAAAGGGCGAATTGTCGCTCCGTATCCTCGCGTTTTCTGAATAATGTGAAAAAAAGTCGTCCATACTGTTTTTAGCAAAAAAAGAAAAAGGAGTGGCTTTTATATGAACAAACCGCAAATTACCCGTTGCTGTGCGCGCGAAATTCTCGATTCGAGAGGAAATCCAACCGTAGAAGCAACGGTTTTTTTGGCTGACGGAACAGTTGGTGTCGCAAGTGTTCCATCGGGAGCATCGACCGGAATATTCGAGGCATGCGAGCTTCGTGACGGAGACAGACGCCGATACGCCGGAAAAGGTGTGTTGGAGGCGGCATCGAATGTTGGGAAAATCATTTCTCCCGCGCTCAGCGGCATTTATGCCTCGGAGCAATCTGAGGTGGACCGCATTCTTTGTGAGCTTGACGGAACCGAAAACAAGAGCCGTTTGGGTGCCAACGCGATCCTTTCGGTTTCTCTCGCAACGGCACGCGCCGCAGCGAATTGGTATCATCTACCGCTCTATCGCTATCTTGGCGGGGCTTCTGCCGACCGTCTCCCGATTCCCATGATGAATATTCTCAACGGAGGCGCACATGCCTCGAACAACGTTGAAATTCAGGAATTTATGATTGCCCCCGTCGCGGCGACCTCCTTCGCAGAAGCTTTGCGTATGGGAAGTGAAATCTATCACACACTCGGTAAGCTTTTGCGCTCCGAAGGACACGCGGCAACGGTTGGCGACGAGGGCGGTTTCGCGCCCGATCTGCGCGACGATGAGGAGGCGCTTGATCTGATCTGCCGTGCCATTGAGGAAAGCGGCTACAGCACCGAACAGGTAAAAATTGCGCTGGACTGTGCCGCGGGAGAATGGTGTGAAGCCGACGGCAATTACCGATTGCCAAAGCGCGGAAAGCAATACACGCGCTCGGGTTTGATCGACCGTTGGGAGGAATTGATCCAAAAATACCCGTTATTCTCGATTGAAGACGGGCTTGATCAGCGTGATTTTGACGGGTGGCGGGAAATGACGGCTCGAATCGGCAGCAGGGTCATGCTCGTTGGAGACGATTTGTTTGTGACCAATGAAAAGCGATTGAGTGAAGGGATCCGCTGCGGTGCCGCCAACGCGATCCTGATCAAGCCCAATCAGATCGGGACACTGAGCGAGGTCGTTCGTGTGATCCATTTAGCGAGAAATACGGGCTACTCCTTTATTCTCTCCCATCGAAGCGGTGAAACCGAGGACGTAACGCTTGCCGATCTTTGCGTTGCGATGGGTGCCGCCTATATTAAGTCGGGCGCGCCCTGCCGCAGTGAGCGTGTGGCAAAGTACAACCGCCTCTTACGAATCGAATCGGCACTCGGACCGAACGCGCGGTATGGCTGTGATAAGGTCCTCAACCCCACTCTCAAGCAATAAATAACAAAAATGGGATATCTCAAATTTTCATCTGAGATATCCCATTTTTACGTAATGATTGATTCTTGCGTATGATCCGCCCGATCCTCGTCGCCGCCGTTTGGAAGGTCGGGGTGAACGCTGCCGTCGCCTTTGCCGTAAAAGGACTCGTAAAATTCCTCGTCATACCGCTGCGTTACGGGCGAGATGCGATGTGTGCCGTAGCGCTCACGCATAATAGAGGCATATTTTTGATCGGCAAATACCAGATGATCAAGCAGGGTTACGTTCATATTGTCAAAATATTGGCGCAGAATGTCGGTGGTGTCACGATCCGCCAAAGAAGGGATCGCCAGCCCATTCGGGTGATTGTGCGCCAAAAGAACCGCCGCCGCGCCGGTTGTAATCACCAGCTCCGCGATGCGTCTTGTCATCACATCGGAGCAATTGATCACGCCCTCCGACAGCTTTTCACACGCCAAAAGATTCAATCGGTTATTAAACAGCATGATATAAAGGCATTCCACGTTGACGCCGACAAATTTGGGGTATAGGAACTCCGCGATCTTTCCAACATCGTCGAAGCGATAGCGCTTTTCGGGATCATCGGTCAAATATCGGCACAAAATCTCTGCCATCACCCGGATCAGGTGCGCACTGGTATCCCCAATGCCCTCCACAGCCTTTAGCTCACTTACCTTTGCGTCCAAAACACCCTTGACCGATCCAAAACGCTCGATCAGGGCATGTGCGATCGGATTGGTGTCGATCCGCGGAAGCGAATAATAGAGCAGCATTTCTAACAGCTCATGCTCGGCACAGTGTTTCATTCCGTTTTTCAACGCGCTGTCCCGGGCTCTCTTTCGGTGTCCTGTATGAATTTTGTCAGACATACTTTTCTCTCCGTTTAGCAGAATCTTTTTTCAAAAAGCTTCGCATTTGTTACTTTCTTTTCAGCTTTCCAACAACTCGACCCTTGCAAAGAACGTCCGAAAAGTCTCTGAGCATGATCGGTGCATAGGCAGGATTCAGCGAATGCAGGCGATCCCCCTCATAGCGCTTGAAAAATCCGCAGCCATCCAAAAGAAAAATACCAAGCTCCCCTGCCTCAACGCTGTCACAGGATTGCACCAGCAGAATATCACCGTCATGATACTTAGGCTCCATACTGTCTCCGCTGATGCGCAGCGCATAGTCTGCCTCTGCGGTTTTTTCGGTGGACGGTACGGTAATGGTATCTACCCCCGCATCATCCAGATAAATTCCAACACCGGCGGATACGGGAAGATCGAACAGCTTGAGCCGGCGCTTTTCGGTGCGAACCGACTCTCCCGCATATCTGCCAACCGCGGGAATCGGACGCAGGACCCGACCCGCACGTTGCGTTTTCTCGGCAACAACCGGCTGTGCTTCCGCCACGTCCGCAGACGTATCGCGTACGCGTTCGAGCTCTTTTTCAAGCACACTGTCAATCAGGGATTTGCCCCAACGGTCCAAGGAACGGTACTGCTCCACCATCGTAATTTCAGCTTGGTTGAGCGTATAGTTATTGGTATTCTCGGGCGTACCGCTGACGATATATTCCACCGAGCATCCGAGCGCCGAGCAAATGGCAACCAAATTGGAAAGCTTGGGTGAATCGCTCATGCCTGCCAGGATCTTTGAAAGCGTACCGAGCGGAATTCCCGAACGCTCCGCAAGCTGCTCGTTTGTCAGTTTTTGTTCATTCTTTAATAATTTAATGCGATCAAGATACGTTTCCATTTTCGCCTCCGTTTTTCCGATTACGAAACTATTATAACATCTTTTTCATGATTTGTAAATAGTTTTTTGAAAATTTTTTCTTTTTTTGGAAAAAGGGTATTGACAAATCGAATTTTATCTGCTATAATACGCTTACAAGAGTTCCATTATTGGTATTTTGGAGGTATAAAATGAATACTTGTTTTGATAAAAAAGCCAACTTTGATTCCAATAAAAGAATTATTGAAGCATATTTCGGTGAAGATGCGGTTTGCGAAAGCCCTTTAAAAAAATACATTGATCAGTTTCTTTTTCTGCTTGCCGCCGTTCTTCGCACGTTAACCTGCACCAAGGCGCGCCGCATCTGCAAAGCCCTTTCGCTTGCGGGTTGCCTGGTTGGTTTTGTTGGCATTATCGGCGCAATGGAGCGCGGTGTAATCGGGCTCGGACTCGGCTTTCTGATTGGGCTTGCCTTGATCGGTATTGAAGTTCTTTGTCTGCGTCCTCAGCGTTCCTGAAGAATTGCAGCCAGTGCCTCTGCGGTCATCTCTGCCGCACGTGTGGCTTCCTCAACCGAATTGGCCGCCGTGCCGATCTCAAGCAAAAGTGCGTGCGGCGCCATCTCTTGATTATAGGAAGCGTTTCGCAACGTGATCGGGCGGCAAACCGTTGCGCCGTTTGAATTGAGGCGCTCACGAAGCTGAAGCGCAAGTGCTAAGTTCTCTTCCCAATTTTCAAATTGCGTTCCATTTCCGTCGGTTCCCACCACCGCCATAACCTGTGCCGTTGGAGAAAGCTCGCTTTCCGCGATGCTTCGTACAAATTCTCCGTTCGCGGTGGTTATCGCGTCTCGGTGTAAATCGATCACATAAGATATGCTTGGGTAACGCACCAAATATTCCGCAATCGTTTTCTCGGCGCGCGCATAGGAGCCGCCAAGTGTTGGAGTATCATGCATCACCGTACAGTGAATGGCGGTGATGCCTTTTTTATTTAGCGTTTCACAAAAGACCGAACCGATTGCAAGAATATTTTTTGCGCTGTCATTGGAATAGGTTGCATCCCCCACCGCCCCGACGATATATTCGGCTTGGCTTGGAAGATAAGATTCACTTGTATGTGTGTGAAGCACAAGAACCGTGGGCGCATCCGATAAGAGAGTTGCCGAAAGATCCATGCCGAGCAGTTTGTTCACGTCGGGATCATACGGCGTCTCATTATGTATATATTCCCTGCCGAGTGAGGGATAGGAAAGATCCAGCGAGAGGACCGGAGTCGCGCCGTCGGGAATCACGACGGCGGGTGGCTCGGACTGTGATTCCTCTTGCCCGAGATGCGACGATACGCTCGAATCCGTCGGCTCTGTCACCGTCTCGGAATCCTTTTCAAAAAACGAACCGAGACGGTTGAAAAATGTCCAACCGCCCTGCTCAAGCCAGATCGCGCTGACCGAAAAAGCGGCAAGCAAAATCCCACAGCAAAGCAAAAAAGCCGCAAAAAAGCGGTACTTTGCGTAAAAAGTGGTTCCAAGCAGGATTCGCTCCTGCGATTCGGGCAGTGAATTTTTGATCGGATGCTGTGCCATTTTTCTTACCTTCCGTTTCTTTTTTTGTACACCATATGCCAAGCATCCTCAAAATATTCCGCATGCGGGATCGGTCAGATCATCTCCTCTCCCACAAAAGCAAAATGAATCGCCTCCGCAATGACCGTTGCGAAAAAAGAGGTGATCGAGTCGCTCTCCTTGGGGGAAACAAAGAAGCTTTTTCCATTTTCTAAAACACGTTCCAGTGTCGGTGATATTTTTTCGATACCCGCGCTTCGGAGCGCATCGTAAACCAGCGTTGAGGAATCCACAACGGTCGGCACCCCCAACACCACTACCGGAACGCCAAGTGAACGTGCCGAAATTTCTGAGCGGTGATTTCCTACGCCCGAGCCGGGACAAACGCCCGCATCGCAGATCTGCACGGTAGCGGCAAGGCGGTCACAGCTTCGTGCCGCCAAGGCATCGATCACCAAAACAAGATCGGGCTTGACCGTTGCGACCACCCCGCGCAACAGCTCCAAGGTTTCAATCCCCGTTTGCCCCAGCACCCCGGGCGCGAGCGCGGAAAGAGCCGAGCAACCGATCGCTCTGTAAAGCTCCCCTTCATGCTCACGCAGATGGCGCGTTGCCACAAGCTTGCTTATCGCCTGCGGGCCAACGGCATCGGCGGTCAGCTCGGCATTTCCGAGCCCCGCCACAAAAACGCTGAATTCCCCGTCCGGATCGCGCCGCGTCAACTGAGAGGACATATCGACCAGCTCATCCGACAACAGGCGCGAAAGACGCTGCCGCTCGCAGTCCCCTCGCATCATAATACCATTACATTCCACAGTAATATAGTGCCCGATCGGCTTATTCAGAAGCGCGGAATCCGCAGGCGTCTCGATCCGCATGCGGTAAACACGAAAGCCCTCGATCCTCTCCTCGTGACACAAATCATTCAGCCGCTTGGCATTCTCATCCGCCGCATACTCACACGCAAGGTCTGTTCTTACAAATTTTTCCATAAAAATCTCCTTTTTTTGCCGAAAGTTTTCATTCTGTTCTTAAATTGCCAAGAAAATTAACAAAATATACATTAAAAAATTTTGGAAACTATTGAAATCAAATAGAAAATAGGTTATAATATAGGGGTACAGAAGGCGCTATGCGCGCCGATTCCGATTTTTTATTCATGAGGAGGCTTATCAACACCATGTCAAAACGGATTCTTGCACTTCTTTTGTGCGTCGTTATGCTCGTTCCTTGCTTTGCCGGATGTAACAAAAAGGCAGAAGGCGATCTCGGCGCATACATCACCATGTACCTGACAGATGAAATCTTTGATTTCGACCCTGCCAATGCGTACTTTAATCAAAATGCGATCAATGTTGTCAGCATGCTCTTTGATACGCTCTTCACGCTCTCCGACAGCGGGAAGGTGCAAAAGTCTTTGGTTAAGTCCTATAAAGTAAAGGAAGACCAGAAGACGGGTGACCATTACATGGACATCACGCTGAACGAGGCTTATTGGAGCAACGGCATTCGTTTGAGCTCCGAGGATATCGTGTTTGCATGGAAGCGCCTTTTGAAGTTTACAAACAACTATGAGGCAGCATCGCTCCTTTACGATATCAAGAACGCACGCGCCGTTAAGGAAGGCGACGAGACCGTTGATGACATCGGTATCGAGGCAGTTGCTATCGATATGGTCCGCATCACCTTTGAGGGCGAGATCGATTATGACCGCTTCCTGCTGAACCTGACAAGCGTTGCAACCGCTCCCCTGCTCGAAACCTACGTTTCCAAAAACGAGGACTGGGCGAAAAAGCCTGCGTTGATGGCAACCAGCGGCGCATACAAGCTTGGTAAGATCAACTATAAGGAAGTTTTGGACGAAAACGGAAAAGAAGTTAAGTTCCGCGACGATAACGCCGTTAACAAATACGGTGAGGTTGGAACCAAGAACTCGCTTGTAAAGGATATCAACTACTTCTATCTGGAGCGCAACGTTTACTACTACCGTGATACCGAGCGCGACGCGATCGACAAATCTGTTTCGAGCTACCGCATTCTGGTTGACTGCTCGAAATCCGACGAGGAGATCCTTGCCGACTATAAGGACGGAAAGATCTTCTACATGGGAACCATTCCGATGTCCCTGCGCGACGATGCCTTTGTAAAGGAAAACGTGAAGATTTCCAACGCGCTCTCCACCTTCACGCTTTATCTGAATCAGAATGCGCTGATCGATAATGACGGTGATGAGGAAACGCCTGGCGAGGCACTCTTTGCGAACGAAAAGGTTCGTCAGGCACTTTCTCTCGCAATTGACCGTGAAGCAATTGCAAAGGCAGTTGTTTATGCAGATGCCGCAACCGGTCTTGTTTGCCCCGGCGTGTTTGAGGGCAATAAGTACTCCAAGAAGAACGACTTCCGTACAGTTGGCGGTGCTCTGCTTGAAACCTCCGCAAACATTTCGGCTGCAAAATCCCTGCTCAACGGCATCGACACCTCGAAATATTCCTTCTCGATCGCAGTTGCATCTTATGATGAAGAAAACGTTGCAATCGTGGAACTCGTTGCAGAGGCTTGGCGTGAGCTTGGCTTTAACGTAACGGTTGACAAGCGCGTAGCCATTGCAAATAACGACGCACACAAGGAGCTGATCGGAAGCCAGAACGACACCCCCGAGGACGTATGCGATGACCTCTTTATCGAGGCTTATAAGCGCGGAACTTATGAGGTAATTGCATTCGACTATAATGCATTCTCAGCTGACGCATACTCTATGCTCTCCAACTTTGCTCTCTCCTTCTCGGGCATGGCACTCACGATCGGTCAGGATGAAAACGGCCATCCCACCTATTCTTCCACCCCTAACTCCACGGGATACAACAACGAAGAATACAACAAGCTGCTGGAAGCCGCCTACTATCTCCCCTACTTTGCAGCATTTACCGAGGAACAGCTTGCAGATGAAAACTTTACCTTCCTCTCCATTTATGACACGCATGACGAGTTTATGGAAACCTACAACATGGTAAAGGCTGTTTACGAGGCAAACGGAATTACACCTTCCACGAAGAAGTCCGATTGGTCCAAGCAGAGAGCGCTTCTCTTGCACAAGGCTGAAGAGCTTTTGATGACCGACCTCCCCATTATTCCCGTTGTATTCAACAAAAATGCGGTTATTGTCAGCAAGGACCTCAAGGGTGTTAGCTCGAACTACTACGTTCCCGCACTCTTCCGCAAGACCACGCTGAAGAATTACACCGACTACACCTTTATCAATGAAAGAGGCGAAACCACCTCGATCTTTGCGGAGTTCCCCACCATTCATTGGGATAAGCAGGGCGAAAGCTTTGAAACCGAAGCTCCTAAAAAAGACAAGAAATAATCATTCATGCACGGAGGCTGCGTCATTGGCGCAGCCTCTGCTCAAAAAAGCCGACGGTAGGCTTTTTTGTAGCGCGGAATTTGCGGTTTTCGACTGCAGGGCAATCGAATATTGCGGCGTTTCGCCGCAAAGCAAAAACGTCGGGGGTGAGTACCAAATGCATTTTTGCATTTGACTCACCCCCTATTTTTTCTCTTTTTTTAGAAAACCTATTGACAAAAAAACGAGAATGTGGTATCCTATATAATAATGAAAATGCGATGATGAAGCTCGCAGACAGTCATAAAAGATATTGCAGAGAGCGCCGGCAAGGCTGGAAACGGCGTATATCCGATTGTTTTGCATTTCCCTTCGGAGCAGACCGAATCAAACAGTAGTTGCATTAGTTCGGTACGGCAGGCACCGTTATCCGCCATCAAAGTGTTGGCTTTGAGCCGAAATTCGGGTGGTACCGCGGGAGCTTTGCGCCTCGTCCTGATGATTGGGACGGGCTTTTTTTATTGCTTGGATCCTGCCGCGCAAAGAAAATAGATTGATGTTACCGATCGGTAACAGAAAGGATATATAAATATGAAAGAAAAACTTTCTCAAATTCGTGCCGAGGCACTTGCTCAGATTGCGGCGGATCATGCTGATCTGGAGCAGATCAAGATCAAGTACCTCGGAAAAAAGGGCGAGCTCACCGCCGTTTTGCGCGGTATGGGCGCACTTACCGCAGAGGAACGCCCTGTGATCGGTCAGCTTGCCAATGAAGTACGCGCAGACATTGAAAGCGCGATCGGTAAAAAGCTGCAGGAACAGCAGGCGAAAGCATTGGAGGACAAGCTGAAAGCCGAAAAGCTTGACGTTACAATGCCCGGAACACCCGCGCCTGTTGGTCATATCCATCCTCTCACGCGCGTTCAGCGAGAGCTTGAGGATATCTTCATCGGAATGGGCTTTTCAATTGTGGAGGGTCCCGAGGTTGAACTTGATTATTATAACTTCCAAGCGCTCAACATTCCCGAAAATCATCCCGCACGCGACACGCAGGATACCTTCTATATTGCGGAAAACGTTCTGCTCCGTTCGCAAACGTCCCCCGTGCAGGTGCGCACCATGGAGCATCAAAAGCCCCCGATCCGCATCATCTCTCCCGGCCGTGTTTACCGTTCGGACGCTCTCGACGCAACCCACTCCCCTCTGTTCCATCAGCTTGAGGGTCTTGTGGTTGACAAGGGCATTACGATGGGCGACCTGAAAGGCACGCTTGAGATCTTTGCGAAAAAGCTCTTTGGCGAGAGCACGCGCATTCGTTTCCGCCCGCATCACTTCCCATTTACCGAGCCGTCTGCAGAGGTTGACGTTTCCTGCTTTGTTTGCGGCGGTAAGGGCTGCAGACTTTGCAAGGGCGAGGGTTGGATCGAGATTCTCGGTGCCGGCATGGTGCACCCCTTCGTGCTTTCCAACTGCGGCATAGACCCCGAAGAATATTCGGGCTTTGCGTTTGGTCTTGGAATTGAGCGAATCACGATGACCAAATACGGCATCGACGATATCCGCCTGTTCTACGAAAACGACGAGCGTTTCCTTGAGCAGTTCTGATAGGAGGTAGAGAAACATGAATCTTTCAAGAAATTGGCTTTCGGATTTCGTCAACGTTGACGAGATCGATCATAAAACATATTGTGATCGTCTGACCATCACGGGATCAAAGGTTGAGGGCTATGAAGTATTGGGTGAAGATATTGAAAACGTAGTGGTGGCAAGGGTTACCGCTATGGAAAAGCATCCCGACTCCGATCACCTTTGGGTTTGCCGCTTGGATGCGGGCGAGGCACACGGTCACGACATTCAGATCGTAACCGGCGCCCAGAACGTGTTTGTCGGCGCGTTGGTTCCCGCCGCGCTTCCCGTTGCAAAGCTCCCCGGTGACATTGTGATCAAGGCAGGAAAGCTGCGCGGTGTGGAGTCCAACGGTATGCTCTGCTCGATGGGCGAACTGAAGCTGACTACACATGAATGCCCCGGCAAAGAGGAAAACGGAATTTTGATCCTTGACGAAGAATTTGCGGATCGCATCGGTGACGATATTCGTGACGTTTTGATGCTTCGCGACACCTCGGTAGAATTTGAGATCACATCCAACCGCCCCGACTGTCTTTCCGTAATCGGTCTTGCGCGAGAGACCGCGGTCTCCTTTGACAAAGAGCTGACCGTAAAAACACCGGTTGTAAAGGGTGCAGGCGACGGTGACAAGGTGGAAAACTACGTAAGGGTCGGCATTTCCGCCCCCGATCTCTGCTATCGCTATGCGGCAAGAGTGGTGAAAAACGTAAAGATCGCCCCCTCTCCTCTTTGGATGCGTATGCGCCTGCGCGCGTCGGGTGTCCGCCCCATCAACAACATCGTGGACATTACCAACTACGTCATGCTGGAATACGGCCAGCCCATGCACGCATTTGATTACAAGCAGCTTGATGGTGCCAAGATCGACGTGCGCCGCGCGGCTGACGGCGAAAAGTTCCGCTCACTTGATGACATGGATCATACGCTTGATAGCACAATGCTTGTCATTGCGGACAGCAAAAAGGCATGCGCGTTGGCAGGCGTTATGGGTGGAGCAAATTCCGAGATCACAGACGAGACCAAAACCGTGGTCTTTGAGTCTGCCTGCTTCAACGGCGCGTCGGTTCGCGTAACCGCAAAGAAAAACGGTATGCGCACCGAATCCTCTGCTCGTTTTGAGAAGGGGCTTGATCCCGAAAACTGCATGGCAGGTCTGCAAAGAGCCTGCGAGCTTGTGGAGCTTCTCGGCGCGGGTGACGTGGTGGACGGTATCATCGACGTTTATCCCACCAAGGCAGAACAAACGGTGCTGCCTTTCACACCCGACCGTTACAACGAATTCCTTGGTATGAATATTCCGCGTGAACACATGGAAAAAACGCTGGTGGGTCTCGGTTGCCGCATTGAAGGCGATCAGATCTACGTGCCCTCCTTCCGCGCGGATCTTGGCTGTATGAATGACATTGCCGAGGAGGTATGCCGTATTTACGGATACGATAAGATCGAATCCTCCAGCATGAATGCCGAAACCACGCTCGGCGGCAGAACCGCAAAACAGCAGTTTGAGGTGAACACCGAAATGGCTTTGGTTGGTATGGGGCTTTCCCAAATTCATACCTTCTCCTTTATCAGCCCGAAATTCTATGACAAAATCCGTTTGCCCGAGAATAGCGATCTGCGCCGTTCGGTTGTGATCTCCAACCCATTGGGAGAGGACACAAGCGTGATGCGCACCACAGCACTGCCCTCTATGATGGAGGTTCTGGCACGGAACAATAACTTTAACAACGAAACGGTTTCGCTCTTTGAGATCGCCAAGATCTATCTGCCGCATGCAAACGCAAATGAACTGCCCGACGAAAAGGTCGTTCTGACGCTCGGTATGTACGGAAAAACCGATTTCTACGCGCTCAAGGGCATTTGTGAGAATATTCTTGCGCTTGCGGGTCTTAAAGCAACCTTTACCGCTTGCACCGACAACGCGGCTTACCATCCCGGCAGATGCGCAAAGATCCTTGCAGAGAACGGAACCGAGCTTGGTATTTTCGGTCAGGCACACCCGCTCATGGCACAAAATTATGATATGAGCGCGCCTGTTTACGTTGCCGAGCTGTCATTTGACGCGATCTTTGCACTTGCAAACACGGAAAAGGCATACAAGCCGCTTCCCAAATATCCCGCAACCACGCGTGACTTCTCCTTCGTTTGTGACGAGGATATGGAGGTTGGCGCAATTGAGGGCGTAATGGCAAAGGCAGGCGGTAAGCTTGTGGAAAACGTGGCACTCTTTGATATCTACCGCGGTCCTCAGGTTGGAGAAAACAAAAAATCGGTCTCCCTCCGCGTCACACTTCGTGCCGCTGACCGCACCCTGACGGTGGAGGAAGCCGATAAGGTTTCCAAAAAGATCCTCAATGATCTGAAATTCAAGATGGGATTGGAGCTGAGAAGCTGATGCCGAAGATCGATCTGCAGTATTATCCCGGTTGGGTACGAAAGGTATTCACCTTTACGATCGACGACGGAAATATCAAGCTGGATAAAAAATTTATCGACCACGTGAAGCCTGCCGGAATATGCGGAACATTCAATCTGAAAACACCGCTCAAACAAGCCTCCCCTGAGGAATACCGCGCGCTTTACCGTGGCTATGAGATTGCAAACCATTGCAAATATCACGCCTATGCTTTTACGGAGGAAACGACTCGTGAACACAAAAACGAGCCGTTTGACCGTGAGAGTGCTGACAAGCGCTATCTCTATCCCACCGCCGAAGAAGGACTTTACCGCGTTTACACCTATGCGTGGTGCTACGTTGCAACAGATGAAAAATATCTGTCGCTCGTGCGGGAGTGCTCTGAAGAGCTGGAAGCTGTGTTCGGAAAAGGGACAATCCGGGATTATGTTTGGCCCTGTGGGGAGCAAAAAAATCCGACTTGCGTGGACCGGATGGTAAAGGAGGGCGGATTCCGCTCCCTTCGCAAAACCGGAAATATCGGCGCGAAAATCGGCTATCCTCTTCCCTCCGATCGTATGCATTGGAGCTATACCTGCAACCCGCTTCATGACGATCTTTGCGCAATGGCAAAGGCATATGAGGAATATCCTGACGATGGCAAACTGACGTGGTTCTGCTTTGGACTGCATTCGCATGATTATGAAAACGCGAACCGTTGGGGTATGCTCGCCGAATTTTGCGACCGTTTCGGAAACCGTCCTGAGACCTTTTGGTCGGCAGCGGTTGGAGAGATCTTTGATTATGAGGACGCGGTGAAATCGGTGGTTGTAACCGATACCGAGATCGTGAATCCTTCGGAGGTGGATCTCTATATCAAGGTTCACGGAAAACGCATGATCCTCGGCGCGAAAAGCAGCATTTCCATTTCATAAAAATATTTGGGGCTGCGTCATTGGCGCAGCCTCTGCTCAAAAAAGCCGACGGTATGCTTTTTTGTAGCGCGGAATTTGCGGTTGGGGCTGATTCATTCAGCGCAGAACAAAAGCCACAAAAAGAATTGAATCAGAAA
>SVTW01000071.1 GCA_015063585.1 Oscillospiraceae bacterium
GGGGGTGTTTGCGTCCTCCGCGAGTGCCGGCAGGGTCTTGGCGGCGCCTGACGGCAATTGGCAATACCTGAGTCCTGAGCCGACGCGCACCCCATCACACAATAAAAATCGTTCGGAAAAGTTTTTGGGGTGCAGGGGTCTTTTTTCAAAAAGACCCCGCATTAACCTCGTCCCCGCGTTCTCGCGGCCTTTGTACCTGTGCGATTTAATGAATTGCGGTGCCTTCGGGTACGCAGTCGTCAACGAAGATGATCTGGCAGCCGCAGGCGTTGTTGGTCGCGGCGAGGAGCATACCGTTGGAGGTAATATTACAGATACGGTTGGGCTTGAGGTTTGCGATCACGATGATCTTTCTGCCCACAAGCTGTTCGGGGGTGTAGTCCTCTTTGATCGAGGACATGATCACGCGCTCTCCAATGCCGTCAAACAGCGTGAGCTTGAGGCAGGAATGCGACTTACGCACGCCTTCTGCTTTGAGGATCTTGCAAACGCGGAGATCGAGCTTGGCGAAATCATCGATGGTAACCTGCTCCTTGATCGGCTCAACGGGATCGGGCTCGCGATTCTCGGGAGTCTCCTCCACCGCGGGACAGCAGACCTCCTCGGGTGTGTCGGCTTTGATCTCCTCCTCGGTTTGCGGATAGGAGAAATCAAGCAGACCAACGTACTTTTCGGATTCGATCGCGTAGAGGAAGAGATAGAGACGCGGTCCCTTTTCTTTGTCGATGAGAAGCTTGTAGACCGTGCGGAAGAAAGCGCCTTGCAGTCCTTTCAGCTCCTTGTCGGTCATTTCGGTGCCCCAAATGCGCTTGGGGATCGCGTAGAGCTCGGCATTGAGCTCGTCGAGCGTATATCCGCCCTTTGCGATATAAGCGTGCAGCTCCTCGATCGCGCGCTTTTCCTCGTCGGTCAGCGTGTTCCAAACCTCGAAATTACGCGTCACGCGCAAACGGTTGACCTGATCGGGCGCGCACTGCTCCAACCAGAACTTTGCGCGGTTGAGACGGTCGGCAAACTGCTCGGCGGTATAGGGCGTACCGATCTTTTGGAACACGGTCTCCAGCATCGGCACGTTAAAGTTTACGATCGAACCGAGCTGAACGAGCAGAGACATGGGAACGGTTTCGATCTCGCGCCCCTCCACTCGGCAGTTGTACATGATGGCTTCGATCACGTCGCTCGCCTTGCCCTCGCGCACGTCGGTGAGCATCTTGTCAAATTCAAAATACTGACGCAAAATACCGTCGTCAAAGCAGATGTCAAATGCCTTGGCAGGGTCGGTTTTGGAATAAAGCCAGAGCAATACCTCGGGCTGGTAAAGCTTGAGCAGGGTCTCGGGAGTAAGGTTGAGACCCGACGAGCTCGACATCTTACCCGTCATGCCCTTGATTCCGATAAACTCATAGCCCTGATAGATCGGCGCGTCGTAACCGTAGATACGCTTTGCAATGAGCTTGGAGTTGTTGTAAGAGCCCGTGGGCGCGGAGTGATCCTTACCGCCCGGCTCGAAATCAACCTGCTCATACTTCCAGCGCATTGCCCAGTCCACCTTCCAGCCGAGCTTGCAATTGTAGTTTTCAAGGAAGTTGAAGTGCCCCGCGTGACCGCAACGGCAGGTGTAGTCTGCCTCGGTTCCGTCCTCGTGAAAAGCGGTAATGGTGGTAAAGTCGGTGTGGCAGACGGGACAGAAGATGCTCACGGGTGAGTAGGCAGCCTTTTCAGCATCATGCTCGGCACGCAGCTCCTCCTCGGATTTCGACTTATCCTTGGTCTTGAAGGAATCGAGAATCTCAAAAATCTCGCCGCGGCGGCGGATCGCCTCAATCAGGTTCGCGGTATATTTTCCGGAACGGTACATCTCCGCCTGATATTTGCAGTCCAGCTCAATGCCGAAGGGCGCAATGCCGCGCAAAAATTCCTCCTCAAAATGCTGCGCGTAGTTCTCGTGACAGCCCCAGGGGTCGGGAATGTCCACGTAGGGACAGCCGATGTATTTATCGTAGCTGTCACCCACAACCGCCTGCACGTTTGCGGGGATCTTGCGGCAACGGTCAAACTCGTCCCACGAGATCAACAGCTTCGCCTTTTTGCCCGCCTTTTGCAGTGCCTTGACCACGAACAGAGACGTGGCAAGATCACGGAAATTTCCAATGTGTACCGAGCCCGACGGGCTAACGCCCGCCGCGCATACGTATTCTTCTTTTTCGGGATTGCGCGCTATGATCCGCTGCGCAATTTCTTCTGACCAATGCATTGTCAAAAACCTCACTTTATCCTAATAATCAATGGTATATTTTATCAAATTTCGCGCGGACTATCAACATGCCGCCGCGTTTTTTGGGGGGCTTTAGCCCATCGTGACCGTGACCGTGACCTCGCGCTTGCCGTTGAGCTTTTCAACGGGCAGGAAGTTGCCCGCAAGCGTTTCACCGTCAACCGTGATCGACTGCACGCCCTTGGAAACACCGTTCGGGTTCTCAAACGTAACGAGCAGACGGCAACCGCGGAAGTCACGCTCCACACGGTAGGTCTTCCAATCGGCGGGGATACAGGGATCAAACTTGACGCCGCCGAGCGTGGTGCGCACGCCAAGCAAATATTGCGTTGCGGCAATATTCATCCACGAGCAGGTACCCGTGAGACGGATCACGTTCCCCCAGCCGTGCTTGGAGTTCTCGGGACCGACAATGTTCGATACCCAACCAAAGGGATCGGACTTGTAGGTTTCCGTGCCGAGCGACTCGTGCAGATTGTGCGGAATGAGATCGTTGTAGAACTTCCAAGCCTTCTCGGCGTTGCCGCGCTTGGACTCCGCGATGATCGACCACGTGTGCGCGTGGCAGAAGATCGCGCCGTTCTCGCTTGTTCCGGGGTTGTAGGGGCTGAAGGGATCCATCACCTCGGGATAGGTCTTGAATCCGGGGGTGAGAAGCTTGAGTCCGTAGCCTGTGTCGAGGATCTCCTCCACGGCGGTGTAAGCCGCGTCGTTCTGCTCCTTGGAGCCAACGCCCGAGATGATCGCCCAGGACTGCGGGTTGAGCCAAAGCTTGCCGAATACGTCGCTCTCGGCACCGATCGGCTCGCCCTCATCGTTGAAGCAACGGTACCACCATTTGCCGTTCCAAGCATGCTTGAGCAGGCTTTCGCACTGCTGCTCGCGCCACTCGCGAAGGGTTGCGGCGTCCTCGGTCTTGCCCAGGTATTCCGCCATCTCGATCATTTTATTGAGCACGGCTACGTATTGCTGACCCGCAAACACCGATTCGCCCTTGCCCTTGTGCGAGAACTTGCTGATGATATCGTTCCAGTCACCGTCGAGCATGAGCGGAATGCCGTGCTCGCCAAGGTGCGTCTGCGTAAAGCCGACCACGCGCATCAGATGCTCCCAAACCGTTTCCTTCTGATCAATATGGTTGCCGTCAAGGTCGCAATATCCAACCTTTTCGGTAACGAGATAGCTCGGGTCGCCCTCTGCCGCTACGGCATATGCAAGGAAGGGGATCCAGAGCAGGTCATCGCTCTTGAGCTTTTTGAGATTGAATGCGCCGGGGATCGAAAATTCGTCCATCATACCGCGAATGTTGTGCGAGATCGCGCCGTTTGTGTACTGTGCGTCGAGCATGAAAAGCAGGCTCTTCTTCACGCCCGCGGGATCGCGGTAGACCATCGGCATGATCGCTTGCAGCTTATCGCGCGCGCCGATCGTACGCACACCGGGTGCGCTGGGCTGGGGCGTGGGATGGAAGAGCGAGAACTGCATGGCGTTGAGCGGTCCCCAATAGTTGATCTGACGCTGTGCGACCTTGTCGGGAATTTCGCACAGATAATGTGAAAAATGCGCTTGATAGCGTGCGTCGAGCGCAGCCTTTTGCGCCGTGACGTAGGACGCGTCGCGCAGGCGTGTAACGGCATTCAGCGCGTCGGCACGTGCCTTTTGGTAGTCCACCATCGCGCCCTCGGTAACACCGATAAAGAAATGCGCACCAACCGATTCGCCTGCCCCACTCTTGAGTGTTACATGCAGAACGGCAGAGCCGTTTCCGGATGCGATCTCCTCGTTGTTGCATTTGTCTTGCTCGAGCGCGATCGGGTTTGCCTCGCTGCGGTAGTTTCCGATGAAGGCATCGCGGTCGCCGCAAAAGCTGACCAGCGGCTGATCCGACGCGATGTAAACAAGGGGCGAGGTCTTAACCGTGTAGTCGTCGTATTTATAGTTGCAGGTGTAATACAGGATCTGATTGTCGGCATCGTAGGTCGTGCGGATCATATGCTGCCAATAGTAGCCGAAGCTCTGCTCGGAAGACCAGTTATATTGCGACAGATCGGCGTAGGTGTAAACCTGGTAGGTCTTCTCTTCCGCACCGCAATTTTTCAGCGTCAGATCCCAAACGAGCGTGTCGATATCGGGCGGAATGTAGAAGGAAAGACGCGCCTCGGTGTCACCGTGACGGGCAACGTAGATCGTTTCGCCCGGGCGATGGATCGAGTGCCGCTCGGTCTTGGCATCCTGCATGGGCTGGAAGGTGGGACACCAGGTCTCCCCGTTCTCCTCCTTGATGTAAAGATAGAAACCGGGCGCATCGGTGGGAAGCTGATTATAGCGATAGCGCGTGATGCGGAATTTCGCCGGAAGCTTGTACCACAGATATCCGCCGCCCGCCTGCGAGATCATGGCGGAAAGACGCGTGTTGGTCAGGTAGTTGACCCACGGATAGGGCGTGTCCATGCGATTCATGCGGATCGCATAACCGTTTTCGATA
The DNA here is from genome assembly GCA_015063585.1 of Oscillospiraceae bacterium. GTDB lineage: Bacteria > Bacillota > Clostridia > Oscillospirales > CAG-272 > UMGS1865. Next base: position 4,761 of record SVTW01000071.1, read on the forward strand.
AATTCATAGTTCTTCATATGCGTTTTTCCTTTTCTGTTTATGTAAGATTCATTTCAGATACAAATTCATTGCGCGGAAGGACCGGCGGTCTGCTCGGGAGCCAGCACGCGCTGCTGAAATTCCTTTGCCGCCTGCTCGTATCGCTCGCGTTCAAAGAAGAATGCCAGACCATGCCCCGCGCCCTCGACCCGAAAGAAGACCTTATCGGGGGAAGCGCATGCCTCAAAGATCTCGCAGCCCATCTCAAAGGGGACGAAATCATCGGCAACGCCATGTGCCAAAAAAAGCGGGATCCTTGTATGTCGGACCGCTTCGACCGCGCCGCCGTCCCGGATTGAAAAACCGCCATAGATGCGTGCCGCCAAGCGGATAAAGGGAAATCCGAGCTTATCCGAGATGCCCATATCACGGCAGACCTTTCGAATGATCGCCTCGGGCGAGGAGAACGCGCAGTCGGCAACGATGCCGCGTACGTTTGAGGGGAGATCGAGCGAGGATGCCATGATCACGGTCGCGGCGCCCATCGAAACGCCTTTGAGCAGGATCTTGACCGAGGGACCGAAGCGGGCAACCACAAACTCGACCCATGCGCGGCAATCGTATTTTTCGTGAATGCCGAAGGAGATCACGTTGCCCTCGCTGTCGCCGTGTGCGCGCTGGTCCACAAGCAAGGCATAGTGACAAAATCCGCGTGAGGTATGGCAGGCACCGCATCCGTCGCGGTAGGCACTGCCTCGCCAGCCGTTGAATATGATCTCAACCACAAGCCCGTCGGGAGAATCGCCCTCGGGGGGAGAAAAGATCTTGCCGCGCAGACGCAGACCGTCGTGCGAGGTGATTTCCACACGCTCAAAATCGCGGCTCTCAAGCTCGTCAACCAGCTCGTGGATCTTGGCACGGCAAAATTCCTCATGGGATTTCAGGTCAATATAGCGGGGATTGACATGCTTTTTGGCATCCGCGAAATAAAACGCCTGCCGAAAGCACCAGTACGCAATTGCAAGTATGAGAACACAAAGGAGGAGCAGAGCGGCACCTCCGAAAAGCAGCCATGCTTCCATACCGTTCACTCTCCCAGCAGAAAAGCCCTTGCCGTTTGATATTCCTGCCGCAGAGCGGCGGCAGATGCCGACGCGGGGTCGAAATCGGGACGGCGGAGTGCGCGGAGCATGATGTTCTTGGGGGTCTCCTCAGGATCGATCAGCTCCAGAGCCGCCACGGCATATCCGCTTGCCTGCAACAATTTGAGACGAAGCGCATCGGTTGCCGCGTCGCAGAGCTTCTGCCGCAGCATCGAATGCTCGGCAATGAACCCAAGCGCGGGGCAATTGAGCGTGTGATTGAGCTCGTGATGACAGCAGGGGGTGGACAAAATGACGTCGGCATTCCATGCCATCGCGCGCTCCAGCACAAGGTCGGTTGCCGTATCGCAGGCATGGAGCGAGATCACAAGATGGACCTTTTCGCCCGCGTCGTATTTTCCAACGTCGCCGCAGAGAAATTCCAGCCCCGCAAAGCCGAGCTTGCCTGCCACCTCATTGCAGTAGGCAACCACGTCGGGCTTGAGGTCGACCCCCGTCATGCGCACGTCCCTGCCGAGCACGTTCGCAAAATAATGGTACGCGGCAAAGGAGAGATAACTCTTGCCGCAGCAGAGATCGCAAATGCGAAGCGGTCCTGTGGCGGGCAGATGCGCGAGACAGTCCCGCGTCAGCTCCAGAAATCGGTTGATCTGCCGGAACTTCGATTGCTTTTTATCATGCACGCGCCCTCTCTCGTCACTCACGCCGAGCAGACGCAAAAAGGGCTCGTTGCCGCTCAAAATATATTGCTTGGTGCGGTTGTTGCCGTCGATCGGGCAGGTGTCTGCCCCGCCCTTTTGCAGGGCGCGCGCAAGCTTGTCGCCGCCGATCAGCGTCGTCTTTCCCGATGCCGCCCGACGAAGCTCGCATTCGCCCGCCGAGGTGAGCAGGTTGACCTGCCCAAAGCCTTCGCAAAGCGCGGAAAAGCGCGCGCAGTCGTCCACCGCGATATTCTCATGCAATGCCTTATTGTCCGCCGTAAAGGTTTCGGCTTGCGCCACCGTGCGCTCGCCGATGCGACGCAGGGTGATCACGATGCGTCGCATCGCAGGGTCGCGGGGCTTGGAAAAAACGGCCTTTTTCAGCGCCCGCTCGTTTGCCGCCTGCGCGATCAGCTCCCCCATTCGGCAAATCGGGGTTATGGATTCGGACATTCCATTCACGTCCTTTCAAATTTTTCGGTCAAGCCTCTCCGTCGCCGTCCTTCGGCTCGGAGTCCTTCTGTTTCGGCTTTTTTCGGATCCCGATCGTTGCGAAATCAAAGCGCGGCTCCTCGGACGCCATAATACGGCGGAGATTGGGAATGTGCATGCAGAAGACGAACACAGCAGCCAAAACCGCCATGGCAACGGCGAGTGCCTTATCACCCGCAAAAGCTTGCATGAACATGGGGAGCATGAGCGCGCCCATGACCGACGCGAGCGAGACAAAGCGTGTGCCGATCAGCACGACCACAAAGGTAAAGAGAATGCCAAGGAAGGAAAGCGGGCTGATGACAAGCGCGACCATCGCGTAGCATGCCACACCCTTTCCGCCCTTGAAACGGTAGTAGATCGGGAACATATGACCAAAGCCGACGAAAAAGCCTGCAATCGCCTGCCCGATCTCGCCCCAAAACAGTCTGCCGAGCAGAGTTGCGACGATCGCCTTTCCAAAATCGAGCGCGATCGTGGCAACGGCGGCTTTTTTGCCGTAGGTGCGCAACATATTGGTGGTTCCCGCGTTTCCGCTTCCGTGCAGGCGCACGTCGTCTCGGTAAAAGATCTTGGAGATCATAATGGCGGGATTGATACTGCCGAGCAGGTATGGGATCGCGATACAGGCGATCGCGGCGACCAGACAAAGGATCGCGGCGGCATTTTCGTCAAGCGAAAGACGCGCGATCAGCCAATCGCAAAGGTTCCAGAGCCGCGTTGTCGGTTCGGTGGATTCAGCGGACGCAAACAAAAGCTTCATAAAAAGCTCCTTTCCTATAGGAAGTTGGGGGTCGTGCGGATCAGAACAGCTCGATCAGCTCCTTGGGACTCTTGGTAAAGTTGTGGAAGCTTCCGTCCGAGCGGATACAAGCCATGTCCTCGATGCGGCAACCGTATTTGCCCTCCAGATAAATGCCGGGCTCGAAGGTGACAACGTGACCGCGCGAGAGCTTGGTATCGTTGCCCGCAAAGGAGGAGAGGCGGGGATTTTCGTGAATGAACATGCCCACTCCGTGACCGAGCGAGTGCCCAAAGCAGCCCTCGTAGCCCTCACGGTAAATGATGTCGCGCGCGATCTTGTCAAGGTCGCAGCAAAGCACACCCTCAACGGCGGCATCAAGTGCCGCCTTTTGCGCGGTGAGAACCGTGTTGTAAACCTTTTTGATCTCGGCATCGGCGCGTCCGAGCACAACGGTACGCGTCATATCCGAGCAATATCCGTCCACACGCGCGCCAAAGTCCATGGTCAGAAATCCGCGCTCAAGCTTGCATCTGCGCGGCACGCCGTGCGGCAGAGAGGACGCGGTACCCGAAACCGCGATGGTGTCAAACGCGAGTGCCTCCGCGCCGTTGCGGCGCATAAAGAATTCCAATTCAAGAGCCACGTCGATCTCGGTCATTTCGGGATGCAGCGTGTTGAGAATATGCGAAAATGCCGCGTCGGTGATCTCTTGCGCACGCGCGATGGTTTCCAGCTCTTGCTCGTCCTTGCAAACACGGAGCGTGGTGAGAAGCTCGGACGCACCGATCTCAAGTGCGTAGTCGGGGAGTGCCTTTTGGTAACGGGAGAAGGTGTCGAGCGCAACCGTGGTTTCTTCCAGCAACACGGTTTTGCAGCCGTTTTCGGCAAGGAGAGAGGCTACGCAGGGAAGCTGACCGCCCTCGGGGGTCAGCACGGCCATCTCGGGGGTTGCCTGTGCTTTTGCCGCCTCAACGTAACGAAAATCGGTGATCAGATAGGATCTCGCGTGCGTGACAAGCACAAGACCGTCGTGAAAATCAAAGTTCGAGAGATACCGTTGATGAATATTATTGGAAATAATGGCAGCGTCGGCACCTTTTTTTGCCAACGCGTCCTTGAATTTTTGCAGATGTGTCATATGTGAATACCTCTTACTCTTTATATATTTTATATAGAATTACAATATACCATTTTAATTATACCACATTCTTACTGTTTTGGCAATAGTATTGCCATTTTTTTCTGCCGCAAAACAGAAAAAAGAAACACCACCAAAGGACGCGGGGACGCGATTATGCAGGGGCGCGGTTAATGCGGGGGCGCGATTATGCGGGGTCTTTTTGAAAAAAGACCCCTGCACCCCAAAAACTTTTCCGAACGATTTTATAGTGTGATGGGGTGCGCGTCGGCTCAGGACTTAGGTATTGCCAATTGCCGTCAGGCGCCGCCAAGACCCTGCCGGCACTACCGATAAAGAAAAACACGCGTGTATGCGTTTTTGTAATTCCCCTTGCGAGTCATCCTGAGCGAGGGGGCGAAGCCCCGAGTCGAAGTTTTGCGTAGGTGAGGCATGCCGAACGGAGCAAAACCAACGAAAACAACCATAGGTTGTTTGAGGCAGGGATCTACGAAAAATAACCATTAGCTTGCCGTATGAGAGTTGCTTTTCTAAAAAAGGCAAAGCCTTTAAAAAAATGTTTCAAGATCCTTCGCGGCTGCCGCCCCGCTCAGGATGACCCAAGAGGGGATTTTCGAAAACATAAACCCTCCCGGCACTCGCGAAAAAAGCGAGATTTCCCACAGCCTCCCTCCGGGAGGGAGGTGGGTTTTGCGTAGCAAAAGCCGGAAGGAGCCGGCGATGGCTATGCCTTACAATTCCCAAAAACGGGAACGACGTGACTCATACGCATGCTCTTTCCGTCACGACTTCGTCGTGCCACCTTCCTCCCAGAGGAAGGCTTTGGGGACCCTGTCACAGAACAAGGAGACCCTGCCGGCACTACCGATAAAGA
>SVTW01000072.1 GCA_015063585.1 Oscillospiraceae bacterium
ATGCGCGGTCGCGCTCAATGACAACACCTCGATCCACTACGAGCAGATGCTCCGCAACGGCATGCGCGTGGTTCCTGTCGGGGGAGACGATAACCACGGTCTCGACGGCGTGGGACTGGGTTGGACGATGATCAAGGCTCCCGCTCTTACCTATGATGCGCTGATCGAGAGCTATGAGAAGGGGCATTGCTTTGCCTCTGAGGGTCCCGACTTTTTGAGCATTGTGATCGAGGACGGTAAGATCCGCGTAAAGACCTCGCCCGTGTTTCGCATTTCGTTGCTTTCCGAGGGACGCTACGTACGCTCTGCAACCTCAAAGGAAGGCGACCTTACAGAAACAACCTTTGACTATCGCCCCGAGCTGTTCGGCCGCTACTTCCGCTTTGAACTGCGCGACGCCAAGGGCTACCGTGCCTATTCAAACGCATATTATCCCGCCGAGCTTTGAGGCAGGAAAAAACAGAATCTTCAAAGGGGGTGTCTCAAATGCACTGTGCACTTGTTCGACACCCCCACGTTTTTGCTTTGACGGCAAAACAGAAAAAACATGGGCTTTCCAATGCCTACCGTCGTTTTTTGAGCAGGGGCTGCGTCAATGACGTGCCTCCTTTTCGGTTTACGGTTGATTCAATTTTGGTGCCCGCTGTCTGCGTCGGGCGGGGAAGGGGAGCTGTGCCAGCACGATCGCGGAAAACACCAATATACACCCCAAAAGTTCACGCGGCGCGAGTACGTTCCCCGAAACGATCCATCCGCCAAGTGCTGCGAACACGCTCTCAAGGCTCATGGTGAGCGAAGCGACCGTGGGGTCCGCGTATTTCTGCCCGATGATCTGTAGGGTATAGCCGATGCCTGTGGAAACGATGCCCATATAGCACAGATAGGGAAGTGCGGGCACAAACGCGTTGCACGCTCCGCGTTCAAAGATCAGAGAGAGGATCAGCGACAACAGCGCGCACACGGCAAATTGCAGTGCCGAGAGCAGGATCCCGTTGATATCGCTACTCACGCGGTCAATTACAAGAATGTGGAAGGAGAAGCTGACCGCGCAGAGGAGCACGAAAAGGTCTCCGATGTAAAAGCCCGACCACCCTTGCGCGAGACAGAGCAGATAAATGCCGATCACGGCGGGGATCAGCGCGATCCAAACCAAAACCGAGGGACGCTTGCCGAGAAAGATGGAAAAGATCGGAACGAGTAGGACGTAAAGCGCGGTTAAAAATCCGCCGCGTGCTTCTGCCGCTACCCCGGCGGGGTAGAAGACCAATCCAAACTGCTGAAGATTCACGCTCACGGTCAACAGGACACCGCAGATCAACCCCGCGATCAGCACGTAAATGCGATCTTTTTTCTGTTTGGGAAAAATTGGACGGTGGGTGTAGTGCTTTTGCGCCAAAAGCAGTGCGCCGAGAAACAGGACGCCGATAAAAGAACGCAGCGCATTGACCATAAACGGCGGCATGAGGTCGGCAAGCGCGTTTTGCATTGCAAAGGCACATCCCCAAAGCAACGCGGCAAATCCCAGAATCAGACTTCCGCGCAAATTATTTCGCAGGTTTGACATGACAACTCCTTTGTGAGAGCGGATTTTGAATAAAATAAGAATAGGGGACTGCCTCAAATTGCATTTGAGACAGTCCCTTTTCTTGGCAAATACATTATTTGTACTTGCGCTTTCTGGCTGCTTCAGACTTTTTCTTGCGCTTCACGCTCGGCTTCTCATAGTGTTCTCTCTTGCGAAGCTCGGTGAGGACGCCGGAACGGGCTGTTGCACGCTTAAAGCGACGAAGAGCGCTGTCAAGAGACTCGCCTTCTTTAACTCTGATTTCTGCCATCTAATATCCCTCCCCTCAGCTCGGTAAACAAGAGATAATATGCGGGAGAGACTCCCGAAACAAAATTATCTTTTCAAATTATACACGATTTCATTCTTTTTGTCAAGTGCTTTTTCACAATTTTTTTGTTTTTTTCAAAATTTATCATGCATTTCCATTGGAAAGAGCGGCACCGCGCAAACGGTCAAAGATTTCTTGCAGTTCCGAGAGGGTGCTTGCCCGCATGATCTCACCGCGTGCCGCCGCAGCACCGCGTACACCGTGCAGATACCATGCCATATGCTTGCGCGATTCGGCAACGCCGATCCGTTCCCCTTTTTCGGAAACAAGACTCCTTGCGTGCTCAAAAGCAACCGTCAGCCGTTCTTGCAGGCTCGGTGCGGTATAGGGCTTTCCCTCCAATGCGCACCGGATCTCGGAAAAGATCCAAGGGTTTCCCTGCGCGCCGCGTGCGATCATAATACCGTCACAACCGGTTTCTCGCAGCATGCGCTGTGCGTCGGCCGCGGAAAAGATATCCCCGTTCCCCACCACGGGAATCGAGACCGCCTCCTTGACCGCGCGGATGATCGACCAATCGGCGCTTGGCGCATACATCTGCTCGCGTGTTCTTCCGTGTACGCAGATCATAGCCGCGCCCGCGTCCTCCAAGCGTTTTGCCATTTCCACCGCGTTGATGCTGTTTTTGTCCCAACCCGCGCGGATCTTGACCGTTACGGGGAGCTTTACCGCGTTCACCGCAGTGCGCACGATCTGTGCCGCCAGAGCAGGGTTTTTCATAAGTGCCGAGCCCTCTCCGTTTCCCACGATCTTTGCCATCGGGCAACCCATATTCAAATCGATCGCCGCAGGTGGGATCTCACCGCATGCCCCGCGGTATTCGCCCGATTCGAGTAATTTTGCCGCCTCGGCAACAAATTGCGGCTCAGCTCCAAAAAGCTGCACCGCCATCGGTGCCTCGTCCGCCATCACAGCGGCAAGCGGCGCTGTGCGTACACGGGCTTCCGTAACAGGGCGGTGGCTGCGCTGTTCATATACGAGAGCCTTCGCCGACACCATTTCACTTGTTGTATATTCCGCGCCGAATTGCCGCGCAAGACGGCGAAAGGTTCGGTCGCTGACTCCCGCAAGGGGGGCGAGAAAGAGCCCGTTCGGAATGATAATATCCGCGATCTTCATAGTCCTCTGTTTGCTTTGCCTTCCATGTTTTGATTCGCTCTATTGTATCACAAAAACGGTGGGATGTCAAGAGCGGTGTTTTCGGGAATCTTTTTCTGTGGGATCTTTGTATTGACAAAAGCGTTTCCATGTGTTACAATATAACCAATTTCGAAAACACGAACGGCGCGTTTGGACGGCTCTTTTTGAAACGCGATTTTCGTTTGTACGAGCTACATTAAGGAGGTTGCGCGATGAGTGAAAACAGAGCGGTTTTTGATACGGCGGAGATCCTTTTGCCCGATTTTGACCGTGTTGACGGCAGTCGTTGGGCGGTGGTTGCTTGCGACCAATATACAAGTGAGCCCGCGTATTGGGCGGCTGTGGAAAGACAGGTAGGAGATGCGCCGAGCACGCTCCGCATGATCCTGCCTGAGGTTTATCTGGATGAAACCGATGCACGCCTGCCGTCGGTACACCGCGCCATGCAGGAGGCGTTACGCGATACGCTGAAAGCCTACCCCGACGCGATGCTTTTCCTTTACCGCAGACAGTCCGACGGTAGCTACCGAAGCGGCCTGATCGGAGCGATCGATCTGGAGGCGTATGATTTCCACGCGGGGTCCACCTCTTTGATCCGTGCCACAGAGGGGACGGTTCTGGAACGTATCCCGCCGCGTGTGGCAATCCGACGCGATGCGCCTTTGGAGCTACCGCACGTGATGCTTTTGATCGATGATCCGAATCGTACCGTGATCGAGCCGACTCTGATCGGTTGCCGAGAGCGTTGGCCGCTTTATAATTTTGATTTGATGGAGGGCGGCGGTCACGTTTGTGCCTACCGGTTGGAGCACTTTGAGGTGGAGAGGATCCGGCGATCGCTCGCCTCGCTCATAGAACCGCAGGCGATGGCGGACCGTTATGGAGATGCCTCTCTTGCACCGCTTCTTTTTGCGGTTGGCGACGGCAATCACTCGCTTGCCACCGCGAAAACGGTGTATGAGGAGATCAAGGCAAAGGTCGGAGAGGAGGCGGCAAGAAATCATCCCGCGCGCTATGCGCTTGTGGAAATTGTGAATCTGCATGACAACGCGCTTCAATTTGAACCGATCTACCGCGCGGTGTTTGGGGTGGATCCCGATGCGTTCTATGCGGAATTGCGGGATTCGCTTGCAACGCTTCACGGAAATGCCGCACCGCAGACGCTTTTAGCGGTCAGTGAGAAATGGGAACGCGAGCTGACGGTGGAGCATCCCGTGCAGCAGCTAACCGTTGGAACGTTGCAAAGCTTTCTTTCGGACTACACCGCGCGCCATCCCGAGGTGACCGTTGATTATATTCACGGTGTAGCCTCTCTGCGTGCGCTCGCAACGCAACCGAACGCGATCGGCTTTCTGTTTGACGGTATGCGCAAAGATGAGCTGTTCCGCACGGTAATCTATGACGGCGCGCTTCCGCGTAAAACCTTTTCGATGGGCCATGCGCCCGACAAGCGCTATTACATCGAATGTCGGCGTATCCGATAAAAAGGCGGTGCGTCAAATGCATTTTCGCATTTGACGCACCGCCTTTTTGGTTATGATCCGTTTCCGAAATGATGAGTTCAGGAAGCGGCTCTGCTCTGCGCAATCATGTCAAGATCCTCGTAAAGATCCTTGAGCAGGCTGCGCCAGGTTCCCGAGTTGTTCATGTAGTAAGAGGATACCGATCCGTTGGATCCGTTCTTAATATTGTTCTCAATCAGGTTCGAGAGCAGGGAATCGCAGGTGCCGAGGCAGTTTGCGTAGATCAGCGCGAAGGAGGGGTCAACCGATTTACGGATCATCTCCAGCGTTGCCACGCACTTGGGGTTGTTGAAGGACTGATACTTCAGCGTTTCCTCGTAATACTCGTTGGTAACCTCCCAATAGCTGACCTCAGAGAGCATTTCGGTCACCGTTCCAACCATCTCCACCTGTCCAACGTTAAAGGGAACCATAACAGCCGTCATGGTATCGCGGTAGCCAGTGTGGTAGTTCTTTTGAGTGTCGGTGTATTTGGGAAGTGGCAAAAGACCGTATTCGTCTCTCATGGTGCCCTTGAAATAGGTTGCCTGACCAAGCATTTGGGTATAGAACAGTGCTCTGCCCGATGCGAAGATCTCGTTCTGGTCACCCGAGCCGTTTTCACCGTTTGTGGAATAGTAAATCTGAGGGGTTTCCAAAATGAAATCGGCAAGAGCCTGGTAGGGGGCTTCCAGCTCAGCAGGCATCAGAATTTTGATCTCACGCTTGCCTTCGGTATTGAGCGGGATCAGCTCGAACTCAAAGCCCGTCATCATGTTACGGACGGAGTGACCGTTGGCAAGGAAGCCGAATTCACGCGATTCAAACGGTGTATCGGGGTTGGTTGTTGCCTTTGCCGTATATTCCTTCAGCTTTGCAAAGGTCCAATCTCCGTCAAGCGCCAGATCGTACAGATCCTCGTCAATGTTGAGGTCGGTTGCCATTTGCGCGTTAAAGAATACGACCAGCATGTAGGAATACAGCGTGTACGCGATGTCTCCTACCGCGATGTACTGTGCGCCGTTGTAGTTGCTCTTTTCATAAAAGGCTTCACTCCACCATCTCTTGGTCAAGTCAAGGTTGGGCAGATCGTTGAAATCCCAAGCGAGCCCCTCCACGGCAAGGTTCATCAGGTAAACCGAGTGTGTTGCCAACAGCTCGTACTCACCAACCGAGAGTTTGCCGTTATTACGGACCGCAGCCATATAGGTTTCGCGTGAGCTCCAGTCGCCGGCAATGGGCTCAACCGTGATCTCAACGCCGCAACGCTCCATAACTTCTTCGTTACGCGCGAAGACGGCTGCCTCAACGGCAGAACCCTCCAGCCCCGAGGCGGACTCAAATTCGTAGGTCGTGCTGGAGCGCGACAGGATACGGTAGGGCAGGGTCGAGTCGGCAAACTTGTAATAGTCCTCAAGTCCCGAAATCAGGTCGGAAGGCACGGTCTCATCGGAGTCGTCCGTGCTTTCCTCGGTGGATTCGTCAGAGGATTCTGTTTTGCTTTCGTCCTTGTCGGAAGGGTCGGGTCTTTCGTTGCAGCCTGCAAAACAAGCCAAACCGATCACAAGCACCAACATCAGACAAAGCAAGCGTTTGATTGTGTTCATAAAAACACTCCTTTCTTGATTTTTTATAATTTGATAACCTATATTATAACATAGAACAGATCCTTTTTTCTACTGCTTTTTTGCTTGTGAAATAAAAAAATTTTGCTCATTTTTAAAAAAATCCACCAAACGTAGATTTTCAAACAAAAAGAAGCGAAAAAGTCTACTCTAAGCAGATATAGAAACGGACATCACCTGTATCCCGCATAGGGAGATGATGTCCGCGCTTTTCATATTATTTTACTTCCTCAAAATAATCGGCACCGTGCTTGCAAAGCGGGCAGATATAGTCCTCAGGGAGCGTTTCTCCCTCGTAGACGTAGCCGCAGATTTTGCAAACGTAGCTCTTTTTCTCGGTCTTTTTAACCTTCGGCTTTACGTGGTCGTGGTAATCGGCATAGGTCATTGTCGGCGTATCGGAGAGCACCTTGGATTCGGTGACCGTACAGAAGAAAACACCGTGGGTGCCAAGATCAACGTACTGCTTGACGTAAAGCGAAAGAAATGCATTACAGTGACGGGGCAGTACGATCAACCCGTTTGCCGAGCGGTTGGGGGTGCAATTGGCAAATTTGTTGGTGTCGCGTCCGCTTTTGAAACCGAATGCCTCAAAGACGGCGAAGGGTGCGTTTGCGTCAAGACAGTTGACGTTCATCATGCCGCTTTTGCGGATCACGTCGTGCGAATAATTGCTTTTATTGATGGCAACCGCCACCTGAATGGGGGAATCGGTAATCTGCATCACGGTGTTCACGATCAGCGCGTTATCTTTTCTGTCATCATGGCAGGTTACGGCATAGAGACCGTATCCCAGCTTAAAGAGTGCCGTGGGATCCACGGTTGGCAGATTGTTTTCGGTATTCATAGGTATTTCCTCCCTGTAAGCCGCATAATTTTTCTAAGAGTATTGTAACACAAAGCCGAAAAAAATGCAAGGTGTTTTTTTCTTTTTTTGGATTTTTTGATGACCGTACATGCGCATAGGATACGGCAATCGGCAAGAGAGGGAAGATATGAAACCGAAGATGGGATTTCGAATTGCGCCGGCCGTGCTGATCCTCACAGTCCTGATGCTGGTGTTTGACCGTGAGCGGATTTGCATGATGACGTTGATAGCGGCATTCTTACATGAATTGGGGCATTTGTCGGCGGCGGGAGCACTCGGGATTCCGCTTCGGTCCTTGCGGTTCGGCTTTTTAGGTGCTCGCATGGACGTGCGCGGACGTATGCTTTCCTACAGTGAGGAGTGGCTGCTGTGCGCGGCAGGACCCGCATGGAGTCTGCTGTCTTCCGCATTCGCGGCGGTTTTCTGGCAGGTCTCCTCCGACGCGCGCGTTTTTTCGTGTGCTTCTCTGGTGCTGGGGCTTCTCAATCTCCTGCCGATCCGTAGCTTCGACGGAGGCCGTATGACCGAGTGCGCGATCCGTTTTTTTGCGGGGGACGTGTGGGCGGATCGCATCATGCGTCCTCTGTCTCTCATCTTTTTGTTCCTGCTTTGGGCATGCTCGGTCTACTTTTTGCTCCGCGCGGGCGACGGGCTTTCGCTGTTCTGTTTTTCCATGAGTCTCCTGCTCCGTTTTTTTGACGGGGAAGATTCGAATTTTGTGTGATCGAAGGGCGAGGAAAAAAGAGGATATGAAAGTTTAAAGGAGAAAAGAAAAGGAAACAACTGTTTTTTGTGGGATAAATCCAAACTATCCCGAATAAAGCCGAATCATTATGAATCATGACGAATTTTCAGATTTTTTTCGAAATGTATTGCAATTTTGTAAGATATCTGTTACAATATATTCTGTAAATTTGTGGTCATAGTGTCGAACCGAGGAAAAAACGCTCTTTTTTCAGCCGCGGAGCGTTGTTCGACAGCGGGCGTGTGTCCGTTTTGTTCCATGGATATTTTCTTATTTTTTTCCAAAAGGAGTATTTATGCGGAATGAACAAAAATGTACTGATTCGGCTGGACGGCATTTCGAAGTCTTTTGACGGAGAAACCGTTCTGGACAACATGAGTCTTGAGATTCATGACAAGGAGTTTATCACGCTTCTCGGTCCTTCCGGATGCGGAAAAACAACCACCCTGCGCATCATCGGCGGGTTTGAAACGCCCGACGCGGGAGACGTTTTCTTTGACGGAAAACGGATCAACGATCTCCCTCCCTATGAGCGGCAGGTGAATACTGTTTTCCAGCGATACGCGCTTTTTCCTCATTTGAACGTTTTTGATAATATTGCATTCGGTCTTCGGATCCATAAATGTCCCGATGCCGAGATCCGTCAAAAGGTCAAGGAAATGCTGGCAATGGTCAACCTCAAGGGCTTTGAGCGCCGCCGTGTCAGCACGCTTTCCGGCGGACAGCAGCAGCGAGTTGCCATTGCGCGCGCGCTTGTAAATCAGCCTAAGGTCCTTTTGTTGGACGAGCCTCTTTCCGCGCTTGACCTCAAGCTCCGCAAGGATATGCAGAATGAGCTGAAGAATATCCAGCATCAAACCGGCATCACCTTCATTTACGTAACGCACGATCAGGAGGAAGCGCTTTCCATGTCCGATACCGTTGTGGTCATGGAGAACGGCCATATCCAGCAGATCGGCTCTCCCACCGATATCTACAACGAACCCGTGAACGCCTTTGTTGCCGACTTTATTGGTGAATCCAACATTGTTGACGGCGTGATGCTGGCAGACAAGCGCGCAAAATTTTCGGGTCACGTGTTTGATTGCGTGGACGGCGGCTTTGCGCCCAATGAACAGGTTGACGTTGTGGTGCGCCCCGAGGACGTGGACGTGGTTCCCGTGGAGCGCGGTATGCTGCGCGGTCTTGTTACGGGTGTTACCTTCCGCGGCGTGCATTATGAGATCATTGTGGACGTGGCAGGCTTTAAATGGATGATCCAAACCACCGATTTTGTAGCCGAGGGCGAAACGATCGGGCTTTCGATCGATCCCGACGCGATCCATATTATGAAAAAATCCGAGTTCTCCGGCATGTTCGGAGACTACTCCTCTTTCAGCGATGAGCTGGACAAACTCTCTGATGTGACGGAGGAATCGGAAGAAGAATGAAAAAGAAAAACTCGATTTTCGAGCGAATGGCGGCGGCACCGCACCTGGTTTGGTCGGCAATGTTTATCATTGCGCCTTTGGTGTTTGTCGTGTATTTCGCTTTTACGGACCGCAACGGCGCGTTTACGTTTGAGAATATTCTTTCTCTCTCGTCCTATTCGCACACGTTTGTGATGTCGCTCGGATTTTCGCTGATCGCAACCACGGTCTGCTTTCTCATTGGATATCCGCTCGCTTACTGTATGTCACGCATGTCGGAGCGCGCGCGCAATATCCTGCTTGTCATGCTGATGCTGCCCATGTGGATCAGCCTCCTGATTCGTACCTATTCGCTCATGGCACTTCTCGATAACGGCGGACTGGTGAGCAGCCTGTTCGTGTCGCTCGGATTGCCGAAGCTCACCTTTATCGGAACCGACGGTGCCGTGATCTTGGGTATGATCTACGATTTTCTCCCTTACATGGTCCTGCCGCCGTATACCTCGATGACCA
>SVTW01000073.1 GCA_015063585.1 Oscillospiraceae bacterium
CCGCTGTGATCACGGAAAACAAAAAGATCGAAATGATCCACGTCAAGGACCTGTTGGCACTCACGGGATATATCCGCGGAGGGGTGTCTCCCATTGGAATGAAAAAGAAATTTCCCACGTGGTTCGATGAAAGCGCTCTGCTGTTTGATCGGATCACGGTCAGTTCGGGAACGCGCGGCGCACAGCTTTTGCTTGACCGTGCGGAACTGTTGCATTTTACACAGGCGAAAACGGCCGATCTGACGCAAAATCATGAAAAAAAGACTTGAAAAACAAACTGTTTTGTAGTATAATTAGATGTTAAAAAAGTAAGACGAGAACAGAAACGAAAGGAATTATTATGCTGACCATCAAAAAACGCATCGCTGAGCAGATCGTTTCGGGCGTTCGCACGATCAACGCAGATGCCGAGCTTTCGGTAAATGACGTTGCCGCGATGCTCGAGTATCCCCCCGACCCGAACATGGGAGACCTTGCTTTTCCTTGCTTTAAGCTGAGTAAAACACTTCGCCGTGCGCCCGCGCAGATCGCCTCGGCAATTGCCGAGCACTTTTCCGATCCTGCCGTTTCGCGCGTTGAGGTCGTTGGCGGTTATTTTAATCTTTATCTTGACGGCGAATATCTGACCTGTCACCTCCTTTCCGAGGTGTCGCTAAAGAAGGATCGGTACGGCTCACCCGCAAACGGAGACGGACGGGTCGTTGTGTTTGACTATTCCTCCCCGAACCTTGCAAAGCCCTTCCACATCGGGCATTTGGGCACCACGGTGATCGGACATTCGCTCCGCCGCCTCCACGAGTTTGCAGGTTACCGTTGCGTTGGTATCAACTATGTTGGTGACTGGGGAACACAGTTTGGCAAACTGATCGTTGCCTATAAAAAATGGGGAGACCGCGAAACCGTTGAAAACGGCGGTGTTGACGCGTTGGTTGATCTATACGTTCGCATTAATAATGCCATTTCGGGCAATGAGGAGCTGGGGATTCCCGCCGATCCCGCGCTTGCGGACGAGGCGAGAGCCGAGTTTTGCAAGATGGAGCAGGGCGACGAGGAAAATCTCGCGCTTTGGCGTTGGCTTGTAAAGCTGTCGCTCAAAGCAAACGACGAGATCTACGCACAGCTCGGAATTTCCTTTGACAGCTACAAGGGCGAGAGCAATTACACTAACGAAATGCCCGTTCAGGTGCAAAAACTTCGTGATGCGGGACTTCTCAAATTGGATGACGGCGCTTCGATCGTGGATCTTTCGGAATACAATATGCCGCCTTGCCTGATCCTCAAGCGCGACGGTTCCTCCCTCTATCCCACGCGTGATATTGCCGCGGCATATGACCGCAAGCAGCTTTACGATTTTGACAAGGCTGTTTACGTAACAAGCGCGGGTCAAAGTCTGCACTTTGCGCAGTGGTTCAAGGTCGTAGAGCTGATGGGCTACGATTGGGCGGATAAGCTGGTGCACGTGCCTTACGGTACGGTCAGCATCAACGGCGCAAAGCTTGCAACCCGTACGGGCAACGTGATTCTTCTGCGCGATTTGTTCGCACTCGCTACCGAAAAGGTTGCGGGAATTATGGAAGAAAAAAGCCCGAATTTGCAGGATAAGGACAAAATTGCCGAGCAGATCGGCGTTGGAGCGGTGGTATTCTATTACCTCTCCAATACCCGTATGAAGGATATCAACTTTGTGATGGAGGACGCGCTGTCGTTTGAGGGCAATACAGGTCCTTACGTGCAGTACACCTACGCGAGAGCCTGCTCCATTCTTGCCCGTGCCGAGCAACCCGTTGGCGGAAAGCTTGTTATCACGGCACCCGAGGAGACCGCACTTGCAAAGATCCTCTCCATGTTTGAGGAAAAGGTGACCGAGGCACTTGAAACCTATGAGCCTTCCGTCATCGCGCGTTATATTCTCAGCGTGGCTGCAGCCTTCAATCGCTTTTATCATAACTGCTCGATTCTCGGTGCCGAGAATGAGCAGGTCAGAGCAACCAGACAAATGCTTACCGAGGCTACCAAAACGGTTCTCGGCAATGCGTTTGACCTGATTTGCCTGAAAAAGATTGAAAAGATTTAATGATTTTTATTTGGAAAGGATATAGATAGAACCATGTCAGGACATAGCAAATGGGCGAATATTAAGCACAAAAAAGAAAAGACCGATGCCGCAAGAGGTAAGATCTTTACCAAGATCGGAAAAGAGATCACGGTTGCCGTAAAGGAAGGCGGCGGCGATCCCGTTTCCAACTCCAAGCTTCGCGATCTGATCCAGAAGGCAAAGGCAAACAACGTTCCCAACGATAACATCGAGCGTTGCATCAAAAAGGCAATGGGCGCAACTTCGGAGACCTACGAGGAGGTTTCCTACGAGGGTTACGGTCCTGCGGGCATCGCGGTGATCGTCAATGCCACGACCGATAACCGGAACCGCACCGCGGGCAATATCCGCGCATATTTCTCCAAATACCACGGCAACCTGGGACAAACCGGATGCGTGGGCTATCTGTTCACCGACGTTGGAGAAATTGTAATCAATAACGAGGACGGCGATGTGGACGAGGATAAGCTGATGGAGACGGCGCTGGAAGCAGGCGCATCGGATTTCAAGGCAGACGGCGAGGTCTTTGTTGTAACCACCGAGCCCGACGACGTTTACGCGATCCAGGAGGATTTGAAAAACGCGGGGTATGAAATTCTGTCGGCAGAGAAGACCAAGCAGGCATCCAACTACGTTACACTTGATAATGAGGACGATATTAAATTTATGAATCTGCTCATTGAAAAGCTGGAAGATGACGACGATGTCATGGACGTTTACCACAACTGGGAAAACTGCGGAGAATAAGCAGACGCACACAAAGAACGAGCTTGGCGCCGAAATCGGCGCCAAGCTCGTTCTTTGTTTATGATGATTTCTTTTTCTTTTTCGCCTTTTTTACGGCAGGCGGAGGTGTTGGTTCTGTTTCTTTCTGCGGTGTTACCGTATCCGTCGCTTCCGCGTCATTGTTTTCTGCGGGCGTGGGGAGCGGTTTGTTCAAATGCTCGCGCAAAAGCTTGTACGCCGTTGCGGTAAGCGGGACTGCCAAAAGCATTCCAAGCACGCCAAGTATTCCGCCGCCAAGCGTAACAGCCACCAGCACCCAGATGCCGGGCAGACCGATCGAGGATCCAACCACACGCGGATAAATGATATTTCCTTCAATCTGTTGCAGCACAACAATGAATACAAGGAAGATCAGCGCCTTGACAGGGGAGACGGTAAGGATCATGAACGCGCCCGAGAAGGCACCGATGTATGCGCCGGCAACCGGAATCAGCGCGGTAAATGCCACAAGCGCGCCGATCATGGTTGCGTAGGGGAGCCGCAGGATCCACATGCCGATCATACAGAGCAGACCGAGGATCACGGCTTCGGTGACTTGACCAATGATAAATTTGCGGAAGGAGTCGTTCATCACGTTGAGCACGTGTGTCAACCGCTCCCATTGCTTTTCTTTTATGAATCGTGTTCCGAGCTTTGTAAATTGCCGTGCAAGCGTTTCCTTGGAGGCAAGGAGATAGATTGCAAAGATCGCGGCGATCAAAAGCGTTACAAGACCGCCAAAGATCGACATGACCATTCCGATCACGACCTGCAACAGATTTCCAACACCCGAAACAACGGTACCGAGCGCGCCTTCCAGCTTGGCTTTCCAGTCAATTGCCGCAAGCGACGCGTAGAGCTCGTCCGAAAGCAGCCCCCATTCTTCAAGCTGTGTGATCACGTTGCGAATTGCGTTCGGGATCAGGTCCGCGATCACAAACAGACAGTCGATCAATTGGGGTAAGATCAGCGCGATCACGAGCAGGAGCACTAACACAACGGTGAGAAACGAAAGCGTAAGGCAGGCGGGGCGGCGCATTTTTTTCACAAGCGTCTTTTTGGATTTTGGAAACCAAAAGCGCTCGTAGCCGTTCATCAGAATATTTGTAACGTAGGCAATTGCGCAACCGAGCAGGAGCGGGGTAGCCGCGGCAAGGAGCGCGGGGACCAATGTGTCAATATATCCCCAATAGCGAATCGCAAGAAAGAGCAAAAACGCGCAGAGCCCAACTCGTCCGCAGGTTTTCCAATCAAGCTTCATAGTCGGTATCAGGAGAACATTGCAAGATCAACGTTATCCAGCGAATCAAAGATGAAGTCGGGCTTGTCTGCCTCAGCGGCTGCCTCAACGTCAGCAGGCTGTGTTTCACCCGACAGCACGAGCACTGCGGTGACACCGTGACGCTTTCCGATTGCGATGTCGGTGTAGAGACGGTCGCCGAAGATGCACATTTCATCCTTGGTGCAGCCGGTTGCCTCGCAGATCATTTCCACAGTTTCACGGTAGGGTTTTCCAAAGTAGGTGGGAACCTTGCCGGTTGATGCGGTTACAAAAGCCGCGATCGCACCGCTGTCGGGGATAAATCCTGTTTCTGTGGGACAGTTGAAATCGGGGTGTGTGGAAAGATACTCCGATCCGCCGCGAATCAGACGGCAGGCATTATCGAGCTTTTCGTAGGTGAGGGTGGTGTCAAAGCTGGTGATTACGATGTCTGCGCGCTCCTCTTTTCCGGTAAGGAGGTTGATGCCGCGCTCACGGAAGTTGTTTACGAGATCATCGGTACCAACAAGGTAAACGCTTTGTCCCGCACGGTGGCGAAGCAAAAATTCGGCGGTCACGTCACCCGAGGTCATAATTTCCTCGGCGGTGGGCTCAAAGCCGAGGCGCGTCAGCTTTTCAAGATAGAAGGACGGAGAGTGAGACGCGTTGTTCGTGAAAAAGAGAACACGTCTGCCGCTTTTGCGCAGGTTTTTGATGAAACGGATCGCGTAGGGAAATACCTGATTGCCAAGGTAGATCGTACCGTCCATATCAAAGATGTAGAGCTTTTTATTGTTAAGAACCGAAATATCGGGGTTTTTGAAATTCATTTCAGAGACCGTTCCTTTCAAAGTGAGAGTGATTGAATACCGAGCGCATAGGAGAGCCAGAGCACGGTGTAGCGATCCTTCAGATCCTTTGCCCAAAGCACGGCATCGCCGAGCGTCTTATCACCGTAGAACCGATGGAACTCGTTGATGTCAAGTCCGATCGCGTTGACATAGGTGAGCATGGTCTGATAATCGGGTGCCTCACGCAAGATCTCACAGATTGCGTCCCAATGTTCGGCAAACTGTGCCGTATTGATGTCGGCATAAAGACCAACCTTTTCCTGCAGCGCGATGATACCGTCCGCTGCGGAGGTATATACGCGGCGGATCTCCGCATCGGTTGCGGTCTTGTCATGTCGGTAAGCTGCAAAAGGCGGCTTGAGGGCAAGGAGTTGCTCGCGAAGCTGTGCGGTTGCGGCTGCTGCGTAGAGCACGTCAATTCCGTGGAGATAGTAGGGGGTGTTGTTGAGCAGACCCGTGATCTCAAAGAAGTGCGAGAGATGGTGCTCGCTTCCCGAAGCGGGACGCGAATTGCCAACGTAGCTCATCATAATGCCAACCATAACCAGACCTTCCATCAGGTTACCGATCGCAGCCTTGTCGCGCGCCAGAACAGCCGCAGCAGTTCCTTCGGTCTTTTTCACGGTTTCCATTACCATGTCGTAAACGTATTGGCAGAAATATTCACCGCGGAGCAGGTGCGCGAGCTTCCAGTCGTTGAGGCAGGAATATTTACCGATAATATCACCGTAGCCCGAACGAAGCATATCTACGGGAGCGGTGGAGATCACCTCGTTTTCCGCAATGATCGCGTAGGGAACGCGTGCGTTGAGCGTAACCTTCATTTCTTCCAGGATCAGCGCCGCGCCAACCGATGCATAACCGTCCATCGAGGGTGCGGTCGCAACGATCACATAGCGCATGCCGTTTGCGAAGGAGACCTGCTTACAAAGATCGTTGATAACGCCCGATCCGATACCGAGCAGGAGGTCGGTACCGTTTGCCATTTTGGATTCGATTGCTGCAATCGCGTCTTCGTTCGGAACAACGATTTCCGAGCCGAAGATCATCTCCGATGTGATTTTCTCTCCGAGAATTGCCTTGATTCGATCGCCGCAGAGCGGATAAGTGTTTGCGTCTGCAACCAAATGAATGTGAGAGAAGGGGGCGCAGATTTCGGAAAGACGCTCCAGCACACCGTCGCCGATCTCCACGTATTGAATATCGCAGGGATGCAGCTTGCCGCAGGAACAGTCGTTTTTGCCGCCAAGTACAGATTTGATGTTCATGGTAAAAAATCCTTTCGCGTTTTAGAATCATTTATTTATACTCATACATTATAAATCATATCATAAAATCCGAAAAAGTCAAGACCCTGCCCAAAAAAAGGAAGATTTTCAAAAAGAAAACAGTAATTCGGCAACTATTTTGGGCAATACCGCGGAAAAGAAAGGGTGGGAAATCTATTGACTTTTATTGTGCTTTGTGCTAAAATATACCTATAAAAAGAGAAGTTTTCGCAAACGAAAATTTTGGCTTCTCGGAAAGGGATTCGCGTTTTCGCGATAAAAATTGACCGAATGATCCTGAATTTGATTTTTTTATTCATCGCCTTGCTTGTAACGGGCGGTGTATATCTTTTGGCTCCCACCGTTTCTATTCTTTGGGGACCGCTTATTTTTGTGGGGGCGTTTGTGGGCATCATTATTGTCTTTTTGCTCGGCTTGGAGACCGTTGCGCTTCTGTTCCTCTCCAAACGCAAAAAGGTGGAGACCCCTAAAAAGGGCTGCGCGTATATGATCTGGCTTGTGATGTATTGGGTAATGAGCCTGCTGCGCGTGAAGGTAACGATCAAGGGTCTTGACAATCTGCCCAACGAGCCCTGCGTGCTGGTTTCCAATCACCGCTCGGATTTCGATCCGATGACCGTGCTTGCCGTGGTCAAAAACAAGCGCATCGCGTTTATCTCAAAAGAGGCAAACTTTAAGATCCCGATCGTTGGAAATTTCATTCACCATGCCGGCTTTCTTGCCATCGACCGCGGAAACGGCATGCGCGCTCTCCGCACCATCAAGCAGGCTGCCGAGATGCTGAAGGCGGGCAAGCTTGACGTAATGGGGATTTATCCCGAAGGAACACGAAGCAAAACAGGCGAGCTTCTGCGCTTCAAGGCAGGGGCATTCTTGCTTGCCAAGCGTGCCGACGCACCGATCGCCGTCATGGTAACGCGCAACACCGAGCGTGTGTTCCGCAATTTCCCACTCCGCTCTACGCATGTTGAGATGGAGATCCTTGAGATCATTCCGCGCGAAACGGTTGCTGAGGCAACGCATGAGGAGCTTTGCGCAAGATCGAGAGAATTGATCGAGGCGGCACTGGAAGGGGAAAAGTCTGAATAACCGATTCTGCCTCGGCAAGGTGCTTTTTTGCAAAATCACGGAAAAAAAACTCTCATCTGTGAAAAAATTGTCGTAATAAAGGATTGACATTTTCAATTATATGTTATATAATAATAACAGGATTTTCTGCAACTGACGGATCAGTGGATTTTACCACGGGAAGCAGGAAATAATCATGGTCGACCGTCTGGGCAGTTCTATCTTTTAACAGGGTAGTTCTGCCCTCATTTTTGTTCGACCGAAAAAAGAGAAAGGATTGGTTCTCAAATTATGAAAAAAGTTGCTGTAATTATGGGAAGTGACAGTGATCTGCCCGTAGTGGAGAAAGCGATGACAACGCTGGACGAGTACGGTGTACCTTACGAGGTGCACGTGTTTTCTGCGCACAGAACGCCCGAGGAGGCAAGAGCTTTTACCGTTTCTGCGCGCCAAAATGGTTTTGGCGTTATGATCGCGGCGGCAGGAATGGCGGCGCATCTGGCAGGTGCGGTTGCGGCTAATACCACATTGCCTGTGATCGGAATCCCTGTGAAAGCGAAATATTTAGACGGCATTGACGCTTTGCTGTCGACGGTTCAGATGCCCACCGGTATTCCGGTAGCCACCGTGGCCATTGACGGCGCCGCCAATGCCGCTTTGCTTGCTGTTCAAATGCTTGCGATCGAGGATCCGGCGTTGGCGGAAAAGTTAGATCAGGCCCGTCGCGCGGGCAAGGAAAAGGTTCTTTCCAAAAACGCGGCAATTGAGCAGAAATACAATTCTTGATCTTTTAAATCACTTGGTACAGACCTACGGAGGTTTTTATGGGAGGCTTTTTTGGAGCGGTATGTAAGCAGGATGCGATATCCGATGTTTTTTTCGGAACGGATTATCACTCTCACTTAGGTACCGCGCGAGCAGGAATGGCGGCATATGACAAAAGCATTGGCTTGCAAAGGGATATTCATAATATTCAAAATTCTCCATTCCGAACGAAATTTGAACATATTTTCGACGAAATGCGCGGGCACTCTGCGATCGGTTGTATCAGTGATGTCGATCCGCAGCCGCTTTTGATCCGTTCCAAGCTTGGAACCTTTGCAATCTGTATGGTTGGTGTGATCAATAACGCGGATGAGCTGATCGAGCGCTATCTTACTTCCAACGGCGGATATTATTCGGCAATGACGGGGGGCAAGGTCAATTCCCTGGAACTGCTTGCCGCGCTGATCTCACAGCGTGATAATTTTGCGGACGGCATTCGCTTTGCGCAACAGTCCATTTCGGGATCGGCATCTATTCTGATCCTCAAGGACGGCGGAAATATCATCGCGGCGAGAGACCTGCTCGGCAGAACGCCTGTGGAGGTTGGTGAGCGGGACGGCGAGTTTTGTGTGTCCTTTGAGTCCTTTGCTTGCCAAAAGCTGGGGTATTGCGTAAAAAAGGAATTGGGTCCCGGAGAGATCGTGGAGCTTTCCTTGGAACACGGGGTCGAGCAATTGGCCGAGCCGGGTGAAAAGATGCGTATGTGTGCCTTTTTATGGACGTATTACGGGTATCCCGCATCAACCTATGAAGGTGTGAACGTGGAGGCAATGCGAAACCGTGACGGAATGATCATGGCAGAGCATGACAGAGCGGTTGGCGGCGCGAAAGAAATCGACTATGTCAGCGGTCTCCCCGATTCGGGCACACCGCACGCGATCGGATATGCAAATCAAAGTCATATTCCGTTCGCGAGACCTTATATAAAATATACCCCTACGTGGGCACGCAGCTTTACGCCGCAGAAACAGATCGAGCGCGAAAAGGTTGCGAAAATGAAGCAGATTCCCATTCATGAACTGATAGAAGGAAAGAATCTGCTGTTTATGGACGATTCGATCGTGCGCGGAACACAGCTCAAGGAAACGGTGGAATTCCTTTATGAAAACGGTGCCAAGGCGGTTCATATGAGATCGGGCTGTCCTCCCATTATGTACAGTTGTAAATATTTGAATTTCTCCCGCTCAAACAGCGATATGGAGCTTCTTGCCAGACGCGTGATCATGGATCTGGAAGGCGAGGCGGGCTTTGAGCATTTGGAGGAATACAGCCGCTCGGATACCGAGCGCGGAAGAGCGCTGAGAGAGGCAATTTGTAAGAAATTCAATTTCTCCTCGCTGGAATTTCAGTCGCTTGAGGGGATCATTCAGGCAATCGGGATCGACCCGTGCAAGCTTTGTACGTATTGCTGGAACGGCAAAGAATAACCACATGAGAAAATGATGATAATTTGAAGGGAGTCAATAGAATTATGAAAAATTCCAAGTCTGAAAGCTACGCAGCGGCGGGTGTGGATATCACA
>SVTW01000006.1 GCA_015063585.1 Oscillospiraceae bacterium
ATCGGTGACGTTGGGAGAAAGCTTGATGAGCACCGGCTTTTTGGTCACTTTCTTGACCGCCGCCGTAACCTCTGCCGCTGCTTCGGGTGAGGTTCCAAAGCTCATACCGCCGCCATGTACGTTGGGGCAGCTGACGTTCACCTCAAGCCAACCAACCTGCTCACATGCATCCAGCTTTTCGCAGGTCGCGGCATAATCGGCAACCGAAAAACCGCTCACGTTTGCCATTACGGGCTTGTGAAAACATGTTGCAAGCTTGGGGAGCTCCTCCGAGATCACCTTCTCCACCCCGGGGTTTTGAAGTCCAACGGCATTGATCATGCCGGCAGTGCACTCCGCAATACGGGGCGTGGGGTTTCCAAAGCGAGGCTCGAGGGTGGTTCCCTTAAAGGAGAAGGAGCCGAGGCAGTTAATATCATACAGCTCTGCAAATTCATAGCCATAGCCAAACGTACCGCTTGCGGGAATGATGGGATTATCCATCTCAATGCCGCAAAGATTCACCTTCATTTCTGCCATAAGATTTCCTCCTTTCGCATCACGGGGCCGTCCTTACAGATGCGCTTATAGCCCGTCAGCGTTTTACAGGAGCAACCCATGCATGCTCCAAAGCCGCAACCCATACGTTCCTCAAAGCTCATTTGACCGCTCGTTACCGAGGTATTCCAAACAGCCTTGAGCATCGGCTCGGGACCGCAAGTATAGAAATACGTATAGTTGAGATGTTTCATCACGTCGGTCACAAAGCCCTTTGTGCCGTACGAGCCGTCGACAGTCGTCACGGTCACCTCGGCACCAAGCGCGCGGAATTCCTGCTCATAAAAGACCTCGTCCTTCGTATTAAAGCCCAGAATCACCGACACCTGCTTGCCTTGCCGGATCAGCTCCTTCGCAAGCAGATACAGGGGCGGAACACCCACGCCGCCACCAAGCAACAGAGGTCTCTCCCCTGCCGTTGTCAGATCGTAGCCGTTTCCAAGCCCTGTGAGAATATCAAGCTGCTCCCCCGCATCCAGAGTACTCATCTTTTCAGTACCCTTTCCAACGACCTTATACACAAGCGTCAGAAGCTTCTCCGACCTGTCACAGACCGAGATCGGTCTGCGCAGGTAAAAGCCATCGAGCAGAAGATTGACAAACTGCCCCGATGCGGTGATATCCGAGGTGTCACCCTCCAGCACCATGCGGAAAACGGTTGCCGTTAACGCTACGTTTTCCCGGATTGTAAAAATACTCTGTTTCATGTTGTCTCCTTATGCGTCGATCGTGGAGATACAAAGTGTCGTCTCCTCCAAAACGTCAAGCAGAACGCGCACGGTATCAAGAGACGTAAACATGGTAACGTTGCTCTCGATCGCGAACTTACGGATCTTCACGCCGTCATGCGAGGTTCCGATGTGACTGACGTCGCTGGTGTTGATTACGTACGCAATGTGACCTTGACGGATCGAATCCCAGATCTCGTCAGCATCCTCCTCGATCTTCTTCAGGATATGCGTGCGGATACCGTTCTCCTTGAGGAACTTTGCGGTTCCCGAGGTTGCCTCGATATTGAAGCCGAGGTTGTAGAAACGGCGGATCAGCGGCAGCGCCTCCTCTTTATCCTTGTCTGCGATCGTTACAAACACCGTACCGTAGTTTTGCAGGTGCATGCCGGACGCCTGAAGGGCTTTATAGAGCGCACGGTTGAGCTTATCGTCATAACCGATCGCCTCACCCGTGGATTTCATTTCGGGAGAGAGATATGCGTCAAGTCCGCGGATCTTATTGAACGAGAATACGGGAACCTTTACGTACCAACGCTTCTTTTCCTCGGGATAGAGGTCAAAGATGCCCTGCTCCTTAAGGCTCTTGCCAAGAATGACCTCGGTAGCAATATCGGCGAGGCTGTAGCCCGTTGCCTTGGAAAGGAAGGGGACGGTACGAGACGAACGCGGATTGACCTCAATGATAAACACCTGCTCATTTTGGTCCACAATAAATTGAATGTTATAAAGTCCGATAATACCGATGCCGAGTCCGAGCTTCTTTGCGTATTGCAGGATCGTTCCCTTCACCTTATCGGAAATGCTGAACGCGGGATAAACGCTGATCGAGTCACCCGAGTGAATACCCGTGCGCTCTACAAGCTCCATGATACCCGGAATAAAGACGTCGCGTCCATCGCAGATTGCGTCGACCTCAACCTCTTTACCGATGATATATTTATCGACCAGAACCGGCTTGTCCTCATCGATCTCAACCGCGGTTTTCAGATAATGGCGGAGCTGTGTCTCATTTGCAACGATCTGCATCGCTCTGCCGCCAAGCACAAAGCTGGGACGAACCAGAACGGGATAACCGATGCGTTCTGCTGCCCTCAAGCCGTCCTCGATCTTGGTAACAGCCTGTCCCTCGGGCTGAGGAATGTTGAGCTCGCGCAGAACCTTTTCAAAGAGATCGCGGTTTTCAGCTCGATCGATCGCCGCACAGTCGGTACCGATGATCTTCACGCCGCGCTTCATCAGCGGCTCGGCAAGATTGATCGCGGTTTGTCCGCCAAGCGACGCTACCACACCCTCGGGCTGCTCGAAATCAATAATGTTCATTACGTCCTCAGGCGTGAGCGGCTCAAAATAGAGCTTATCCGCGGTGGTATAGTCGGTGGAAACCGTTTCGGGGTTGTTATTGATAATAATTGCCTCGTATTCCGCCTTCTTGATGGTTTGAACGGCATGGACCGTGGAATAGTCGAACTCCACACCCTGGCCGATACGGATCGGGCCCGCGCCGAGCACCACGATCTTTTTCTTGTCGGTGAGTCTGGAGGCGTTCTCACCCGTATAGGAGGAATAGAGATATGCGATATATTTACCCGTATGCAGGGTATCTACCATCTTAAAGATCGGCTTGATCCCAAGTGCCTTGCGCATCTCGTAGATCTTGATTTCGTCACAGCCCCAGAGCTTTGCGATGAATTTATCCGAAAAGCCCATGATCTTTGCGGCGCGAAGCGTTTCCGCGTCTTGCGTATTTGCCGCAAGTGCCTTTTCCATATTGGCAATTCTCTTGAGCGATTCGAGGAAGATCGCGGTGATCTTGGTGATCTCATGCAGCTTCTCAAGGCTCATGCCGCGGCGGATCAACTCGGTAACGGCATAAATGTTGTCGTCCTTCGATTCGGCAAGATAATCAACCAACGCCTGCTCGGTCATGGTGTCAAACTTGGCATGGTGGAAATGGCACACACCGGTTTCAAGCGAACGAACCGACTTGAGGAAGCATTCATCAAGCGTAGAACCAATTCCCATGACCTCGCCCGTTGCCTTCATCTGCGTACCGAGCGTGTTGGGAGCGGAGGTAAACTTATCAAACGGGAAGCGTGGGAATTTTGCAACGATATAGTCGAGGTTCGGCTCCATTGCGGCAGTTCCGCCCGCAACGGGGATATCCTCCAAAGCCATACCAACCGCGATCTTTGCGGTCACGCGCGCGATCGGATATCCGCTCGCCTTAGATGCCAATGCCGAGGAACGCGACACGCGGGGGTTTACCTCGATGAGGAAATATTCGCTGGATTCGGGATTGAGCGCAAACTGAACGTTACAGCCGCCTTCGATCTTAAGCTCCTTAATGATCTTGATCGCGCTGTCATTGAGCATTTTGAGATCGTGATCATTGAGAGAAAGAATGGGAGCAACCACGATCGAGTCGCCCGTATGCACGCCAACGGGATCCACGTTTTCCATGCCGCAGATCGTGATGGCATGGTCGTTGGAATCGCGCATAACCTCAAATTCGATCTCCTTGTAGCCCTTTACGCTCTTTTCAATGAGAACCTGGTGCACGGGAGAGAGCTTGAACGCGTTTCTTCCGATGTCAACCAATTCCGCCTCATTATTGGCAAAGCCGCCGCCCGTACCGCCGAGGGTGAACGCGGGGCGCAAAACAACGGGATATCCGATGCGCGCTGCCGCCGCCTTTGCCTGATCCAGATCATAGGTGATCTCGGACGGGATCGTGGGCTCTCCGATCGACTCACAAAGCTCCTTGAAAAGCTCGCGGTCCTCTGCGCGTTCGATCGATTCGCTGCTCGTTCCAAGCAGTTCTACGCGGCATTCCTTCAAAATCCCCTTCTTTTCCAATTGCATTGCAAGGTTGAGTCCCGTCTGTCCGCCAATGCCGGGCAGGATCGCGTCCGGACGCTCATAGCGCAGGATCTTCGCGATATACTCGAGCGTCAGGGGCTCCATATATACCTTGTCCGCAATCGTGGTATCGGTCATGATGGTTGCGGGGTTGGAGTTTACGAGCACGACCTCGTAGCCCTCCTCCTTGAGTGCAAGACACGCCTGCGTGCCCGCATAGTCGAATTCCGCTGCCTGACCGATGATGATCGGACCCGATCCGATGATCAGGATTTTCTTCAAGTCTGTTCTCTTTGCCATTTTGTTTGCCTCCCGAATTTATATGAAAGTTGTTATTACCGAACGATTTGCCGTTTTTCAGCGGCTGTAAACGATCTTGCCGTTTGAGACCGTGATCTGATTTCTGCCAAACAGGCGCATGCCCGCCAAAGGTGTGGCGCGCCCCATGGTCAGAAATTCGTTGGGATCAACCGTAAATGCCTCCTCCAGATCCCAAAGAGAGAAGCTCTCGCCAAGCGGGATCCCAAAGCGCCGACGCGGGTTATAGACCATCAGGTCGATCAAGCGATCAAGCGAGAGGATCCCCGCCTTGACAAGTTTGGTGTAAAGCAACGGAAACGCGGTTTCAAGACCCACGATCCCAAATGCACTGTTTTCAAGTCCGCGTGATTTTTCCTCGGCAGAATGCGGCGCGTGGTCGGTTGCGATCATATCGATCGTTCCGTCAAGCACACCTGCCACCAACGCTTCGCGGTCGCTCCTGTCACGCAGGGGCGGATTCATCTTGAAACGGCCGTCCTCCTGCAGGTCCGAATCGTCCATCACAAGATAGTGTGGTGCGGTCTCACAGGTAACGTCGAGGCCCTCCGCTTTCGCGTGGCGGATCAGATCCACACTCTCCTTTGCCGAAATGTGGCATACGTGATATGCGCATTGGGTTTCACGCACCAATGCAAGGTCGCGCTCGATCTGCGCGTATTCACTCTCCGAGCAAATGCCGCGATGTCCGTGCGTGCGCGCATACGATCCGTCATGGATATATCCGCCGTGCAACAACGCATTGACCTCGCAATGCGCCACGATCATCTTGCCGAGCGACTTTGCCGTGCGCATTGCCTCACGCATCAGCGCGTCACTCTGCACACCGCGCCCGTCATCCGAAAACGCGATCGCATCCTCTGCCATCTCTGCCATATCCGAAAGCCGTTCGCCCTTTTGCCCCACTGTGATCGACGCATAGGGGTAGACCGAGACCGCGGCATCGCGCGCAATGATGGCAAGCTGCTCCTGCAGGTTTGCCTTGGTATCCGGAACGGGGTTTAGATTGGGCATGGTACAAACCGCCGTATAGCCTCCCCTTGCCGCCGCGCGCGATCCGGAAGCGATGGTTTCCTTATAAGAAAAGCCCGGCTCACGAAAATGCACATGCACATCGCAAAAACCGGGCAAAATCACAAAATGGTCAAGCTGAGAGGAAAGAATGGAACGGTCAGCCAAAAAAGCCTTTGCGAAAGACTTTACTTCGGCGGTATTCATCATGCTTTGCATTGTTTTTTTCATGACGGTTCTCCTTTTCGACTCAATCTTATTCTTCATCTGCGCTGTCGCAGATATACACACCCGTGCTGTCGTCAATCTGTTCAAGCATCACGGCAACCTGCTCGCTGCGGGCGGTTGGAACGTTCTTGCCCACGTAGTCGGGGCGGATCGGCAACTCCCGATGCCCTCTGTCAATCAAAACCGCGAGCTGAACCGCAAGCGGACGGTCGTGCGCAAAGACCGCCTCAAGCGCGGCTCTTGCGGTACGCCCCGTATAAAGCACGTCATCTACAATGATCACGGTCTTTTTGCGGATATCGCAGGGAATGTGGCATTCCGCGGCGGCGTGTTGTTTTTCCTGTTCGGTCATATCGTCCCGATGCCGGGTGATATCAAGGTAGCCGAGCGGGACGTCAATGCCCTCAAAGCGCTTGATGTTTTCGGCAAGCATTGCCGCAAGCGGAATTCCGCGGCGCTTTACGCCAAGCAAGCAGATATCCGCCGCGCCTCGGTTGCGTTCAATGATCTCATGCGTAATGCGCGCCATCGCACGGGATAGCGCGGTGGCATCCATAACCTGTGCCTTTGGGTTCATTTGTAAACCTCCTTATCCACCGTCCCGAGGAGCGTTCCCCCACGGTACGGCTTCTTTCCGACACTTCGGCAACAAAAAAATCTTGCCGAGCCGGCAAGATTTACACATGCAAACAGTCCTCCGGCTATGGCGAAGGCTTTGACTATGATCATCTTCCCGACATCTCTGTATCGGCTTAAAGATTCATTTTTCATATTATAACATAATCATATCCATTTGTCAAGAGGCATCTCTTATTTTTCGCGTTTTTTCGGGGAACAAATTTTATTTTTTTGAACTTCTTTTTTATGGCAAAAATAAAGATATGAATTGACAAGAGTCCGAAAACATGTTATAATGAAATATTCCAGAAAATAAAAAAAGAGAGGGGATGAGCACATGCGTGATGAAAAAAAGAAACGAAACGAGGAGCTTGACAGCTTTTGGGATATCGACGAGCTGATTCCGCGCCGTCGAGCCGTGCATCATGCCGCAAACACCGAAGCCGCCGAGATCATCGTGCCGCCCCCTGCCTCACAGCAACCGCCCGCCAATGCAGAGGCGCAAACGATCCCCCCACGCGGCGAGGTAAAGCCACGCTTCATTCCGCCGCATACTGCCGAGGAGGAGGCAAACCGTCCCGCGCCTCTGCTTGAATACACCCCCGAAAACGCGCTGATCCGACATGTGAGAGTCTATTCTTGGAAAAGCAACTACCGTTATTACGAGGGTTTTACGCGAGATGCCGAGCGACTGATGAACGCCAAGGGCGCGGAATGCCCGCGGACTCCCTTTTTCTCCTACGTCCCGCAGTACGGGCAGATGAGTCGCGCACAGCTTGAGTGGTATCTTTGGTGGCGTTCGCACGTGCGTCAAGGAATCTACCTTGACACCGATTACAGCTATGTTCTGCTCTACGTTTACGAGCTGATCAATCTTTCCGACCGCATGGACGCACGCGAGGTGCGTGATACGCTCTGTCGGGTATGGGCACACTACCGCGATACCTTTTATCAGCTTGACACCTATCTGCCCGAGTGGATCTGCGATTGCAGCCTGCTTCACCGCCTGCCGCCACCCGATTTTGAGAGCAATACGCTCCTGTCCGCGGCAATGTCACACAGCACACTCAAGGAATTTTTCATTCCCTCACAAGGCGACGACGGATACCTCAGCGCGCTTCTCGCGTTTTGCTGTAATTACGACTACCGTAAAAGTAAATTCTACGTAGGTGAGCACGTTGCTCTTTTTGACAAGGCGATCCTGAGCGCACTTCGCGAGGTGGTGGCACACACCAGCAAAAACGGTCATTTGTTTGTTTCGGCAAAGCTGGACGACAGCCGCTTGAAGCGTGACGCTTATATGGGCGCGCTTTGCTCTTACCGCATCAAGAAAAAAATTGAGGTGGAGTATTGCTCTTTTTCACGTTCGCATGAGCTGCGCTATTTTCTCACCGACGTCATTAAATATACCGAAAATAAGATACGCGGCGCGCTGGGAATCCGCTCACGGCTGAGCATTTATGCCCTTCCAACCGCAATTCGGGAGTTGCTTGATAACCACTTGGACGCAATTCTCCCACAAAAGCGAGCGGTAGGCAAGCCCAAGGAGCCCGTTTCCGCAGACTACGAAAAGCTCTATGAGCTCCCGCAAAAGCCGCTTTCCCTGCAAAATGCCGCCGCGATCGAGCGAAGCTCGTGGGATACCACCGAACGCCTGATCGAAGCATTGTGTGACGAACCGGAAAAGGAAGATGCTCCCATCGAAAAAGCCGTTGTGTCGGAGCCGACGACAACCGCGTCACCCCTCTCCCCCGCTTTCGAACGATTGCCCCTCCCCCCATCAGCCGCAAATGAGAACGATTCCCTCCCAACCGCCGCCTTTTCGGCATATCACGCGTTTCTTTGCGCGGTACGGGAGCGCAATCCCGCGGCACAAAAAAAAGCCGCTTCCGCACACGGAATGCCGCTTGAGGTCTTGGCAGACGAGA
Organism: Oscillospiraceae bacterium; assembly: GCA_015063585.1. Classification (GTDB taxonomy): domain Bacteria; phylum Bacillota; class Clostridia; order Oscillospirales; family CAG-272; genus UMGS1865. The sequence goes on from SVTW01000006.1 coordinate 8,231, forward strand.
TCAACGCGCTTGCCGCCGACCTATTAGGAGATATTTTATTGGAGGAATCCGATTACGGCTTTGCTGTGATCGAGGATTACGAATCGCTTCTCCTGCAATTGACGCAGGAGACCGAACAGAAAGGATGAGACAGAACCTTATGGAACAGATAGAACAAAATGTCACTCCGAAAGTACCCAAGCGCATATTGACCTCCCTGCTTTCCTCTGTGTCGGCGGGTGTTGTGCCGCGTACGGGTGCACCTTATATTGCCATTGGCCGCCGCGATGAAATTACCGCAATGCTCTCGGATCTGGAAGCCGTAAACGAGGGCGGCGGATCGATGCGCTTTTTGATCGGGCGTTACGGAAGCGGAAAAAGCTTTTTGATGCAACTGATCCGCGGCTATGCAATCGAACGCGACTTTTTGACGGCAGATGCCGATCTTTCCCCCGAACGCCGACTCTACGGCACGGGCGGCAGCGGTGTTGCAACCTATCGGGAATTGATGAAAAATCTGGCTTCCAAAGCCTCTCCCGACGGCGGAGCTCTGCCTCGGATCCTGGCGCGATGGGTCAACGACCTGCAAGCGCAGGTGACGCAAAGCGGAATCTCCCCCGATTCTCCCGCCTTCGGTGATGCGCTCGGAAAGCGCGTGCTGGACACCATGCGCGAGGTGGAGTGCTTGGTTGGCGGATTTGATTTTGCGCGCGTGATCACGGCATATTACCATGCCTATACAAACGGTGAAGACGACCGCAAGAGTGCCTGCCTGCGCTGGCTTCGCGGAGAGTTTTCCACAAAAACAGAGGCACGTAACGAGCTGAAATTTGCGGTCTCCACGATCATTGACGACGATAACTGGTATGATTTTCTCAAGCTTTGGGCGGCACTCTCGCGCACGATCGGATACCGCGGGCTTGTGGTGTTCATCGACGAGTGCGTGAACCTTTACAAGATCTCACACCGCGTCAGCCGCGAAAACAACTACGAAAAGATCCTTTCCATGTTCAACGATACCCTGCAAGGGAGGGCATCCGGACTTGCGCTGATCCTCGGCGGAACGCCGCAGTTTTTGGAGGATACGCGACGCGGACTGTTCAGCTATGAGGCACTTCGCAGCCGCCTTTGCGACAGCCGCTTCGCGCTGGAGGGCTTCAAAAATCTGATCGGACCCGTGATTCGTTTGCGACGCCTGTCCGACGACGAGCTCTTTGCTCTGATCAGCCGCGTGACAAAGCTCTATGCGCAAAACTACGGGCAGGAGCCGCGCATCACGCAAGAGCAGATGATCCAATTTTTGCAGATCTGCCTCGGGCGCGCGGGAGCTGACAGCATGATCACACCGCGTGAGATGCTGCGCGATTATATGACGGTGCTCAATATTCTCATGCAAAACCCCGACGCCACGTTTGAGCAGGTGGTTGGCAGTGCCGTCACGCTCAAAACCGATGCCGACGATGGGGATACACCGCCCGACGACGGTAACTCCCCTGCCCCGAACAACTCGGATCCAAAATTTCGAATTGAGGATATTGAATTTTAAATTTTGCGTATAAAGTGACACTTTTCCGAAAAAGGAGGTCTCATATGAGCCAAATTTTCGAACGCTTTCCCGATTTTATTCAGGAATATATCTACGCGCACGGTTGGGAAAACCTGCGTGAGGTGCAGGTGGCGGCGGCGGAAACGATTTTTGAAACCGACAAGAACCTGCTCCTCACCTCGTCCACCGCGAGCGGCAAAACCGAGGCGGCATTCTTTCCGATTCTTGCCGAGCTTTGCGAAAATCCCTCGGCTACCGTTGCCGTCCTTTATATCGCGCCCCTCAAAAGCCTGATCAACGACCAATTCTACCGCATGGAGGAGCTGCTTGATCAGAGCGGTGTCCGTGTGACGCATTGGCACGGGGACGTGGCGCAATCGCACAAGAAAAAACTGCTGGACCGTCCCGACGGTATTTTGCAGGTCACGCCCGAATCGCTTGAATCCATGCTGATCAATCGCTCCAACGACATTGTACGGCTGTTTGGCGACCTGCGTTTCATTGTGATCGACGAGATCCACACGCTCACGGGAAGTGACCGCGGCAATCAAATTCTCTGCCAGCTCGCTCGCATCGGGCATCTGATTGGGCATCACCCGCGCCGCATCGGACTCTCGGCAACCATTGGCGACCCGCAAAAGGCGGCGGATTGGCTTGGGGCGGGCAGTGGGAGAGACACTGCGGTTCCCACGTTTGATGCGGGAAAGATCCGTTGGCGGCTCGGCATGGAGCATTTTTATATTCAAAACGCCAAAACCGAGCAGGCAACCGATCCAAAGGATCAAACCGACGGTCCCGCGCAGGGGCTTGCCTACGACGCGGGCTACTCCTTTATGTATGATTGCGTTTGTGACCGCAAGTCGCTTGTTTTCTCGAACTCACGTGAGGAGACTGAATATCTGTGCGCCACTTTTCGGCAGATTGCGAAAAATCGCGGCGACCCCGACGTATTTTTGATCCATCACGGCAATCTTTCGGCATCGATCCGAGAGGAAGCCGAAATGAAAATGAAGGACACCGACGCAATGGCGGTGACCTGCGCGACCGTGACAATGGAGCTCGGAATTGACATTGGGCGGTTGGAGCGGGTCCTTCAGAATCAGTCGCCCAATTCGGTAACCAGCTTTTTGCAACGGCTCGGCAGATCGGGCAGACGCGGTCAGCCGCCTGAAATGATGATGGTCTTTCGCGAGGAGGATCCTCTGCCCAACACGCCCTTGCCGCAATTGATCCCATGGGAGCTGCTCCGAGCAATCGCCATCGTTCAACTCTACATTGAGGAACGCTTTATCGAACCGCCCAACGTCCGTAAGCTCCCTTACAGCCTGCTCTTTCACCAAACGCTGAGCGTGCTTGCGTCCTCGGGCGAGCTCACGCTCCGTCGCCTTGCCGAGCGCGTGCTTTCCCTGCCCCCCTTTGAAAACGTACCGAAAGAGGACTACAAGGCACTGATCCTTTCGATGCTCAACAACGATTTTCTCGAAATGACCGAAGAAAAAACGCTGATCGTAGGGCTTGGCGGCGAGCGACTGTTGCGATCCTTCAAATTCTACGCGGTGTTCAAGGATAGCGAGGACTACACGGTACGCTGCGGCTCGGACGAGATCGGTACCATCACGACCCCGCCTCCCGTGGGCGACCGTTTTGCCCTGGCGGGACGCGTGTGGGAGGTCGAGGAGCTCGACATTCAGCACAAGCTGATCTACGTCAAAAGCGTGGAAGGAAAGATGGAGGTCTCCTGGCCGGGTGACTTTGGAGAGGTCCATACGCGGATCCTACAAAGAATGCGCCGTGTGCTGAGCGAGGATACCGTTTATCCTTATCTCAAAGAAAACGCGCAAAAGCGGCTTGACGTCGCGCGACACGTGGCACGGAACACGGGCATGCTGGAGCATTCGCTCGTGCATTTGGGCGGTTACTCTTGGTGTCTCTTTCCGTGGCTCGGAACGCGCGCGTTCCGAACGGTCCGCCGCCTGCTTGCTCGCCACGCTACCGAATTCGGCATGAACGGCATTGAATATGAGGGCTGTTATTTCATCACCTTTAAAATGTCACGCGGAAACGATTATGAACTGATTTCCCGACTTGCCGAGGAGCTCCGCGAGCAGGCGCTGGATCCCGAAACACTTGTTTCGGGTAGCGAGATCCCAATTTTTGAAAAATACGACCACTATATCCCAGCCGATCTCTTACGCCATGCCTATGCCACCGACAAGCTCGCGCCCGACGAGGCAACCGCGCGCATCTGGGAGATCGAGGAGGAGTTTTGAGTCGAACACCGCCCCTTCCAACACGTGTCAATTGGTTATAAAGGATCAGAAAAGCACGAAATTCTCGCATTTCGGGAGTAATTCCTTCCCTTCGGGGTGGTATTCTTTCTGACGGAATGATAGAATGATATCACAGAAAAAGAAATGCGAGGAGGCATTGCTATGGAAAAGAAAACGATCGGTAAATTTATTTCAGCTTTGCGGAAAGCAAACGGTATGACCCAGAAAGAGCTTGGTGAAAAGCTTTTTGTTTCGGATAAAACGGTAAGCCGATGGGAATGCGACGAATGCACGCCTGAGCTCTCACTGATCCCTTCAATCGCCGAAATTTTTAACATCACCACCGACGAGCTTCTGCGCGGAGAACGAAATAATCCCGACAGAAAGGTTGCGGATTTTGAGGAGACCGCAAGTAAGCAAAAAGCACGAAGTGAAAAACAATTCAAGCTGATGCTTCACAATCGAAAAAAGCAGTTTACCAACCTCTCCTTTATTTCGATCGGTCTTATGATCGTAGGACTGATTGCTGCTATGATATGCAACCTCGGTTTTTCAAAGGGACTACTCGGCTTCTGTCTTGCCGGCGTATTTCTGGTAGCGGCAACAATCTGCCAGATCTGTTTTACCGTAAGCGTTCGATTACTTGTGGATGAAGAAGATACAGAACACGCGGAGAACATTAAAAAGGCGAACACGGAGATGGTGTTCGCCTCGGTCAAGATATTCTTTGGAATACTTTTGATGTTTGCATTTTGCCTACCGATCGCGGTACTCACGCTGGAATATTACAACAGTCATTATGGGTTGGTTTTAAATTCTTGGCTTTTATTTGGTATGCTGTTTCTTTCCGCAGCGTTTCTGGTTGGCTTTTGTATTTATAGAATTTTCATTTTAAAGTTTTTGATAGATCGCAAGATCATTTGGCTTAATGAGACAGACATTGGTCAGGTAAATACAAAAAGATGCCTTTTGAAAAGGATCTGCGCGGTCTTTTTGATGGTATCAGCGATTATTATGCTGATAACGTATGTTGTAACCGAAAATATCAGTGAATCCGACTTTGTTCAAAAGCAAACGTTTGACAATCCCAATGATTTTATTACGTACATGCAAAATCAATACGACAAATGGTATCAGGAAGGCTACGGACCGTTAAATGATGGTACGGTCATAGTGAATCCCGATGAAGAACCGGAGGTGGATCCGGATTTTAGCGTTCCCTCCTATCCTTCGCAATCATGGGGCAAAATAGATGGGAAAGAATATTATTATTGCGCCCATTTGTATGAATCGGTTACCATTCTGCGACATAAGTATGGAAACTGGGAAATAATTGTAATAACGAAAGATGCTTACCAAAACGGTCAAGCTATGTATTCCGCATTGAACACAGGGTTACTCGCCCTACATATCATCAACCTTCTTACCTGCGTCTTGTGGTATTTTATAGCGACCAAAAAGCAAAAACCGGCGTAATATTTGCAGTTACCCATATAACGCTATAGAAGGGTAAGACTGCATGCTCCCCTTTCCATCGAAAGAACGCTTCGCGCGAACGCAACTGTTGCAAGCAAAATTGGACCGAACAGTCGCTATGCGGCAATCGGTTTTGCATAGCCAATTTCCCGCGCCAAAAAAGAACAGGCACACTGCGGGAAACGGGACTTGAACTCCGTACATAGCGCCTGCGGCGCAGAGAAGTCTTCTTGCGACTGTTCCACTCGCAAGAAACATTCGGTAGACTTCTCGCAACCATCCGCTCACAAAAAAACAAAACAGACACCCTGTAGGTGTCTGTTTTGTTTTTGGTGCGGGAAACGGGACTTGAACTCCGTACATAGCGCCTGCGGCGCAGAGAAGTCTTCTTGCGACTGTTCCACTCGCAAGAAACATTCGGTAGACCTCTCGCAACCATACTCTCGCAAAAAACAAAACAGACACCCTGTAGGTGTCTGTTTTGTTTTTGGTGCGGGAAACGGGACTTGAACCCGTACGGTGTGAACCACACGCCCCTCAAACGTGCGCGTCTGCCAGTTCCGCCACTCCCGCGTATCGCGCCTTGTCATGCGCAACAGGTATATTATACACCTTTTTTGAAAAATGTCAAGTCTTTTTTCGAAAAAAATTTGGTTTTTTTGATTTTTTTATTTTTTCATTCAATATTCTAATCAAAGACGGCATTCCCCCGCGTTTTTTTACATTCGAATTTCTAAAAACGCAAAAAAGATTTGAAAAAAACATTTTTTTTAAAAAATCCTCTTGACAAAAAAAGAAGTGTATGGTATAATAGCAAGGTACTTGTGAAACAGGACATATGCGAGTGTAGTTCAATGGTAGAATTCCAGCCTTCCAAGCTGGCCGCGTGGGTTCGATTCCCATCACTCGCTCCAAAGGATTTGCTTCCCGTATCACGGGAAGCTTTCCTTGATGTGCCTTTAGCTCAGTTGGATAGAGCAACTGCCTTCTAAGCAGTAGGTCGGGGGTTCGAATCCCTCAAGGCACGCCATTTTATAATATGGTGGGATTAGCACAGTTGGTTAGCGCGTCAGGTTGTGGCCCTGAAGGTCGTGGGTTCGAATCCCATATCTCACCCCAGAACAAGATACCTCTACGCTACGCGTAGAGGTATCTTGTTTTCGTGTCAGCCTATCATTCGTGCCCCGCGAATCTTTGATTCGCCGGAACGTGCGCCACATAGCACATACACCTACACGTGAACGTATGCGCACGTTTGGGTTCAGAATCCCATCTTCCCCCCCTTTTTTACGCGTAGTTTTTTACGCTACGCGTAGAGGTATCTTGTTTTCGTGTCAGCCTATCGTTCGTGCCCCGCGAATCCTTGATTCGCCGGAACGTGCGCACATAGCACATACACCTACACGTGAACGTATGCGCACGTTTGGGTTCAGAATCCCATCTTTCCCCCTTTTTTACGCTACGCGTAGAGGTATCTTGTTTTCGCGTCAGCCTATCGTTCGTGCCCCGCGAATCTTTGATTCGCCGGAACGTGCGCGCGATCCCCTTCTTGACCGCTTCATCAATAAATAACATTTGATCAGGTGATTTTTATGAAACATAAATTACACGTCTTTCTAATTCTGATAAGCGGTGCTTTTTGGGCAACCTCTTGCTTATTCATTCATGAGATCAATCTGCACACCTCCCTTTCATCCGTTCAGATCACAGCGATCCGCATCTGCGTTGCCGCTTTGATCCTCAATATCCTGCTGATTATAAAAGGGCGCGGATTTTCATTATACCGCGTTTCCCTGCGCTCACTCTTGATCACGGCAGGATCGGGTGTGTTCTCTGTATTTGCCATGTGCATGTTTTATTATCGTTGCATCACCGAAACCTCGGCAGCCGTTGCCGTAATTTTGCTCTATACAGCTCCCATATTTGTAATGTTTCTGTCCAGAATTCTCTTTCGGGAACGCCTCACCCTCAAAAAGATCATTGCTTTTCTGTTTGCCATTGTTGGTTGCGCGCTGGTCTCGGGAGTTGCATCCGGCGTTAAGATGAATCCAATCGGTGTCCTTTTCGGCTTGCTGGGCGCATTCACCTACTCTCTGTACGGTATTCTGACAGCGCTTTTTATGAAGTCGAACCGTGAACCGCTCACCTTTACCGCACTCAACTTCATATTTGCCGCAATTGCTGCGCTTATTGTTTCCAATCCCGCACAAATTGTTCAAATTACGCTGCAATCCCCCGTCGCTCCCCGATTGATTGTTATTTACACTGCACTCGCGCTTTGCACCGCCGTAATCCCTTTCCTTCTTTATGCCGTTGGTATCAAGGGTGTAAAGCCCGACACCGCCTCGATTCTTGCTTTTACCGAGCCCATCACAGCCTGCCTGCTGGGAACCTTTGTGCTCAAAGAGCCTATGGATCTGCTCGGTGTGCTCGGCATTTTCTGCGTTTGTGCCGCTATCCTTATTTTGAACGTTCAATTCCCAAGCATTCAAAAAAGAAGATCCCACTCTGAAAATTCTGCGGCTCTAAAGTAAACTGAAAAGCTCCCAAATATAAGAACGGGAGGTACGTGTAGCATGCTTTCGCATCCACTTACCTCCCGTTCGTCTTTTTCGGGTTATTCCAAAATATTTGTGGTGATATAATCCACACCCCAAGACACAAGCGTTTCGGCAACCTGCGGATCGTCTACCGTCCAACAGTTGACCTCAAAGCCATCGGCATGCAGGTCTCGCACCAGATCTTCGGTCAGGGATTTATAATAAACGTCGATATCCATTCCGTACGCCTTCATATTCCGCAAAAGATCTTCCGTAAAGTTTTTAAACAAAAACTGCACGCGTTGCTCTTTTCGATGGTTCTTTACATACACAAGATTGTCAAAGCAGAAGGAAATAAAGATGACCTCCTGCAAATACCCCATTGCCTCGATCCGATCCATCACCTGCCGAACCATATCCTCGCACATTGGATTTTTCAGTTCCAATATGCAGGTCTTTTCATATTTTTTACAAATTCCGATATATTCCTCAAGCGACGGCATGCGCAGATCCTCGCGCGTGTTGGTTCCGTCCAGATCAAACAGCTTGATCGCGCGCAGATCGGCAAAGCACTGTTGCTCCACCACAAGCTCCACACCCGACACACGCGTGGTCGTGTCGTCATGGATCACGATCAGGTTTTGATCCGCCGTTACGTGAATATCGGTCTCCACACCAAAATAAGAACGGTTTCCGGCAGCAACGAAGGCAAGATTGGTATTTTCCCGCTCCAACCCGCTCACACCTCTGTGCGCGATCATTTTTGTTGCGCCACGATTAATTTTAATAGTGTTCATTTGAAGGATCCTCCCCCTTTTTTGAAAAGAAACGTTTTGCGTCCTCTGGCGTGGTCCGAAGCAGCATCCACAGCATCCAAACCGATACCAGAATGGAGAGCACTACGGTCAACGAAACCGTAACCGAGTCCCATCTCGCACCCTCTCCGATCAGAAGAATTCGGCCGCCGAAATCATAAACCGCGTGCAGGATCACACAATAGAAAAGATTTCCCGTGCGAAGCAGAACAATGGAGCACATTCCGCCAATAAGGAAGGAATAACCAACCTGCAAAAGCGTTGCGCCAAAGCCTGCATTCTCTAAAAGATTTGCAAAATGCACCAAACCGAATACAGCCGAGCAGATAACCGTAGTCAAAAGGATCTGCCGTCGTGTTTTGCAATGCTTGGAAAGAATTCCGAGAAAGAGGGTGCCGCGAAAAGCAAATTCCTCAAAAATACCGATCAGCAAACAATCAAGGATCAAAAGAGGAAGAAGCTCGCCTCTTGTAAGGACTGCCGAACCGCTTATCAGGGCGATAAACGGGAAATTATTGACCGCGATCAGAAGCGCGGGCAGAAAAACAGCAAGATGCCGCCACCGAATACGGCTCCAAACACGGTTTCCGACAAACAAAAGCAAGGCACCGAAAATGATGCTTCCAAGAATACGTGAGATCATGGGGCGCAGAAGATCCTGCACCAAAGGGTCCTTGGAGAGCGTAGGATTCCAGAACCACAGCACCAAAAACAGAATTCCGCAAACACAAACAACGGTCCGGCAAGCTCTTTCACGAAGCATCGGAATCCGCCTCCTTGCGTGCCGCGCGACTGTTGAGCGCGTAATCAAGGATCCAGAAGCCTATTCCCACAAGGGCAAGCACGATCGCCATCAGCTGCGAGGGCGAGAGATTGGAAATAAAGGTCTGTCCGCGATCATCCGCACGGAAAAACTCGATGTAAAAACGCCATACCCCATATAAAATCAGATACAAGCCAAAATTTCCGCGCTTGTTCTGATGCAGGCGGTAGGTCATCCAGGCAAAGAGGATAAAGAGGAAAATCGCTTCCAGGAGCTGCACGGGAACGGTCTTCGCGTCCAGATGTGCGTTATAAATACCGAACCATTTGGTTGTGACCTGTCCGTAGCAGCAACCCGCAAACAGGCAACCGATGCGTCCGATTCCGTGCGCAAGCGTAATGGAAGCCGCCGCGATCTCGGTCAAGGTAAAGAAATGCTTTGCGGCAACACCCTTTCCAAGCAGAAAATATCCACCCTCAAAATAGATCACAAGAAAGACGAGCACGCCGCCAATCAGGCCACCGTAAAAGGTTGCGCCGGTAGAGGACGTAATGGCAAATTCCTCTCCGTCAAGAAAATTATAAAGCGCTTGGAATAAGACAGCCGACGCGTATCCGCCCACAAGTGCACCAAGCGCGCCGCCGATGCAAAGATTTTGCAGCTTTGCGGGGAGCTTTCGCGCATCTGCCCAATAACGAAAGATCAACAGCGCGGCGAAAAACCCGAGTACAAGCAGGATATCATACAGGTCAAGCCCTAAAAATATCTCCTTTGGATACATTCAAACGCCTCCTTTATGAAAAGCAATCCCGAATCGCAATCATGGTGGATTCCGCATAAGGGTCAGGCAAGCCCGCAACCTCAAGCATCTCGCGGAAGGAAAGATCAATGTCAAGGTCCTCTGCGAGCGACAGGAAGGTTTCGCGCGCCGAATCCACGTCTCTTGTCGAAATGTCGTAAAGCGAAAGTGCCGCCGTTGCGGAAAGCGCATAGCTGATATAGTAAACGGGAGAATCGATTACAACGTATTTCCAATAGAGGCTCATATCGCCTACGTTTTCGTAAACGGTATCCTTGCCTCCGTAGTTCTCACAGATATCCTCCATGATCTGATCAAGAGAGGTGCCCTTTGTCTTGATGCTGTCGTAATTGGTATAAACGTACTCCTCAAACTCATCAATGATGGTGCCGAGAATGATATTACCGAGAATGGTAAGCACCTGATAGAGCTCCAGCACACGGAAGACGTTCTCAGGGGTGTTATCCTTCATATAGCGCAAGAACAAAAGCTCGTTTGCCTGCGAATGAACCTCTGCCAGGTCAAGCTGGATATCTGAGAGCGCGTTGAAATTACCCGCATAGAAGTGTCCCATCTCATGAACAATGGTAAAGCAGCCTTGATACTCCGGACCAAAATAGCAGAAGGGGCGCCCCTCGTCGTACAAATAAGTGGTATAAGCACCCTCGTATGCATTCTTTCCATCGGTAAAGAGCGAGGAGGAGATATCAAACATACGGTTGAAGCTATCCTGAACGTCGGTCGGATAGGTGGCGATATAATTCGCAACGTAGTCCTTGGACTGCTGATTATAGGGTTTAAACAGAAGATTGCTGATCTTGAGCTGATTTCCGGGAGACAGCGCCGAGAACAGCGGCTCGAAATCTGCGCTCAGATCGACGTACAGGGGAACGATATACTCGGCAACGTAATCACGGAACGCCTCTCGCTCTGCCTTGCTTGCGTCACGCAGATACATCGACTCGTTTGCATATTCATAGTAGTTTGCGCTTCCCATGATCTTTGCCTGCTTCTGGTTGTTTTCCAAAAAATCAAGATAAAACGCAGCTACCTTTTTCAGATCGTCCTCAGATTCCAGATCCAGCTCATGATACTCCGCACTGATCTCATCGTTTGCCTGCATGAGCGCCGTAACCTCATCGGTGTAGCTCCTCATGCTCATCAGATCCGCTTCGGACCACGTGCTGAAGAACTCCTCACGGTAAGGAGAATTTGATTCATCAACCGCTTGACAGAACTCGATGTAAATTCCGTAAGCATCGCTCTGCATGCCCGATGCGAAGAGCTGATCGTCGGTCAACTGCTGATCCTGCATATCCTTGCAGTACAGGAGGTACGCAATTTGCGCCTGCGAAACGATATGATAGTAAAAATCCTCCATCTCGATCATTGCCGCCTCAATCGCGTCGGTGTCGGTTCCCGCAAGCACCAGCTCGCGGCACTCGTTTACAAGATCGGTAAAATGCGTAAGATCGGCCTCGGTAAGCGTATAAACAAGAGGCGACTTACCAAGCCCGTCATCCGGGTCATCTCCGTTTTGGTCAATCTCCAACATCATGTCTCCCACAACGCCAAACACACGTCCCATATACATACAGGACGACATGGAAAGCATCATGCAAAAGCACAGCAAAGCAGCGATCAAACGAAAGCGAATTTTCATATTTATTACCTCCAAAAAAGAATGCCTTGCAAAACTATATATTGCTATCTTTATTATAGCATGCTTTCTGCTAAAAATCAACCCGAATCAAATAAAATCCGTAATGAAATGTCGAATTTTGATCAACAAAAACGCGGTCATCATGCAAGAAATGCTTGCAAACAGAAAAAAACGGCCTCTTAACAACAGCACGCCAATTCCCCCAAGCATTGCACAGATCAAATGCAACACCCGAACACTCTGCGGCTTGGAGAGTCCCGCGTCGCACAAACGGTGGTGCAGATGCGCACGGTCCGCGGAAAAAGGACTCCGCCCACGCAACAGGCGGCGCGCCACCGCCACAAAAAGATCGGTCAGGGGATAGGCAAAGATAAAGAAGGGAGAGAGCAAAGAAAGGCCGGTTCCCGCAAATTCAAACAGACCGAGTGAAAAGATCCCCAGCAGAAATCCGATGGAGAGCGAACCGCAATCCCCCGCAAAAATACGGGCGGGCGAATGATTAAAGTGAAGAAATGCCAAGCAGGCGGCGGCAAGAAACAAGGGAAAGCAGGCATCCTGCTCCCGCTCCGTTAAAAGCAGGGCAACCGACAGCAGGCCACCCTCGCAGGCAGCGCATCCGCAAAGCAGGCCGTCCAATCCGTCAATAAAATTGTGCGCGTTACAAAGCGTGAGCACCCAAAAGATCGCAAAAAAAGCCTGCAGGGGCGTAAATGTTTCCAAGCTTAACACGCTTGCGGTCACAATCGAAATTTGAAACAGTAGCTTTGTGCGAGCATCGAAGCAATAGATATCATCTGCAAGTCCCAAAGCCATCATCAAAAATCCGCCACCGATCGCACAGAGCGCGGTGTGCGATCCTGCTCCAAAAGCAAGCGCGGCAATGGAAAACGCAAGACAGATCGCAATTCCGCCCGCGCGCGGTGTTTTTTTTACGTGCATGCGACGGAAATCCTTCGGAACGTCTACCGCGCCGATGATCCACGATAGGCTTTGAACCGTTGGAACAAGCACAAAACAGATTGAGAAAGAGAGCGCGACATAAAATAACCACATTGAAAAATCCCCCGCATAACAAAAACAGAGCCTCCTCAAAAAAGAAAGCTCTGTCTCGCGTCCGTCCTACCCTTCCCCTTCTTGAGGATATGTAAAACGGCAGTTTCCTATGACGTCGGCTCAAAGCTGAACGAAGCCGAGTTTTTTCTTTACCTTGTAGAGCGTACGGCGCGCGCATCTTGACGCTTCCTCCGCGCCCTTCTTCATCTGCTCCTCCAAGGCTGCCTTATCGATTAAAAGCGCATGGTAGCGTTCTTGAACGGGAGCAAGTGCGTCCGCAGTGACCTCACCAACCGCCAATTTAAAATCGCCATAACCGCGACCGTCGAATTCACGCTCGATCTCCTCCATCGTCTTGCCCGTAAAGCAGGAGTAGATCGTCATCAAGTTGCTCACACCGGGCTTATCGGGAGCATATCGAATTTCCGATCCCGAATCGGTAACCGCGCGCTTGAACTTTCTGATAATTGTATCCCGATCATCGAGAATATATACCACGGCATTTGCATTTTCGTCGGATTTGCTCATTTTCTTTGTGGGATCCGCAAGCGACATAATACGCATACCGTGCTTGGAAATGATCGGTTCGGGAATGGTAAAGGTTCCGGGATGGATCTGGTTGAATCGCTCCGCAATATCGCGGCAGAGCTCCACGTGCTGCTTTTGGTCGCTTCCAACGGGCACCACATCGGTTTGATAGAGCAGAATATCGGCTGCCATCAGGGCAGGATAGGTAAACAGCCCCGCGTTGATATTATCGGAGTGGCGCGCGCTCTTATCCTTGAACTGTGTCATACGTGAAAGCTCGCCAAACATCGTAAAGCAATTCAGAATCCATGCAAGCTCCGCGTGCTCGTGAACCATGGATTGTACGTAAAGCGTATTTTTTTCGGGATCCAAGCCGCATGCCATATAAAGCGCGAGCGTTTCATAGGTACGGCGGCGAAGCTCAGCGGGCACCTGTCTTACGGTGATCGCGTGCTGATCCACCACGCAATAAAAGGTTTTATATTGTTCGGAGTATTCGGAGAAATTTCGAATCGCGCCCAAATAATTTCCAATTGTCAAATTTCCGCTGGGCTGCACGCCCGAATACGATACCTTCTGTTCTCCTAACATGATTTATTTAAATCCTTTCTAACGGTTTTCGCTATCTCTAATATTTTAACACAGATACCGTCGCTTTTCAAGACCTCTTTTCAAAAAAATTTCAATATCCATGCTTTTTTGGGATCAAAGAGCCGCTTTTTTCGATTCGGGCAAAAAAAACGTAGGGGCTGCGCCTTTGGCACAGCCCCAAATTGATTTGATTTCTTATTTCGGCAGGAAGCCGTAGGTCTGCATCCAAGAACGGTAGATGGCATAAGGCGAATCGTAGTAAATGTACGATTCCTTATTTCCGTTTACGTCCTCGTAGGTCGCGGGAATCTCCTTCTGGGGATTCTCGGGATCCTGCTCGGTCAACTCAACAACCGTATATCCGGTGATGCAAAGAATATCGCGGTAGAAGTTCTTGAGCGAAGAGTCCACTGCATATTTCTCAGCGAGGTCCTTCAAAATCGTGAAGGAGCTGAGCAAAGGCGCATTCTCGCCCGTGGTCAGGAGCTTTTTCATTTCTCCAACGAGAGCGGTCAGCTCATCGATATTCTTGCAAGCTTCCAGCTTTGCAACCAATTCCTGATTGAGCGTGTACATGATCTTTACAAGCTCGGTATCCAGGTTGCCAAGCATTACAAAGTCGGGCTTTGCGTCGCCTGCTGCCTCGGTGCGCTCATCCTTGTTGGCACCAAACAGACGAACCTCCTCGCCGTTGCTTGTAATGGTGTAGGAGAAGTCAACGTCCTCATCGGTGATGATGCGGAGGTAGTAGATCTGATAGTTTACGTCACCGTCGTGCGTATCGAGCTGGTTATCCTCGGAGTGCGAGTAGTTCAGGAGGAGGTTGAGTTCCCCCATCTCACCCGTGGGCAGGATCTCAAGATCGGTTACGTACTTCAAGCCGGTGCGGTAGAATGCGAAAATACGCTCCACCTTGCCGTCCTTAGGCTCGGAAACGTAGCTGAGCACGTAGGACGCGGGGTTCTTATCCTTATTCTTATCGCATGCGTTGATCCAATTCATCAACTCCGCGTTGCGATAGAAGGTAGGTTTGCGAACGTTGTCGTAAATCTCGATGCTATACTCCTCGGTATTCATAATATCGAATACGAGCAGCTTATCTTTTTCGGTGGTGGGAATGTCTTCTGCCTTGATATCGGTTCCGTTGATATTTCCGAGGATCTCAAACGAGTTGTTCTTTCTGGTGTAAAGCGAAACCATAGAAAGCTCGTAGCCGGTCTCGGAATCTTCCTCGGTATCCTCATAGGTAAGGATAAAGTCGAGGTTGGTCTGGGTTACAATCTCCTTGCCCTTATCGTTGACTGTAATTTCAACGTCACGGACATCCTTCACCGAGAAGTTGGTCTTCTTGGTGAGATTGTTGTTATAAACATAGTAATTGATGGTCAGGTCGGAACCGTCAATCATGTAGGTCTTGTAAACGTACAGACCCTTACCTGCCTCATCGGAATCCTGAATCCATTTTGCAAGGTCTGCGTTCTGAGAAAGAACGGTTTTGGAGTATCCGGTGGAATAAAGAACCGTGTAGCCAACCTTGGTGTTGATCGTAACGCCCGATTCCTCCTCTACAGCACCTGCTGCGTGTCCTGCGAAGTCGAATCCGAGAAGCGGATCCACCATGGAGTAGCGGTTTTGAACCTTACCGTTCTCCCAGATATCAGCCGACATATGGGGCTGCGGATGTGCCATGAAAACGTTACCGGTGGAATAAATATCCATCTTATAATCGTTTACAAGATACTTCAGGGTGGTGGTGCCGTTGCCGTTATCGATCATCTCGTAGTGCGTGCCCTCAACACCGTATTGCAGAATGTTACGGAACTCGGCATTGGTGTTCATGTAGGTAATGATCTCCATACTTCTGCCAACGTCTCTGGTGTAGGTGCAAACACCGAACATGTTGCCGAAGATATCTTCGGTGGATGCTGTGGGATATACAACGGGAACGGGGTAATACTCCTCGCCCTCATATACACAGTAGCCGTTGGAATAGAAAGCATCAAGGAAGGTATAGTCACCGTCAACGAATTTCAGTGCGGCGGTCTTACCGGTTGCATCACCGAAGTAGCCGTCGTAACGGAACTTATTGAGCTGGAGGTACTCAGCGGTAAATTCTTCGTCCTCAAACAGGCTGTTAAAGCCAAGCTCTACGCTGCCGCGCGTCAGGTCCTCGATGGACTGATAGTGGTAGCCGAAGATCGAGAATTCGTCGAGCATGCTGTAATTGTAGGGGTCAATCGACCAATAGTGTGCCAGAAGATCCAGGCAGTAATCATAAGCGTCCACCTTTTCGTCGGGGTTGGGCAGATAGGTGTTATCAATTGCAACCACGGAATCGTCCTCAAACTTATCGATCAGGTTGAGGAAGGTGTACAGATAGGTGTTATAAAAGCCGTCGATCTTGCCCGTTGTTACGTAACCCTGCTGTGCGTACTTATCCATGAGCTCCTTGTTGAGAAGCATGTAGGTGTACTCACCGATGACACGGTTATTCGGAACGGCATAGGTTACGCCGTTCTGCTTTACAGCGGAAAGAAGGGTTTGCGATACGTATTCCTTGATCTTCTTGGACGCGCTTCCAAGCTCGGTATCGAGCTCGTTGAGCCAGCCCTTATCGATGAAATCAAGATACATATCCTCGCCGGCGATATAGATGATATCAACCTGATTCTTGACAGCCTCGGGATACTTGATAACCGACATACCCCACTCGTTCGTTTCGGTTTCGTCGGTAATAATGGTATCCGCGCCGGTGCCGGATTCGGATTCGGTCTCAGGCTCCAGCGTGATCACGCCGTTTGCAATATCCTCCTCATACGCGCTGATCGTTTCTTCGAGCTTTGCGCGGTACTCATCCTCAGTGAAATAATGAAGAATGAGCTGAGTTTTGAATTTTGCCTTCGTCAGCACGTTCAGTGCTTCACTGACAGCCGATGCGGTTTGGGGAGAGACCTTCTCCTCAGACACGATCCACATTGTCAGTGTGATCGCCTGCTCGGATGCCGTGTCGGAAATTTTGTTCTTCGTTTGTTCATTGGTCGCCGAGGAACAGCTCGCAAGAGCTCCGAGAACCATGATCAAGCAAAGAAACAGGCACATCAATCTTTTTTTCATGTCGATTCCTCCGAAAATTACATGCCGCCGCATCGCGGAAATGCCCACGCGCATCGGCTATATTTTTACTACTACATTTTACATCATTTTCGGATTTCTGTCAAGTTAATTTTTTGTGACTAAAAAATGCACAAATTAAGACGTTTTCATTTCTGTCATGCTTAGTTCACAAATGAATGTCAATATTCACAATTTTAAAAGCAATATTTCGTCATTATAACCATGTTTCAAAAAAATGTGCCAAACAGACCGAATTTATTTTGTCTGTTTGGCACAAAAAATTGTATCTTTTCTTCTCTGTTATTCCATAAAGCCCTTCAAATGTCTCGCACGGCTGGGATGGCGCAGCTTACGGAGCGCTTTTGCCTCGATTTGGCGGATTCGCTCACGCGTGATGTCAAATTCCTTGCCAACCTCCTCAAGCGTACGGGTTCTGCCGTCATACAATCCGAAGCGCAGCTTGATCACGTGCTCCTCACGGGGCGTGAGGGTGTGAAGCTGCTTTTCAAGCTCCTCGCGAAGAATATTGGTGGAGGTTGCCTCTGCGGGCGACGGGGTATCGTCATCGGGAATAAAATCGCCGAGGTGGCTGTCCTCTTCCTCACCGATCGGTGTCTCAAGCGATACGGGATCCTGCGCGATCTTCATGATCTCGCGCACCTTTTCGGCACTCATGCCCATCTTTTCACCGATCTCCTCAGCGGTTGCCTCTCTGCCCAATTCCTGAAGCATCTGACGCGAATAACGCGAGACCTTATGAATGGTTTCCACCATATGCACGGGAATACGAATGGTTCTTGCCTGATCGGCAATGGCACGTGTGATCGCCTGACGGATCCACCAGGTTGCGTAGGTCGAGAATTTATAGCCCTTGGTATAGTCGAATTTATCCACCGCCTTCATCAAGCCGAGGTTTCCCTCCTGAATGAGATCCAAGAAGAACATACCGCGTCCCACGTAACGCTTCGCGATGCTGACAACCAGACGCAGGTTGGCTTCCACAAGCTCGGTCTTGGCGCTTTCATCGCCCGCCATCATGCGCTCCGCAAGGATTTTTTCACGCTCGGTGGTCAGCAGCGGAACCTTACCGATCTCTTTCAGATACAGGCGCACGGGGTCATCAATTGCAAGACCCTCCTGCTCCAGAATCCGTTCCATATTCTCGCCCGCGCCGAACTTCTCAACCTCGCTCTCGATCTCGCTCATTTCCTCATTGGAAAGCTCGCTCTCAAACGCGATGCCGTTATCCTCCAGCGTTTCATAGAGCTTGTCGATGCTTTCGGCGTCGAAATCCATTTCTTCGATCGCCTCGTCAAGATCGTTGGCAGAAAGCTTGCCCTTCTTGCCCTTTTCGATCAGCGAATCCATGCTCTTCTTTTTTTCTTCTTCGGTTTTGGGGGCAGGTTCGTTTGCCTGATCCAGCTCCTCATCCAATTCGTTCAATTCGCTCTTTTTCATGTGTTATCAGCCTTTCCTTTATGTATTTTCGATTTTTTATCTCGCAGATACGCCAAACGCTCATTCAGGTCTCCGCCCTGCGTGTTTTCCTTCTTTTTTGCGTCCTGTAATACCGACACAGCCGAACGGAACACCTCCGGACCGTTTTGTGTCAGTTGTCGCCGTGTCATTTCCGCACGCTCAATCCGCCCCATTTCGTCGGGATCAAACTCCATTCCGAGCAGCTCGGGGTGCAAGCCGCCCTCCGCGGCATGTCCGCGCATCAGTGCCTCGAATACGCGGCGATTGAATTCGGTTACGAAATCATCGGCAGAAAGCGCGATCTCCCCACGCTCCACGGCATTTCGGTATTCCTCAAACATAAGGAGCAATCCGATCACAGCCTCCTCGGCTGACGCCGCACGCGGATCCTTTGCCGCCTCGGGATTGACACGGTCACCGAAATTCTTGACCGTTGCAACCGCCTCGCGGCTCTCTCGCTCGGCATGCGCGCGCTTTTGCCGCCGCCGCATTTGTTCCACCGAGTTTTTCAGCACGTCACTCGGTAAATCGAGCTGTTTCGACACCTGCGCGATATATACCTCCCGCTCAACCGCCGACCAATATTCGGCGATCAGAGCACAGATCTCATTGGACGCCTTGATCTTTTCGGCGCCCACCGAAAGATCGTACCGCGCGAGGATCTGCTCGGATTTATGATCGAATCCCGTACGGCTTTGATCCAGCGCACGGCGGAAACGGTCGGCACCGAGCTTTTTGATAAATTCATCGGGGTCCTTTGCTCCGTTGAGCTTGAGCACGCGGACCTCCATTCCAACCTCCCCGAGGATCCGCATTGCCTTATTCGCGGCATTTTGTCCTGCCTCATCGGAGTCATAGGAAATGATCACCTTTTGCGTATATTTGGAGAAAATACGCGCATGGTCGGATGTAATTGCCGTGCCGAGCGTTGCCACCGCATTGGGAAAGCCTGCGGCATGCAGCGCGATCACATCCATATAGCCCTCACAAAGGATCATGCGCTCGGAGCAGTGATTCTTTGCGAAATTGAGTGCAAAGAGCTGACGGCTCTTTTTGAATGCGGGGGTGTCCGATGAGTTCAGGTATTTGGGTTTGCTGTCGTCCATCACTCTGCCGCCGAACGCGACCACACTCCCCGAGGGATCAATGATCGGAAAGATCACACGGTTGCGAAAATAATCGTAGGCTCGTCCCGTTTTTTGGCTTTTGCCGCAAAGGCACGCCGCAATCAGCTCCTCGTCGCGGTAACCGAGACGGTGCATATGATCGGTAAGCAGATTGAAGCTGTTCGGCGCAAAGCCAAGCCCAAAATGCTTGATCGTGGCAGGACTCAATGCACGGTCGCCCTGCAAATAACGCATCCCCTCGCCGCCGATCGCGGGATCAAAGAGGCAGGCACGGAAAAATTTTGCCGCCTCAAGGTTCATCTCCAGCACGCGTTTCCGCGTGACCCCGCCCGATGCCATCGCATTTTCACTTTCCTTTGGGAGCGGCAGACCCGCACGGTTCGCAAGATATTCCACCGCGTCCGTAAAGTCCAGATTCTCGGCTTTTTGCACGAAGGTGATCACACTGCCGCCTGCGTGACAGCCGAAGCAGAAGAACATCTTCTTTGTGGGGCTGACCGAGAAGGACGGCGTTCGCTCACTGTGAAAGGGACATCGCCCCATCATGTTTGAGCCGCCGCGCCGAAGCTCGGTATAGCGGCTGATCAGCTCCACGATGTCGGTGCGATCCACAACCTCCTGTATAAAATGATCGGGAAATCTCAAATTCATTCAACCATCCTTTTTTAATTGCTCCACACACGCGGGATAAAGAGATCCTTATAGGTTTCGATCGCGTAGCGGTCGGTCATACCCGATATAAAATCGCAAACGCAACGCTTCACACCGTCGCGCGCGATGTTGTTGCGGTAAAGCTCGGGCATTTCCTCGGGGCGGTTTTCAAAATGCACAAAAAGCTGTGCCAAAAGCTCCTTTGCTCTGCCGTCCTGCGCCTTTGCAACAGAATTGGTATAAACGGCTTCAAACATAAACGCGCGCAAACGGTCGGTAGCGTCCTGAATTTCGGGCGTCATACGGATCTCGCCCCGATCGGCGCTTGCCGCGATCACGGCGTTTACCATCGTGTTGATACGGCGGCTGTGCGATTCACCGAGGATCTCGCGCAGATCCTGCGGAATATCCTCCTTTTGGAGAATTCCCGCACGGCAGGCATCGTCAATATCATGATTGATGTAAGCGATACGGTCTGCGAACTTTACGATCACGCCCTCCAAGGTGGATGCCATACACTTACCGGTGTGATTCACGATTCCGTCGCGAACCTCCCACGTAAGATTGAGCCCCTGCCCGTCATTCTCCAGCTTTTCCACCACACGCAAGCTCTGCTTATAGTGGCTGAAATCGGGGGAATACAGCTCCCGCATCGCATCCTCTCCCGAATGCCCGAAGGGGGTGTGTCCCAAATCGTGTCCGAGCGCGGCGGCTTCGGTCAGGTCCTCGTTGAGACGCAGCGCACGCGCGATGATCCGCGCGATCTGCGTGACCTCAAGCGTGTGGGTCAGGCGGGTGCGGTAGTGATCTCCCGTGGGAGCTAAAAAGACCTGCGTTTTGTTCATCAGGCGGCGGAAGGACTGCGAATGAATGATGCGGTCACGGTCACGCTGAAATTCGGTGCGCATGTCGCAGGGGGTGTATGGAAAATCGCGTCCCCGTGTGTTAGCGGTCAGAAAAGCGTAGGGAGAAAGCGTGCTTTTTTCACGCTCCAGAAACAACTCACGAACAGTTGCCATCAAATCCACCTCCGTTTCATTTTCTTAACTGCTTATAATATACGCATTTTTTCAAAAAAATACTTTTTTTCGATCAATATTTTTCAAATAATATATTTTTTATTGTTTTTTCTCAACCGTCGCAAAAAAAAGAGGTCGAACAAACGCATTTCTGCATTTGCGGCGACCTCTTTTTGATTCGATCTCATCTGTCAACGGTAATCAAACCGTGTTCCTCTTACCGTGGGGGCGTCCTTGCCGCCGCTCATCTCGCGCACACGGCGCGTCAGATCGTCCACCACAGTGCTTTTCACGGCAAACAGAAGGGTAACGCGATCGGTAAATTGGGTATCGTCAACAACAGCGCCAAATCGCGGCAGTTCCGCCTGATAGCGTTGATAATCGGAATAGGTGCAGACCAGCTCCAGCTCGGTATATTGCTCATAGGTGATGATATGCGCCGCTTCAAGCGCGAGCTTTGCGGTGTGTGAATAAGCACGCACAAGCCCTCCCGCGCCAAGCAGAATGCCGCCGAAATAACGCGTTACCACAACCACCGCATCGGTCACACCCGATTTGCGAATGGTGTCGAGCACGGGAACACCCGCGGTTCCCTGCGGCTCACCGTCGTCGGAATAGCGCGCCACGATCTCACCCTGCATCATATATGCCCATACGTTATGCCGCGCGTCCATATACGCACTCTTTTGTTTTTTGATATACGCCTGCGCTTCCTCCTCGCTTTCAACGGGACGCGCGTGTCCGATAAAAACCGATCTTTTTTCGGTAAATTCCGCCTCGCCCTCACCTTCAAGCGTCGTATAAAAAACCGCGTCTGCCATGTTTATCTCCTTAACTCTCCCCGGGTTCCACCCAATCGGGGTCAAACCGTTTCATCATACCGTGAACCTTTTTATCCACAACCGCCGTTACAAGGATCTCCTCGGGACCGTATTCCACGTCCTCCACCGTGGCACTCTGATACAACGTGTTCAGCGCGCCCGCTCCGGCGTTTGGAATATGAAATACCACCCGATATTTGCCATCATGAATGATCTGTTGCAGCTTTTCGTTCAAAAGCTCGATCCCCTGCCCCGTGCGTGCCGAAACAAACACGGTCCGGTCATGCTCGGCGGGTGCGCCTACCGCGGGCAGTGCCGCTGCACCGAGATCACATTTGTTGAACACGTAAAGCGTTGGCTTTCCCGCCGCGCCCAATTCCTCGAGCAGACGCTCGGTTACGTCAAGCTGCGCACGGTATTCGGGATCGGACACGTCGATCACGATCATCAGCGCGTCCGCGTAAACGGCTTCATCCAACGTGGAACGAAATGCCTTGATCAAGTGGTGCGGAAGCTTGCGGATAAAGCCGACCGTATCGGTAAGAAGCACCTGATCGCCCGACGGCAGTTCAAACTTGCGCGTGGTGGGGTCAAGCGTTGCAAAGAGCTTGTCCTCGGCAAGGATCCCCGCATCGGTCAAGCGGTTGAGAAGCGTGGATTTTCCCGCATTGGTATAGCCTACGATCGCGATCTTCGGAATGCCGCTCCGATCGCGTGAGACGCGCATGGTCTGGCGGTTCTTCTCGATCCCGCGAAGCTCTTCCTCCAGTGCCACAATGCGATGCTTCATGTGGCGGCGGTCGGATTCCAGCTTGCTCTCACCCGGTCCGCGCGTACCAATCCCGCCGCCGAGACGCGACATTTCCTTGCCGTGTCCGCTCAATCGCGGCGCGGTGTATTTGAGCTGTGCCAATTCAACCTGCAATTTTCCCTCACGCGTAACTGCGTGAAGCGCAAAAATATCGAGAATCAGCATCGAACGGTCGATCACACGGACGCCTCCGATCTCGTCCTCCAAATTGCGGATCTGCGAGGGGGACAGCTCCTCGTCAAAAATAACGAGTTCGACGTTATAGTCAATACACATGCAGGATATCTCACATACCTTGCCAAGACCGATCAGGGTTCTCGGGTCGGGCTTTTCACGGTTCTGAATTGCCTTTGCAACGCATCTGCCGCCTGCCGTATCAAGCAGACGCTCCAACTCATCCAGACTTTTTTCGAGCTCCGCAAGCTCGCGATCATCGGTGCAAACCCCGACCAGGATCGCTTTTGTAGCATTATAATTTGTCATAAACAGGACCTCCTTTTTCTCGGCGCAACCGCTCTCAGTTGCCCCCGCAAAAACGAAAAACGGGCATGCCTTTGCGGCTTGCCCGTTTATCATGGAACCAAGATCCGAAATTACTTCTGCGTGGATGCAAGTCTCTTCTTGAACTTGTCAACACGTCCGCCGGCATCAACAAACTTCTGCTTGCCGGTGAAGAAGGGGTGGCACTTGGAGCAAATTTCAACTCTTACTTCGCCGCCCTTGGTGGATTTGGTTTCAACAACCTCGCCGCATGCACAACGAATGGTGCATTTCTCGTAGCTGGGATGGATTCCGTCTTTCATTTTTTTGTACCTCTTTTTCGTAAATTTGATGTTCTTTGACATCGGGTGCCGCGTCCGGCACGGCAAACATTGATATTATATCATGTCTTGCTTTGAATTGCAAGTGTTTTTTTTAATTTTTTTCAAAAAATTGTTTTTGGAGACCAAAAAAAGCGGTTTCCGAGGCGTGTTAAGCGTTCTCCTGCTCGGTCAACGCGGCATTTCCCGCATTTTCACCCTTCTGCTCTGCGGCACGTGTTTGCGCAAGGTATGACTTTGTCCAATGAACGGACGCCTCGATAATGCGGAGCAGATTATATACGGAAATAATGATGTAGTTGAAATTTTTGGGGTCGTGAATCGTCAGCAGAATCCAGAGGGCAAGGCTGATGGTCGACGCTATGATATTGAGATACTGCGATTCCACAAAACAAAACGCCGCCAGAAGCGAAACCGTGATGCCCGTTGCAAAGAGGAAACTGTCAAGGAGCGGATAGCTCGCGCTTGCGAAAAAGGGCGACAGCGCGAAATGACAGCCCAGCCAACCTGCCACCGTTGCAAATAAAGCCAACAAAAGCCGAGGAACGGAAAGCCGACGAAGAACACGCGCCGTCTTGTTCTGCTTTTTGGACCAATGGAAAAAGGAAAAATACTGGATCGGCGCGGAGATCAGCACCGCGCTGATCAGCGAAAAATAAAGTCCCTCCGAGAAATAGGAGATTCCGTAAATGAGCGCATTTGTTCCGCCGAGCAGGAACGCGTAACGGTTGACACGCACCAAAAGGAGCTGAACCACGAGTGTTATAAGAGTGGGAAGTGTTTTGATAAAGCTTTGCTCACGCGCAACTGCAAAATAAATAATAAAACATGCGGTCAGAAGCATAGGGAGATAATCCACCCATAGCTTTCGGGGGGGAAACGTGTGCAAAAAATGCGGGCGGTGAAAATGCATGATACAAGCCTCCGTTTCGGAAAAATTGCCTTTCGATACCGCGGTTTCGAAAGCCTACCTATTATAATTCTTTTTCCCCCCCCATTACAAGACGAATTACGGACAATAATGTCTTTTTCATGTCCTTTTTTTATAGTTTTCGAAAAATCGCCCCCCGTAAAGAATAAATTACAAATTCCAAATTCCCTTTTCACCTTTTAAAAAGGCACGCCCCTGCTTGACAAGTTGGCATACTTATGATAAAATGGGAAAAAAGATCTTGACCGAAAGGATTTTACTGCCATGCTCTCACCCGAACTTTGCGCGATCTATGAGTCGATCCTGATCGAGGAGCTTCAATCCGCTATGGGATGCACCGAACCGATCGCCATTGCCTATGCCGGCGCGATCCTGCGCGATCTTTTAGGGGCTCTTCCCGAACGGATCGACGTAAAACTGAGCGGCAACATCATAAAAAACGTGAAAAGCGTAATCGTTCCCGCAACAGGCGGTATGCACGGAATTGAAGCGGCGGTGGCGGCAGGCATCATTTCGGGCAGATATGACAAGCGCTTAGATCTGCTCTCCTGCCTCACCCCTGCCCAACAAAAGGAGATCTCCGCGTTGCTTGAAAGCTGTTTGATCGGTGTCTCCGAGCTGAAATCCGACTGCACATTTGACCTGCTTCTCATAGGCGAAGGGGGCGGACATCGCGCACGTGTGCAGATCACGGGCTACCATACCAATCTCCGCCTTGCAGAGCGCGACGGTGAGGATCGGCTTGCGTTTTATGCGGACGACACGGCAACAGGTGCGAAAAACGCCACCGACCGTTCAGCTTTAACGGTTAAAAGCATTGTGGAATTTGCGGAGCATGCCGACCTTACGCGCCTGCTCCCCTACCTTTCACGGCAGATCGAGCTAAACATGGCAATTGCGGAGGAGGGCTTGAAAAACCGCTACGGCGCGTCGATCGGTCAGCTTTTGTACCGCAACGGGACCGCCTCCGTAAAGGATTCCGCACGGGCATATGCCGCGGCGGGATCGGATGCCCGTATGAGCGGCTGTGAGTTGCCCGTTTGCATCCTGTCCGGCAGCGGAAACCAAGGCATTACCGCGTCGGTTCCCGTCATTGTTTACGCACGTGCAAACAACATGGACGAGGATACTCTGATGCGCGCATTGATCGTTTCGGATCTGATCACCGTACATCAAAAAACAGGTATTGGTTGCCTCTCGGCATACTGCGGCGCGATCAGCGCGGGCTGTGGCTGCGGCGCGGGAATCAGCTACCTGTCCGGCGGACGCTACCACGAAATTGCTCACACGGTGGTCAACGCCGTTGCCATTCTCTCGGGCACGATCTGTGACGGTGCCAAGCCATCGTGTGCTGCAAAGATCGCAATGGCGGTGGAGGCAGGCTTCATGGGCTTTGAAATGGCACAGTCCGGCCGCCAATTCTACGGCGGTGACGGCATTGTAACGAAAGGAGTGGAAAACACGATCCGCAACGTGGGACAGCTTGCACGTGACGGCATGGGTGAAACCGACCGCGAGATCATTCGCATCATGTTGGAAACAAACTGAATAAAACCCGAACATAAAATGGGATACGCTCTCGGATTGCGGTTCACCGCATACCAAAAGCATATCCCGTTTTCTTTTTCATTTTTTATTCTTTTCGTTTTCTTTTCTTTGAACAAACGCGATCAAACGGTGCCAATCGTGCCGTGAGAAATAATGCAAGCCCCGTCGCAGGTGATATCCGATCTGCCCTTCAAAAAAGGACTCTCCCTCAACCGCAAAAGCGTTCCCGCCAACAAAGCCCTGTCTACCGAGCCGCTCGTATGCCTCGCTTGCCGCCAAGCACGAAAGCTGTTCGGCGTGCGGATCTGCCCAACGATCCTCCGTAGCGCTTCCTACACAAACGGAACGCGGCGCGATCGCTCCGATCAACCAATGCTGATCAAACGGCATTTCGTCCTCACGGTCAATATATTTTTGGTAATTCTCGCAAAACCAATACGGAAACCGTTGGCAAATGTCACGCACACGCTCGCCTTCTTTTCCGCGCGTGATCGCCGCACCGGAGCAGCCCGAATCGTTGGAATACGCATAAGCAAAGCGTTCATCGGTTGCGGCGGCAAGCAATGCCGTCTTACCGAGGCGCGAATGACCACAGACAACAGAACAGCTCAAATCAAGGCAATCCAGTGTCTCGGCATAGTCCATCACGCGCTGTGCCGCCCATGCCCACATGGCGATCTTCCCCGCATCGCGGCTGCCGCGCACACCGTCGGGATAAAGCACACCCGCAAGACCGTTTGTAAAGTCTCCGTCGTCACTTGTAACGTCGGTATAGGAAAAGGACAGGACCGCAAAGCCGCTGTCAATCAACTCCTCGCTCGGCATATATCGGTCGGGAACGTCGCGGCGAAAATTGATCATCACGAAAAATGGGTGTTTTCCCTCTTTTGTTGGAAGCGTGACGTAAAAAGGAAAGGAAAAAGACGTTTCTCCGATCACGCAGCTCGCTGTGATCCGATCAACGGTCGCCGCCCCCGCGCAAAAGGAACGAATCACGTTTCTTTCAACCGCAAAGGAAATTGCATCGGGAGTGGGTGGCAGATATCCGTATTCCTCTCGGCAAAGCAGGTCGATCGCCTCGTCCCGCGCGGGAATCGGAGGCAAATTTCGTTTTTTTAATTCGGTTACAAGCATCGTATTCCTCTTTTCTTAAACACGATGAATTGACGGTTCATTCCGCGTCCGCGGGGTCGTCCGTCTCGGTGTCTGACAATGCCGTTTTGCCTGCAAGCAGGTTGCAGCCGAAGATCACCCCGAGATGCGCCGCCATGGTCATTGCCACAGAGCGGAACGTGTAAAGAAGCAGATATTCAAAATATTGGTAAAAATAATATCCGTCACGCTGATAAGTCTCGCCGTAATAAGGCTCGCTGTATGAGCGAATCAGAATTCCGTACACAAACGGCAACACAATCAGCACAAGAGCACCGACCGCGATCCAAAGATCTTTTTTCAGGACCGTTGGCAGCTTATCGGGAATCCACATGCGCATAACCAGAACCGCAGAGAAAAACAGACCGATTACAAGCAGGAGCAGATAGAACAGGAACGTTTCCCAAAAATCGGAGCCTTTCAAGGTATAGGTGTTGGTGATTGTTATATCGTGGATTTGCAAAATTTGGAAAATCTCATTGAGAACAGAAAAGCATGAAACGATCAGACCGATCAGCGAAAAGGCGTATACGGTGTTGAGAATCATCTTGCGGTTGAGCATAGCGTGTTCCTCCGATCAGCGCTTGAGCGGTCTCGCACCGATTTTGTCAAGGATCTCGCCGCAGATATCGGGATCGTCGGAAGTAAACCCAAGCGCACCGTTCTCAAACGCCTGGCGATGCACCTCAACGTCGGTGTTGAATCGGTAGTATACACAGGGCTTGATTCCCATGAGCGCAAATTCGGTAAAGCGGTCCGGATCGGCAACCGGGCTCTCATGCACGATCGGCATGCCCTGCGGATCCTTCTCGCCACTGTTAAAAAGGCAGACCTCGTCGTAATATTTGTAGGGGTCGTCGCTTTGATAGCCGCGCATCTTGGACTTGGGATAAAAACCGTGAATCAGGAAATCGTCGCGGGTGTAGCGCGTGCGAAGCCATGCGCAGATGCCCGTTGAAAAGGTGATCACGGTGAGGCGATCCTTGCCGAAAATGCCGTACTGCTTGCAAAGAGAGAGCGTCCGCTCGGCAGAAGCATAGGCAAAATCTCCGATGTCCTCGGGATAGTCCTTGAGCTCAAGCAGAAGCTTGATATCGGGGCGGGTTGCCATCAGCTCGAGAAATTCCTCCATCGTGGGAACCTTTTCCCCTTTGAATTCTTCTCCGAACTTAATGCCCGCGTCGGCACGTCGTACCTCCTCCAGCGTCATGCAACAGATTTTCCCCTCCGTATCGGTCGTACGGCTGAGATCCGCGTCATGACAGATCACGATGTGGTAGTCCTTTGTCATGTGAACGTCCATTTCAATCGCGTCAATATCAAGCTTGAGAGCCTCGCGGAAGCCCCGCATGGTATTTTCGGGGTATTTCGCGCGCCAGCCACGGTGGGCGGCAAGTGTTACCTGTTGTTTCATAAAATCATATTCTCCTTTTCATTTTATTTTCATTTTGAATCCGTTTGCCGACGCCGATTTTGGGGTCCTCCGACGCAGACAGAAGAAATGGTATCCCGCATAAAAGGCGGTTATGTAGAGTAAAAACAAGATCACAACGCCGAGCGGATACAGGATCGGATTGCCGCCGACAAGACTGTAAAGCAGCTCGTAGGGGGTTCCGTCTCCACGCATCAAAAACATGTAATTATATGAAATCAAGTGGTTCGCGACGTATGCTGCAACACAGAAGAACGTCAAGATCAAATAGGTGATCGGAATATTGTGCCGCTTCATGGAGGAGAGTCCCGAAATGGCAATGTAGAGCGATGCAAAGCCCGAAATTGAGTGCGTGATGCCTGAAACAACGTTATCAAAGCAAAGGACAGGATAAACCGCATAGTTATTTCCCGCGGCGTACGTTCCGAGCACAGCCCCCAGGATACCGAAAATCAGCACGAAATCCAATGCGGCATCACGCACGCGCCCTTTGGAAAAAGCCGCGAGCGGAACCGTAATGAGCTGAATACTGCAAAGGAAAAGCGGAAGCTCGTAGATCCACGTCATGGGATCTGCGCTTCGAAAGCAAAGAAACACAATTTTGAAAAGCTCGATCGAATCGATCAGAATTGCCGCGACCATTAAAACGTGCAGTTTTTTCTCAAACGGCTTACTTCTGTTTTTTCGTCCGAGAAGCACGGCAAGCGTTATCATGACCGCCATCAAGAAAGATACGAAAAGCAGGTGCTGCCAGGATAAATAGCCCTCCGCCGGGCGTGTATAACCTCCGATTCCAAAAAACTCTCTCATAAAGTCCTCCCATTTCAGCGTTTCGTGATTCAGGATCCAAGGAAATCATTTATATTCGCTACGGTTTATGTCCAATATTCGATACCATTATATCACACCCTTTTTAATTTGTATATAAATAAAGACAAAATTTTATTTTTTTTTTACATTTTTTCTCAAACAGAAAAAAAGACTTGCACAAGTCCAAAATATATGGTAAAATGATACCGGTTGGCACCGACCTACCACGTAAAACCAAGATAAAAGGAGTCTCTTTCGTGAAAGCAAAGCTTTGTTTTTTTGATGACTATTACGTAGCCGCGCGTCCAAAAACCGTTCGGCGGACCTTTGCGCCGCAAAAATTGGGCGAATTTCATGACGCGGCGGCATTACTCCAACTCTATACATCTTTTTTTTATGATCCGTCGGTAAACCGCTTCCGACTCTATTATGAAGCCCCCATTCCCGGAAAAGGGACCGAGGTGCGCCGTCTGTTTTTGGCAGAAGCTGCGCAGGTATCGGATTTTCTTTCGGGAAACGTTATCATTTCCGCCGTTTGCGGTCTTGATGAGGAACACGGGATCCACGGTTGCTCTGTAATCCGCAATCCCGAGGCACCGGACGCGAACCACCGCTATCTTCTGCTCGGAAACGCGTATGCCGACGATCGCGATAAGCGCTATTTCATGCGTGCCTTCTCGGCGGACGGCATTGCCTTCTCGGAAATGGCACCCGTTTATCCGGCGGGACAGGATTATAAGGACACCTACAACAGCGTTTGCTACAACCCCTACCGTCATGAATATTTCGCGACCACACGCGTGGCAACGATGGACCGCCGAATTGCCTATATCCGATCCCGGGACGGTGTGCATTGGACCGATCCCGAATTGCTCCTACACCCCCTCTCAACCGCGAACATCGGAACGCAACACTATGCGCTCGGCGTTTCGCATCTGAACGGCATTTTCTACGGTCTTTTGTGGCGTTTTCTGACCGATCTCGATCAACCCGATTTTACCGACATGGGTGGGTTTATGGAAAACGATCTGCTCTACAGCTACGATGGGCATTGCTTCATTTCAACCGATTGCGCGCCCGTGTGTAAAAGACCGCCCGAGCCCGAATACGGCTGCAAGCAATTGTGGCTGATGAACATGGAGGAAGCGGGTGACCGCTATATTCTATGCGGAGGTGCCAGCAGAATTGCGCACGGAAGCTCTTACGCGGAAAACGATAAATTCGCCACAACGGTATTTTATGACATTCGGCGGGACGGTTTTTGTGCACTGGAGGGTACGGGGAAAGACAGCGTGGTCTACACCAAGCCCATCTACTTTGAAGGCGGCGAGATCGCCTTGAATTGCGACGCCTCCCAAGGATCCGTTTCCGTGGCGCTCATCGCGGCAAACGGAAACGGCATCGACGGCTTTGGATTTGACGACTGCATCGCTTTTTCGGGCAAGGACTGTGTGAACGGCAAGCTTTCGTTCCGTTCCGCCTCCCTCGATTCGCTTGTTGGAAAAAGACTCCGCTTTGCCATTCGATTGGAAAACGCGCGCCTCTATTCGATCACCTTTGAAGGCAGACCCTTCATTCACCGTGATCCGCAGTACAGCTTCAATGATCCCCGCCCGATGAAAATCAACTGACACCGTAATTATAAACCGACACCGCAAGAATAAAAGGAGATTATCACATGAATCAAACAAACTTATCCAATTGTTTTTATTCATTGGAGAACAACGTGCTAACGCTTGGCAACAGCCTGTTTTCCACCACCTTTTCAAACATCCGCTCGGCAACGTCGAAAATAGCCGACGGCGAAGGACTCTCCGAGCCCTATCTCGAAATTACGGTAACCAAGGAGGACGGCTCGCTCTGCCAATATTGCATTTGGGCGGACCTGCCGTTGGTAGAGATCCCCTCCTACCGCGATCCCACGCTCTTTCAGCTCAAGGGTGAGCATTGGATCATTCGCAACGTGAAGCTGCGTGCCTTTACCGACGACAACGACACGCTGACAGAGGAAAACGAAGTCACTTTCTTCCGCGGCATGCTGCAGGGTGAACGGCACGGCGAACTGTTTTTCTTTGAGGACGTTGAAACCGATGCAGCCATTGTTCTGATCTCCGAGACCGCCGACTATACCACCACCACCCTGCGCATCAACGACTACACCGTGTCGCTCGAAAACGGCGGAAACGGTTTGGTGCTGGGCTTCTGCCGCCGCGGTGAGTGCGAAAAGCTTTGCCGTGATTATCAGCGCCGCGCACGCCGTTATAACCGCTTGGTCAGCATGTCAAACACGTGGGGCGACCGCAACGGAAGCACGCGCGTGTGCCAAGACTTTATTTTGCGTGAGATCGATACGGCGGAGGAACTGGGTGTTGATATCGTGCAGATCGACGACGGTTGGCAAATGGGAGATACCGCTTGGAAATGTCAAAGAGATGAACAGCATCGCCGTATGTTTGACGGAGATTATTGGGCTTGCAACCATGAGCGTTTCCCCGACGAATTGGCACCCGTCGTACAGTATGCCGCCGAGAAAGGCATTCGAACCGGCATGTGGTTTGCACCCTACAGCCGCGATCATTTTTCTCATTTTGACCGTGACCTCGCGGTATTGCGCCGCGCGTACACCGAATGGGGAATCCGCTTTTTCAAGCTCGACATGTACTGGGTTTCAAACGACATCGAACGCGATTGCATGCTTCGCTTGCTCCGTGAGATCCACCGTTTCGGAAAGGACGTAACCGTTCAGATGGACGTGACACGAAATGAACGCCTGAATTATCTTTGCGGCAGACAGTACGGCACGGTTTTTGTGGAGAACCGCTACTCGTGGACGGCAAACTCCTTCCCGCACCGTATCCTGCGCAATCTCTGGATGATCAGCCGCTATCTGCCCGCTTCGCGCTTCCAATTTGAGCTGCTCAATCCCGATCTCAACGCCGACAAATACGCGCCGAACGATCCTTTCGCGCCGCATCTGTACAGCATGGACTACCTCTTTGCATCCGTCATGCTCTCCAATCCTCTGTTCTGGATGGAAATGCAGTTCCTACCCGAACGGCGCCGCGCTGAATTAAAGGGCATCATGTCGGTTTGGAAGGGTCTGCAGGAGGAGCTTGCGCAGGCTGACGTTTGCCCCATCGGTGAAAAGCCGAGCGGCAGAAGTATGACGGGATTCTGCGTCACCTCCAACGGTGTGCCCGCTTACCTTCTCCTGTTCCGTGAGGCGACCGATCGGACAGATGCGGTCCTCTCCGCCCCCGTTCAAAAAGCGCAGACAAAGATCCTTGCATCCAACGGCAACTGTGCGGTGCGGGTTGAAAACGGCAGTGTTTCGGTTCATTTCGACGCCCCCCGTTCCTATGCTCTTGTTCAATTGATTTAAAATTACAAAATACCGTATCCGAATCCAAAAGAGAAGGTTCCAAGCGCACTTTCATGCGTTTGGAACCTTCTCTTTTGGGTATTAAAAATGAAATGATCGGTCAAAATCCGATCCATTGATCTCCAACCCTGCAAATTCATAGGGGTAAAGCCGTGAATCAAGCACCACGCAGTTGCCTTCCACATGCCCGTTGCAATGGAGGTACCGTACGCGTTCAATCGGTAGATTCACACAAACCCGAACCGCGTCGGCACGGTCATCAAAGAGATTCCATATGCCAACACGGAGCGTATCACCTTCCCTTTTAACAAGCAGATAAAGCAGGGGATCGTTCCCCTCAAGATACGCGTCCAATGGTCTGCCGCCCAGCCATTCAATTGCCTGCACAAGCATACGTCGACGCACATAGCTTTTGAAATATCCACTGCGTAACCTTGCCTCACGCGCGGAAAACGGAAGCACCAAAAAGCGTTCACCCTCCGCATTTTCATATTGAAAAACAAAATCACGCGTCTGTCCGTCCTCTGACAACCGCGAAAGAATACGTGCCGTCGGTTTTACACACACGTGCGGCAAGAACATCGGATCAAGACGAATCTTCTCATTTCTCATCCATTCATGCTCTGTGGGAAGAACGTAAAAGCCCTCCCGCGCATCGGGTGCTTCATACGTGACCTTCTCCAGCCCCACGTCAATTCCGCGCGCTGTCAGCAGCTCTGCCGCTTGCAGGTCAAGAATCGTGCCGCTTGCAAGCTCCTCGCGCGGGATGTGTCTGCCCGCCTCTCCAAAAACGATCGAAACAGAGCCATGCTCGTCGGTTCTCGGGAGTGAACACGCTGCGATCAAGGTATAGGCAGAGCTTTCATCGATCATAAGCGCTTCCGAACGGGTCAGAAGATCGGAAGCGTGCGGATCTAAAACTGCGTCACGGATCACGTTTTTGGAATGATAAGGGCGAACCCCCATCGTTTTCCCTTTTGAAAAAAGATCCTCAATTTCACAGCAAAGATCGCGATTGCGCGCGGCAAAATCAATATATCCGCGCTCATATGACGGTGAGGAAACATAATCCATCATATATTTCATGATCCCGTTGGGGCGCCCGTCAGCTCGCAGAATCATATCAAAGCATTCCAGATGCGAGGCAGGGCAGGCAAAGCGCGGACGCGGATAGGTATCTCCCTCCACCAACACCTCAACGTTGCTGTTTTCACACCACGTAAGCTGGGTGCGCTCCTTTTCAATCACATTTGCAAGAAACGGCTCACGCTCGATTTCATTCAATGCGGAAAGATGATAGGGCGCGCCAAACAAGCGCATCAAGGGCTTCGTGTTCCCCGCCAGAACGTTTGCAAGCACAATTGGATCGACCCCATCGGTATCCCAACACGCCATCGTAATGCAAGCTCCGAGCCGAACAGAGGGGTCGACCGCATCCACGGAGCGGCGCAAGCGCTCGGCAAAAAGCAGCTTTCCCTCCCCCTGTACGGCAAGCCATGCATCACGGTATTCGTTACGGCCGCCGCACAGCATCCTTTCTCGCAATTCCTCGCGCGAGACCGCTCTCCCGAGCCGTTTGGTAAGTGCAGCCATGTGAAGATCACAGCAGCACCCAAACCCCTGCCCCATGCGAAAATCATCATCTAGGAGAAGCGTACGAGCGCCACACGCGATCAGCTCCTGAATCCATGAAGCAATCCAATCGGCATGACGCATATCCATCGGACAGAATGCCGCGACCTCTCCAAGATCCAATCTGCGAATGTGCGTTGCGTGAGCGGGCTTTTTTCGGGACGGCGGTGATACACGGTCATGCCCCAGCGTTTCCCCCAACCAAACAAGCGTTTCCATTCGGTTCGCTTCAAAGAAGCGCAGAAGCTCGCCCAGCTCCTTTAATGTTTCGGGGGAAGATCCGCCGTATTCCATTTCGCGGTAGAGCGCGATTGCAACACGGTTCGCTCCCGCTTCTTTCAGACATTTCAGAGTCTCCTCCCGATGAAGATATGCTGTATGACAAATGACAGGCACTGTTACGGAATACATAGACAGCACCGCCAATCAAGCAAGCAGTTCCTGCTTGGAAAGCAGATGTCCGCCCACTGTTACGTCGCGCACAACCGCATCCGAGGTGCAAGCAAGATGCTCGGCAAAGCAGTTTTCATTTCCGCATGCCGGACGGCCGCCCACTGTCATGCCGTTGATGCGTCCCCAAAACGGAGCCGTACTTTCAAATGCCACGTGGCGGGCTTCACGGTCCGAATACCAATATGCAAAGCATTCACGGAAGGATCCTCCGCCCGTTACGGTACGGAAACCGGTTGCAAAATGGTCACTGTAACAGAAATCATACCAATTGTTTTTACCGAAATCGTCCAGAAAACCAACCGTTTCCGCATAATCAGAATAGGATTCCGAGGTGATGTAGTACAAAGGATGAATGTTGCGAAGCATATTTCCGCCACGCTTGATGTGAACACCGGTGAACACGTTTCCGATTCGCATATTGGTAAGCGTATTGTCAAGGCCCTCGATCAACACGCCAACCGAATCGCGCCGACCCGTTCCCGTAATATTCACTCCAAAAATATCGGCATCTGAGGAGCCGCTGTTTGCGCCGTATTGGATATGCAAGCCGATAAGTGCGTTTTTGATCGACGTGTTTCGAACATAGGTCTCCCTTCCCCCGTCAATCGAAATGCCGTTGGCAAGTCCGCGGCAGTCGATAATTCCGCCGTCCAAGCCATAGTTACTGCCGGGCGTAAAAATATCGTTTTCGGGATCCTTACCGCCCAAGCGGATCATCGCGCCCTCGTCCGACCATCCGTCCATCGCACGGATCACCGCAAAATCCGCGAGCTTGAGAGAAACACTTCTCGCAGGCGCGGCAGGTGTGAAAACAGGCTTACCAATCAGATATTCGCCGTCCGGAAAAAAGAGTGTACGGTTTGGATTTTCATCGATCACGCGTTGCAGAATCTCCGAAACATCCTCGCCGCACCCCACGTTCAGATAATCGGTTACCACTACGTAGCTTTTCAAAAATTCATTCATTTTCTCGCTTCCTTTCCAAGTCGGTATCCAAAGTCTTTCCCCTATTATAGCACGCCCCTCCACCGTTGACAAGCCCCTCACTCCAAAAAAACGCTCCCAACCTGCATTTTGGCAAAAAAGCGTTAAGACTGTCAAATAAGTGAAGCCTTGGAGCGGATTAGATTAAAAATCGAAACAGGAGATGCGGTAACGCGTTTTCGCGTTTGGCATCTCCTGTTTCTGTTTTGCGGTTACTCCGCCTCGTAAATTTTGACCGCGCCAAGTGTGACCGAGCAATTTACGATCGCATCTGAGAGCGCCTCAACGTGTTGGCTGCCATATACCGTGAGCAAATGCGCCAACGCGTGCTTGAACTGCGCCTGTCCGCCGATCACAACGTTTTGCGCGCCACTGTTCAAAATGGCTTGCACCTCATCGCACAAAATAACGCCGAGCAAAAAGCTATAGCAGGCTTCGGGCGATGCGCCAAACCGCGTTTGCAGAATGCGGGTTTTAAAAAGCGCCTCGTTGATCCCATTCGCACGGCAAAACGTGTAGCCTTGCTCAAGATCCGCATTCAAAATCGTATTATGCGTAAAATCCGCCGCGTCGCGCAGGATCGTATGTTGCATCACCGCGGCAAAGAGCTCGCCGCTCATCATGGTGCGCAGACCCGTGATCCGCCCCTCCGCGTCAACCGTAATATGCTTGGAATGCGAGCCGGGCAGAATATAAAGTGCCTCTTTTCCGATCTGCTCGAAAAGGCCGACGACCTCGGTCTCCTCCCCGCGCATCATATCGGTGTCAGCAAAGGATTCCGCATCGACTCTCGCACCGCGAATGAAGGACCACGGAATCTCGGAAATATCGGCAAACACCTCGCGGTGCATAGAGGCGTGCAATTCACGCTTTCCGGTCGGAAGGGTCACATGTGGCAAATGACACAGACCGTATTCCGATGTGATCATACCCGATGCCAGAATTTGTGCAATATCCCCCGCCGTAACACCTTGCTTTTTGAGCAGCTCCGCAATCGCGTTTCGGATCGCCGCGCGGTATTCCGCCTTCTCGGCGCGAATTCCAATTGAGAGCTTGCAGGTATCGGTAACTTTTCCGTCACGGACAAAATAGAGGCGTGTATTGGTCGTTCCGCCGTCAACCGTAATATAGAGTGCCATGTCCTCTCCTTATTTCATGTTTGATTGCTCCCCGATTTCCGCGGCACTCGGTTCGGCTTGCAACCGCGACGCGCGCATCGGGATCATTTTTGAATCTTTCCCTTATATGATACACGAAAAAGTGAAAAATGTCAAGAAAAAAGAGCGATCTCAACTGTACGAAGTGATTGCTCTTTTTTCGTTGGAATCGACGTGTCCTTTCGCGGCATGAAAAGGTTTATCTTGCCAGCTCGTAGATCTCTACCTCCCACGGCAGAAGCGCGCGAGTGCCGTTCAAGGCAGGCTCGGTATTCTTTTTATTCGAAATGCGTCTGGTCCATTGATTTTCGCGCAGCTCGCTCGGGATCTCAAAAGCGGTGTTTTCCCCGCAATAGTTTGCAATCACAAGCAGCGTTTGGCGCGCGCATCGGCGCATATACATCAAAATCCGATCATGATCCTCCATCAAAAAGGTCAGATCCCCGTCCAAAATTGCGGGATCCTCGCGGCGCATACGCGTCAGCTCACGGTAGAAGGCAAAAATCGAATCCTCACTTGCAAGATCACGCTCCAGATTGATCTCGGAATAGCGCGGGTTGACCTTGATCCACGGTGTGCCCGTGGTAAAGCCCGCATTCGCGTCGGAATTCCATTGATAGGGCGTGCGTGCGTTATCACGGCTTCTCGGCGCAACGGTGTTGAGTGCCTCCTCGGAGCCGATGCCCCTTGCTACCATGGCATGATAGTCGCCAAGGGTGTAGCGACAGTTATAGTCCTCAATGCTGTCGTACCGAACGTTCACCATGCCGATCTCCTCCCCCTGATAAATAAAGGGAGTGCCCGGAGTGGTGTGAACCAACACCGCCAGCAGCTTGGCGGAATCGGCGCGGTATTCCGCGCTGTCACAGCCATAGCAGGAGACCTGCCGCGCGGAATCGTGGTTGGAGAGATACTGCACCGGCCATGCGTTGTGATGCATCACCTCTGCCCAGCCCTTTTGCACTTTGCGGAACAGCTCGTTGGAAATGACGTATCTGCCGCGGTATGCCAGATCGAAATGGTAGACCATATCCACCTCGCCGCGGCTTGCACAGCAATAGTCGAGCGCGTTATGATGCGATACGCCCGCACCCTCCCCAACCGTCATGCTCTCACGCGGGCCGAACACCTCGGTGTAAAGCTCGTGCAGGATCTCGTGAATGCCCTCCACGTTTGTGCACATGGCGCCGTCCACCACAAAACCGTTTCGGTCCAGCTTGGGGTCGGGCGTCTTTTGGGTATCGGGAAAGCCTGCGGGCTTTTTAAAGCGGGTGAATACGTCGAGACGGAAGCCGTCAACACCAAGGTCGATCCACCAATGCAGCATGTCATAGATCTCGCGGCGCAGAGGCTCGTATTCCCAGTTGAGATCGGGCATCTTGATCGAATACTGATGCAGATAATACTCTCCCGTCGTCTCGTCAAACTCCCAGGCAGAACCGTTTCCCTCGCGGAAATAGCTGCCCCAGTTATTCGGCGCGGAGCCGTCTGCCTTCGGAGGCTGCCAGATGTAGTAATTACGGTAGGGATTATCCTTGGATTTTCTCGATTCGATAAACCACGGATGCTCGTCGGAGGAATGGTTGAGCACCATATCCATAATCACACGGATTCCCATTGCGTGTGCCATTTCGAGCAGCTCCTTGAAATCCTCGATCGTGCCGTATGCGGGGTCGATATTCCGATAATCGGCAACGTCGTAACCATTGTCCACCTGCGGTGAGGTATAGATCGGCGTAAACCAAATACAATTGACGCCGAGATCGCGAAGCACCGAAAGCTTTGACATCACGCCGCGCAGATCTCCGATCCCGTCTCCGTTGGAATCGCAAAAGCTTTTACAGTAAATTTCGTAAACAACGGCTTCCTGCCACCATTTCTTTTTCATGTTTGAGCCCCTCTGTTTAAAATTTAGATTATTATATCACAGAGCGGATAGAAACTTCCTGTCAAAACGAAACGAATTTCTGCCATATTTTTACTTTCCGAAATTTATGCGTTACCCCTTGCCAATCATTTCCGCGGGTATGCGGTCGATCGGATCCGTTCCATCGCTTTGCGCGTTCGGCAGATAGACAATTTGATACGAATAGAGGCTGGTTACCGCACATTCTTCCGAATCGTCATACAAAACGCTGACCTTGGTGTTGTTGCCAAAGCAATCGTACTCGTAATAGTAGGTTCGAACCGCGCCCTCCCGATCGTAGGTCTGCTCGATCATCTGCCCGTTCGCGTTGTAACGGTAGGTGATTTTCTGATAGGCATTGGTGGTGTACAAATATCGCCGTATCTCCGTCAGGGTTCCGTTTTCATCGTATTTCCATTCGGTGTCAACGATATCGCCATCGCCGTTGAAATAACGGATCTTGTTTCCGTGCTCGTCGTACTCGTATCGACGTTCCATCTGAACAAACTCGGCGCCTCCGTTTTCAATATCGGTCATTTTGATCAGATCGCCTTGCTCGTTGTATTCATAGATACTCGTTTCAAGATAAAATCCACTGTCGGTCTTCAAAACCTCCTCGATCATATGTCCTGCCGCATCGTAGCTTCGTTCTCTGAGGTATCCGTTCCCAAGCACCTTTATAATGTTGCCCTGCGCGTCATATTCCAAAAGCGTGATGTTCCCGCGTGGATCGTACTGCTTAATGGGATTTCCCGCCGCGTCGTACTCATATATCCAGGTCTCCGCACAGCTCTTACCGGGGTCTCGGGTCCATTGGGTCAAATTCCCAGCCGCATCATATTGATAGGATCTGGAGGTTGAGAACCCGGTTCCCGAATCGGGAAGGGAATGAAAGGAAACCATTCTGCCAAATTCATCGTATTCATACAGTCTCGTATAGCCGCCCTCGTCCTCATAGGCATGCCAAGAGGATGTACGCAGAGACACAAAATCCTCCAGATAGTCCGCCGCATCGGCATAGCCGGAAACATGCAAAAAACGCGCGTATGCGCCCTCATCGTCTCCCGCATCAAGCAGAGCAAGCGCCTCTTGGTAGATCTCCGCATCGGTTTTGCCTTCTGCCCAATCGCTTTCATCGGTTGTGCCGGTTGTGTCGTTGCTCTGATCAGAGCCTGACGCCGTGTTGCTTTCGGTATCCTGCACGGGGCGGTCCGCCGCGTTACACGCGCCTAAATTCGCCAACAACAAGGCGGATAATAAAATGGCTAAAAGTCTTTTTTTCAAATTCTGTTCTCCTTTCCGGAACATTATTTCCCGAAAATATCGGATTCCACATATGGAATACATTCACCTGTTTGCGCATTTACGAGCACTGCCCGCTCGTAATCCACACCGTAAACGTCTCCGCCATCGTCATACCCCGCCCAATGGTGACGGCGTTCGGTCACCATGATCACGCGATAGTAGCCGAAATCGTCATACGGGTCCTCCCGCAGGATCACACGGGTTGTAAGCCTTGTGCCGGCCGCGCCGGTCGAATCCCCCTCCGCGTCTCGCCAATATGCGTTTGCAAGCTGCCACGCCTCCGCGCCGGAAAGCGTTCGTTCCATCGGCAACGCCAAGGGAGCGTATGGAATGGCGGTTTTGGGATGATGTTCAAAATGATGCAATGCATCGCCAAGGGGAAAGGCGCGGTTTTCCCGATAATACTGAACCTCCATGCCCCCCTTGTTCTCGATCCGCTCCAACTCGCGGGAGGTGAGCTTGAGCCCGTCAAAGGCGATGCGGGATACCCCATAGGTCAGCGTTTTATCCGCGCGAATCCATGCATAGGAACCGTCGGTATTGAAATGACTGACCACTTGATGCGGGATCGCATAGAGATATACAACGCCCTCATAATAGCGCAAAAGCAACGTATCGTGGCAATGGATGACCAGCTCGGTAATGCCGTCCCGGTCCATATCCGTGAGTGTATAGCCCAAATTTTCAATCTCTGCGAGCGCGAGCCCCGAGGTGGGAGCTTTATACTCCTTCAGATAGCAGAAATTTCCCGTTTTCATATCCAGGATCGGAACGCGATTCCCCACCACGCCAAGAAAGGTTTGCCTTGCGTCGGCTTGGCAGGCGTAGATCGTATTGTTTACCCCATAGAGCGTAAACTCTGCACAGTTTTCGGTTGTAAACCGATCCGGGGAGGAATACGGCTCTGCAAATTCGTCGTATTCATCCTTCGAAATCAGAATTTTTTCGCCGTTCACAAAATAATAATACTGATAATCCCGCTCTCCCGTATCCAATCGCAATGCCTCGTATCCAAATGCGGCAATCAGTTCCAAGGATCTGCCGTCCGCGGCGATCTGATAGATCTGATGGAGCCGGTTTCCGCCGGAAGCCCCTCCATTGATGTAGATTCGCCCCTTGTGGTCGATCGCGCAGGTGCGCCCAACGCGGAAATGATCCACCAGATAAGGCTTTCCGTCCACCTTGGTAAAGATCGCAAGCACCTCATGCGAGCCGTTCAGCAGGATCAGCTCCATGATCCCATCATTGTTGAGATCGCGCACGGTATACTGATACGATGTGCCGGTTGTGCCCTCCCTCACAAACGTGCGGATCGATTGGAGCAGCTTTTCAAACCACGTGATCTGTTGCGGGTCGGTAATTCCGAAATGCGTGGGTATATTCGTGCTGTTATCAAGGGTGCCTACCCCCTTCACCATTTCGCGGTAAAGTACCACGACCGCGGCATAGTCGCTAAAACAGCCGTAAGTGGGCAGAGGAAGCGGGCTCGTTGCCCACTCCAGATCCCGAAAGATATCCTTGCTTGTTGCGAAAACCGTTCCGTCGGGGATCTGCGCCAAGTGGACCGATTCGGGGTCTCCCGTATAATTGAGCAGATATTCCTTGTAAAACGCGCGCTCGTCGAAAAAATCCTGCACAATCAAAATAGGCTGCTCACGCGAAAAATCGCGGTAAGCGATCAGAAATTCATTCACCGACACAACGTTGGAAAACACCTTGGATATGCGGTTGTTTTGGACATCGCAGAAGATGCGGTCCTCAAGATCTCCTTTTTGCTGTCGAACCGTGACCACATAGGTATCGTGCATCGAAAGCGTTACGGGCGAATCGGTTTCCTGCGAGAAAATCGTCTTGCCCGTCAGGTCATAGATGCAGTAGCGGTAACGATTCTCGGCAAGCTGATCCACGCGATAATAGGGGGAGCGATTCACAGAGCCCGAATCCTCGGGAATCTGCACGTTCTGATCTGAGGATTGGCTGTCGGTTGTATGTTCCGTACTCTCTGTGCCCGTGGATTCTCCTGTGCCCGATTCGGTAGCAGACTCCTCGCTGCCCTCCTCCTTCGGCTCAAGCGAAAAGCAGGACGCAAGCGAGAAAAGCAGACAGATGCAAAGCAAAAATGCGATTCTTTTTTTCACGAAAATCTCCTTTTTATCATTTGTATAAAACACGTTCTCAAATATAAAACATTTTGATTCAATAAGGGTACTGTTCGTACACATCGGGCTGACACGTTCCCGTTTGAACATGGATCAGCACGCAAGGCTGTTGATGAAAGACTACGTATTCAACGTTGCCGCCAACTCCGTAATCCTCATCCGCGGGGCTATACTCGCACACCAGAATCACGCGATAGCAACAAAACGAATCGTCGGGATCCTCAAACAGAAGCACGCGGCTCGTTAGCCGCGTTCCGGCGACAACGTCGCTTTTCAGGTGCGCATTGCCCCAATAAGCATTGGCAAGCTCCCAAGCTTCCTCGCGGGAGATCGTTCGGTTCAGCGGCAAGGTCAAGGGTTGATAGGAAAGCTCTCCGGATTGGAGGAGATTGTCGCTTTGGATCCACTCATAGGAATCATTGGTATCGAGGCGATGCATTGTTTGGTCTGAGAGCGGGTAAAAATACACCACGCCTGCATGATAACGCAGAATGACCGTATCCTGACAATCGATGATCAACTCGGGAACGTAGTCCCAATTGAGGTCTGTGAGCGTATAGCCCAAATTCTGCACCTCGGTGATCGGACGCCCCGAGGTGAGTGTCTTGCAAGCCGACAAATCGCAAAATTCACCTGTTTCCACATTGAAAACCGGAATTCGGTTTTCCACGACACCGAGAAAGGCTTGTCTCGCATCAGCTCGGCGGGCTTGATAGAGGCTACCCTTTGCATCAAAAGTTTCTATTCCTGCAACCGACTCATTCATGGTGCGATTCGGGAACAGATAGCGCCCCGCGATCGCTTGGTATTCGGATTTGGATACCGAGATCTTTTGTTCGTTCTCGATTTTGAAATAATCCGCTGCCATAACATCGTTGATCACTTCGCAATTCTCATATCCAACCGCATCCAGCCACTTCAGTGACTTGCCGTCCTCGGAAATTTGGTAAACGCGCCACAAAAGATTGTTTTTCCAATCGCCCTCCACCACGTAAATGCGTCCTCTGTGGTCAATCAGGCACTGACGCCCCTCCCAATAATGATCCAATAGGACGGGCTTGCCGTCAACCTTGGTAAAGATCGCAACCACCTCGCAATCATTGCGGAGCAGAATCAGCTCAAAGATACCGTCAAAATTCAGATCCTTTACGGCGTATTGGCATGCCAATTTCGTTTGTTCAGAGGGAAAGAGCGAGCATACCGAATCGGTCAGCCGATCCGCCCACTCAAGCTGCTGTGCATCGATGATTCCGAACAGCTCGGTATAATCAAGGAGGGCTCCGTAACGGCGGGTTGCTGTATGTATTTGGGAGTAGAGCTCCACAATGGCGGCATAATCGCTAAAAAAACCATAATCGGTTTCTTTGAATGTAAATACGGACCAATGCGTTTGTTGCAACGCATTCGACGCATCGAAATAGGTCATAAAGATCCGCCCGTTGAAGAGTTTAATGGATTTGATCTGGCTGGTTGTGTAGAGATCACACTCGAGTGAAAATTCTTTGTATAGCTTGGTTTCGTCAAATATATCCTGCGCAACCAGGGTACGCTTGCCTTTCGTTTCGTCACGGTAGGCAACCACGCCCTCATCCGCCACCACAACATTGGAAAAGCTTTTGGACATGCGCTTGTTTTTGAAATCATAGAATTTGATGATATTGGAACCAAAATCATCGGAATAGCTCGTGATGCCAACCACGTACGAACTCTCCATATAAAGGTGTACGGAAACGTCGGTTATTTCCGAAAAAACAACTTTGCCGGAAAGACCGTAGATCTGATAGTGCGTTTTGCCACTGGAATACCGATCCACCCGATAATATTTATCGCTGTAGCTATATGCCGGAATGATCGTGCCCTCCGGCTTTTGCACCTGCGAGGGATCTTTCGTATCCTCGGTCTTTTCCATGCTCTCCGTGCGCTCCGTACTCTCTGTGCCCATGGATCCCCCTGTTCCCGATTCGGTAGCGGAATCCTCGGGGGTCCCTTTCGTAGGCTCATGCGAAAAGCAGGACGCAAGCGAGAAAAGCAAGCAAAAACAGAGCAAAAGTACGGACAGCTTTTTCATAAAAAATCCCCTTTCAAACGGTTCCATTAAGG
Source organism: Oscillospiraceae bacterium (assembly GCA_015063585.1). Lineage (GTDB taxonomy): Bacteria > Bacillota > Clostridia > Oscillospirales > CAG-272 > UMGS1865. The sequence continues at coordinate 53,048 of SVTW01000006.1, forward strand.
TCAGTATAGCATAGGAAAAAAGGCTTGTCAATAGGGTGGGGAAAAGTTTTTTTATAGGGCGTTTTTTAGCCCCCGAGTGGAGGAAAAAGCTCATTTTTTGAGAAAAGATCGCCGATGCTCGGCAAACAGAAATGCATCCTATAAAAAACAGAAATCGCAAGAAAATAGTATTTACAACCCCAACTTTTTGTGCTATAATGGTAAAAAGCCATGTTATGATAACACGGCGCATGTCTTCGGGCAGTCCATTATAAAAAACAAAAACACGCAAGGAGAAAAATTATGCTGAACGTAGGAATGGTCGGAGTTGGTTGCATTAGCGGAATTTATCTTGAAAATTTCGCAAAAACCTTCAAGAACGTAAAACTTGTTGCCGTTTGTGACCTGATCCGCGAGCGCGCTGAAAATGCGCAGAAAAAGTATGACATTCCCAAGCTTTACGACACGATGCACGAGCTGTTTGCCGATCCCGAGATCGACATCGTGCTCAACCTCACGCGCCCCTATCAGCACTTTGAGGTTTCGAAAGCAGCGCTTCTCGCCGGCAAGCACGTGTATTCCGAAAAGCCGCTGGGTGCCGATTTTGAGGAAGGCACCGCGCTTGTAAAGCTCGCAAAGGAACGCGGCCTTTGGATCGGCGGCGCGCCCGACACCTTTATGGGCGCGGGCATTCAGACCTGCCGTAAGTTTATCGACGAGGGGCGGCTGGGCGACGTGATCGGCGGCAGATGCGTGATGGCAAACCGCGGTATGGAATCCTGGCATCCCGACCCCGACTTTTATTATCAGCGCGGCGGCGGACCTCTGCTCGATATGGGTCCCTACTACATCACGGCGTTGGTCAATCTGTTGGGCGGTGTGAAAAGTGTGTACGGCACAAGCCGCACCACATTCAAGGAACGCCTCATTACCGCAAAGCCTCATGAAAACGAGATCATTCACGTCACCGTTCCCACGCATTACGAAAGCCTGTTGACCTTTGAATCGGGTGTTACCATCTCCCTGCTTACCAGCTTTGATCTGTACAGCCTCAAACAACCGCCGATCTTCCTTTACGGAACCAAGGGAAATCTCTACGTTCCCGATCCCAACCTCTTTGACGGCCACAAGGGATTGACCTTCCTCAACGGCGAAACCAAGGAGGAGGAAACGCTTGAGCTTGCATTTGACTACAGCGAAAATTCCCGTTGTCTCGGTCTTGCCGACCTCGCAGCGGCAATTGAGCAAGGCAGACCGCCGAGAACCTCTTATCTCCAAACCTATCACGTGCTTGAGATCATGACCGGTATCATGAAGAGCGCCGAAACCGGCATGCCCTACACCATCACCACACGCTTTGAAAGAGAAGCGCCGATGGATCCCTCCCTCCCCCACGGTGTGCTTTGATGCAATCTAACAGGTTCACCCCTTGCTGAAAATCAATCGAAAAACCCAAGGGGGTGAGTACCAAATGCAAAAATGCATTTGGTACTCACCCCCAACGTTTTTGCTTTGCGGCGAAACGCCGCAATTTTCGACTGCTTTGTATTCGAAAACCGCAAATTCCGCGCTTCAAAAAAGCCTACCGTCGACTTTTTACAGAGGGGCTGCGCCAATGGCGCAGCCCCTCTGTGATGCCGGTAAAAACGCGTTGCAGTCAGCCCTCGTTCCCTTACATTGAGCCCCCACCGGAGTCCGATGGGAACGTCTCTTTGATGCATGATTTTGAGGGTGCGTGTCCAAAGAATCGCTTATACGCTCGGCTGAATTGAAATACGTCTGAATACCCGATCGCATCGGCAATCTCTTTTAGCGGGCGTTTTTCATCAACCAACATTCTTGCCTTATTCATTCGCATCTCGGTTATTTTTTGAAAAGGTGATGTATAAAGCTCCTTTTGAAAAAGCTTTCGCAAATAGACCTCACTGATACAACAGTAATCTGCTATGGCTTTTACGGTTATGTTCGGGTTTTCGTAATTTTGCGAAATAAATTGGAGTGCTTTTGTCACAAAAGGACTGTGTTTCTCGTTTTTTGCATAGCTTCCCATCAATCGACCGGCAAGTGAATACAGCGTTTCGAATATCAAAAAGCGATCGGGCAATGCCGAAGAATTGACTATGGCATTGATCCTTTCATAGTATTCCGATGCAAGGAAATCCGAAACGGCAGACAGCTGCATCGGAGGATGATTCTGCTCAAGTGTCTGAAAATTAAAAACATAACTTTCCGCATCCTCCATACACGCGTTCAAATAGGAAAGCCCCTTCGGTAAAAAAACGGGGGTGCCCGCTTGCGCGATCAAGCTGCCGTTTTCATAAGTAAAATGAATTTTCCCCTTAACCGTGATGATAAAACACGCGGATTTCCGGTTGTTCAATCGCAATTTACGTCCTGCGGGATCGTGTGCAATGAAAATAGAGTTGAATTTCGTTATTACAAAATGATCCATAATGCTTCCTTCTGCCTTTTTTACCGATCATACCATACATTATAGAAAAAGTCAATAAAAATTTAAATTGAGCCTGTTTTTTCTATATTTTGTTTCGTTTCAGCTAAATAATATACTGTTTTAGCAATGGAAATCAATGTTAATATGCGGTATAATAATAAAAAAACAAAGGAGGAACATTCTATGAAATTTCACAAAAAAACCGCCCTCATTACAGGAGCGGCGGTTGGAATTGGACGGGCAACGGCATTGGAGCTTGCCCGCCGCGGCGCAAGGTTGGTTTTGTTGGATATCAATTTTGAAAAATTGAAGGAGATCCAAAAAGCGCTGGACGCGGATCCCAACGACGTGCTGCTCTACTGCTGCGACGTCAGCGATGAAGCCCGTGTAAATGAGGTGGTAGCGGACGCTCTTTCACGGTTGGGAAAAATTGATATTTTGGTAAATAACGCCGCGCTTTGGCGGTGCCGCTCTGAGTTTGTGGATACCCCCATCGAGGAATGGAAAAGGTTTATCGACATTAATATTATGGGTACCGTTTATGTTACCAAAGCGGTTCTTCCATCGATGTTGGAGCAGAACTACGGCAGGATCATCAACGTGGCTTCGGTTGCGGGGATCTACGGAAACCGTAAAATGGCGCACTACTCCGCCACCAAGGGCGCAATCATTTCCTTTACCCGAGCCTTGGCGAAGGAGGTTGTCACAAAAGGTGTTTTGGTGAATGCGGTCTCTCCGGGCTCGGTGTCTCCGTCAAGTGAGGAGGACATTGATTTTTCTCAGCCCTCCGAGCTTTCCTACATGGGCAGAACCGGAACCGACCGAGAAAATGCCGACCTGATCTGTTTTCTCGCTTCCGATCAAGTCGGCTATATTTCAGGGCAAAACATTCAGATCGACGGTTGCAGAAAAAAGATCTGAACCATGTAGGAACCAATTTCGTTTATCCATTTACGGTTTAAACGTGTCTTTTGAAATTTCCAAAGACCTCGCTCACCTTTTCAAAATTGGCAAAGGAATCCGGATGGCTTTTTATGATCTTCATCATTTCACCAATTTGGCGCTTATTGATGATGCAGACCAGCATATATTTATCTGTGTTTGAATACATTCCATGTACCCGGATGCTCGTAACACCATGATGCAACCGCTCCATCAGCTCTTTGGATAACTGTTCGGGGTCGTTTGTAACGATTTCAAACTTATAGCCGTTTTTAATTCCGCTCAATCCGTGATCCACGATGACGTTTGCAATAAACAGATTCAGTAGCGTGCAAATAACAGGCGTCACTTTCATTCCGTAAACAAAAAACGCGATCAGTACCACGCAGGTGTCCATGATAAAAGAAACGTAGGCGATATTCATTTCGGGCTTTCTTTTTTTGATCAATGCGGATATACCGTATGTACCGCCGCTGGCACCAAAGCGCTTGAGCATTAAAGAAAAACCGAAACCGGATATCACGCCCGTTGCGATACAGGCAAAAACGATATTGAAATCCGCTTGATTATTGGCTAAGCTATAGGGCTTTGCACCTATCAATTCGTAAAGGTGTGGGATAAAGGATTGAACGACCATATATAGGCTTAGGATCGCGCCAAGTTTTTTATTGATAAAAACGCTGACCAAAACAAAAATGGGCAAATTAAAGGCAATCATTAAAATGGACCAACTAACCTTGTCCGCGAGCAAGTGATGCGTGATGGTTGCAAGACCGCCCACGCCTCCGGGCGCAAATCCGTTGCTGTTCTGAAAGAAATGATAGGCGGTTCCCACAATACTGCCCGCCAAAATGACGTATAGGATGTCCAGCACGGTTTGCTTGATATTGCTCTCTTTTTTCATATCCATCCCCCCAAAAACGTTTCGTTTTTGACATGCGTAGTTATTATACCATAAGGGATGGTCCTTGTAAAGAGCTTGCGGGAAAATAAGCAAAAATTCAGCAGATATGCAAAACCGACCAACGGCATTGCATATCTGCCAATCTTTTTCATAAATTAACGGTTTTCGCCTGTTTCAGGCTCTACGTAGTCTCTGACCGTTCCCGTAAAAGCATCTACAATTAATTCCTTATATACTGTAACGGAACTCGGCGGCTGAGCGTAGCAGGAATCGATTACGTGAGTCGAATAGCGTTCCCACTGATAACCGACACGATAGCCCTGCGTATCGCGATTCGGCTTTTCTAATATCACGATTTTGAGCAAATAAAGGCTTCCAGCAGCCCCATCTTCTGTTCCGCTTTTAAAGCCCCAATAACGGGAAGCAATCTCACAGGCTTCTTCTGAAGAGACTGGATACGCACACGAAATATCAAGCGGAGAGAAGATCGCTACTTCTTGGTCTCTGCAATTGGAGTCATAATAATCCATAAATTCTTCACGGGTAGTCAGATTGCCCTCTACAAAATACGTATGATCCCCGTCACCGTAATCATAGGGACTTGTTTGTTTGATTCTGTATATTTCTTTGATACCGATCGAGGATCCGTCAAATACAATTTGACTGCATCCGCGCGTACAATCGCACAGATCGTAAGAATCGACCCAATAAAAAGAACCGTCGGTATTTAGATTGAAGAAACGCTTGCTGTCAAAGCAATAGCTGTAAACCTTGCCATTATAGTAACGCAACAATATCGAATCGTTTGCTTCCGATCGGATCATATACTCGCGGATCCCGTCCCCATCCACGTCCAGGATTGCTTTGGTAAGGATCTCGCATTCCCCTAATCGGATATTGTCACTTGGAAATCGGGAGTCCTTCAATTTGATCTCGCCCAAGCGCTCATCAAAAACGCCGATTTCATCACGGATTGCCGCCTCAAACATCTGCGTGCCAATGTCGTTTAATGAGGGGGAAGGATCGCCGGGGGGAACGGGTTCTTCACACGCTTGATCGCTTGTACCGTCGCCGGGGGTAATAGTCTCTTCACACTCTTGATCGCTTGTGCCGTCGCCGGGGGTAATGGTTTCTTCACACTCTTGATCGCCTGTGCCGTCGCCGGTTGTGTCGGTTTCATTATCGTTCGGATGTTTTATGCGACAAGAAAACAGGGATAGCACCATCCACAAACACATCAAAACGGCAACCAGTTTTTTCATCAAAAATCTTCTCCAAAAGTAAAATTGTAAAGTCAGTATAGCAGATTCAAAAAAGCTTGTCAAGGGGGTTTTTTAAAGTGGAGCGAAAAAACTGAAATCGACAGCTTGCAGGTCAAAAAAAGGAGATTCGGTGGGGGAAGAAAAGCAGCAAGTGAAGAACCGTGAGCGATTATCCGCACCAAAAAGCGAGGGTACGCGTTTTATTTCGGCTACTGAACTCGGTATTTTCCAGGCGGGACGCCCTTCATTCTTTTGAAGGTTTTTATGAAATAACTCAAATCTGAAAAGCCAGAGGAAAAGGCAATATCGGTAACCGACATATCCGTAAGGCGTAATTTACGAGCTGCTTTTTGTATGCGGTATTCCGTCAGATATTCTATTGGCGTTTTTCCTGTCATACTCTTGAAAAACGCTCCAACATATTTGGGTGATTTTTGTATTGTATACGAAAGCATTTCGAGTGAAATTGGCTCATTATAGTTCTCTCTCAAAAAAGAAAGAATTGTTTTTAGCATGATTATGCTTTTGTCATTGGCAATGGTGTTATTCCCGATATTAATCGTATATAATTTTTCATCATAGACAGCGGCAAAAAATTGATAGAAGGCGGAAACAACCAAAAATTTGCATGTCTGACGATTACTTTTGATTGCCTCAAATATGGCGTTAAGTGCATCATAGCTTTTTCCCGAACCAACAGGAAAAAACTCGTTTATCCTGTGTTCGCATTCTACGGTATTTTTTACAAACGAAAAACAATCAAAATTAACAGAATAAAGAAAGTCGGCATGAAAAACGATACATTCATACAGACACTCGATTGGAGTGCCATGATGTACGGTTTCACTGTTGATGAAAATGACATCTCCTTTTTTGGCGATATACTGCTTATCATTCAAAGTGATGTGGAACTCTCCGTCTACAATGCGGACAAGCTCAAATTCGGTATGCCAATGTGGGACCATATTATATCGGGAATGGTCCTTGTCAACACTGAAAAATGCGAATGGAAAATCATCTGTTCCTCGCTGTTCAATCTCGTTATATGCCATATCAAGCCTCAAATCAGTAAATAATTATACTTTTTTCTATTATAACACAAGCAAAAACAAAAAGTCAAGGATATAATTATATATAGATCGTATTTATCTATAAAAAATATAATTTTGGAGGAAAAAAGCATGTCAAAATCAAGATTGATTGGTGGCTATCCCGTAATCGGTATACGCCCAACGATCGACGGACGTAGAGGACCGCTCAAGGTTCGTGAGGAACTCGAAGACCAAACGATGAATATGGCAAAGGCTGCCGCAAAGCTCTTTGAGGAAAACTTGAAGTATGCAAGCGGCGATCCCGTAAAGGTTGTTATCGCTGACACCACGATTGGCCGTGTTGCAGAAGCTGCTGCTTGTGAAGAAAAATTCAGACGTGAGGGCGTTTCGATAACCCTTACCGTCACACCCTGCTGGTGCTACGGCTCGGAGACTATGGACATGAACCCCGAAACGATCAAAGCAGTATGGGGCTTTAACGGTACGGAAAGACCCGGCGCAGTCTATCTCGCCTCGGTTCTCGCAACCCACGCTCAAAAAGGGCTACCCGCATTCGGCATATACGGTCATGAGGTACAGGACCTTGACGATACATCTATCCCTGCAGACGTTGCGGAAAAGCTTCTCCGTTTTGGAAGAGCAGCGATAGCAGCTGCTTCTATGAGAGGAAAATCCTACTTACAGATTGGTTCTATCTGTATGGGTATCGGCGGCTCTATCATAGACTCGGATTTTCTGGAGTCCTATCTTGGTCTTCGTGTAGAGTCGGTTGACGAGGTAGAAATTATCCGTCGAATGTCCGAGGGGATCTATGATGAGGCAGAATACCGGAAGGCTCTTGCTTGGGCAAAAAAGAAGTGCATCATCGGGTTTGACAAGAACCCTGACAGCGTTCGCAAGAGTGACAAGATCAAGGATGAGCAGTTCGAATTTGTAGTAAAGATGGCAGTAATCATCAAGGATCTGATGAACGGTAACGAGAATCTTCCCGTGGGATGTGAGGAAGAAGCAGTGGGACATAACGCAATCGCCGCAGGCTTCCAAGGACAGAGACAATGGACAGACTTCTATCCCAACGGAGATTTTGCCGAAGCAATTCTCAACACCTCTTTTGACTGGAACGGAGCAAGAGAACCCTACATACTTGCAACCGAAAATGATGTCCTTAACGGAATCGGCATGCTCTTTATGAAGCTCCTTACCAACCGCGCGCAGATGTTTGCAGACGTTCGTACGTATTGGTCGGGCGACGCAGTAAAGCGAGTAACGGGTTACGACATAGAGGGCAATGCAAAGGCATCCGACGGTATTATCCACCTTATAAACTCAGGAGCTTGCTGCCTTGATGCGAACGGCGAAGCAAAAGACGAAAACGGCAACCCCGTTATGAAGCCTTGGTACGATATAACCGAGAAGGATATGGATGCTATCATGGCAAATACCACATGGAACGCAGCCGACAATGGCTATTTCCGTGGCGGCGGATATTCATCACGCTTTGAGACAAAGGCAGAGATGCCCGTAACTATGATACGTCTCAATCTTGTCAAGGGACTCGGTCCTGTTCTGCAAATTGCAGAGGGTTGGACAGTACGCCTCCCCGATACAGTTTCCGATGCTCTTTGGAAGAGAACGGACTACACATGGCCCTGCACTTGGTTTGCACCTCGCTGTGACGGCAAGGAGGGCAGCCCCTTCAAGACCGCATATGAAGTAATGGCAAACTGGGGAGCGAACCACGGAGCGATCTCCTACGGTCACATTGGTGCTGATCTGATAACACTTTGTTCTGTACTTCGCATACCCGTATGTATGCACAACGTACCCGAGGAAAAGATCTTCCGTCCCGCCGCATGGAACTCTTTTGGTATGGATAAGGAAGGCGCGGATTATAGAGCTTGTCAAACTTACGGACCGCTTTATAAGTAATTCTGTCAAAAAAAGATAAGAAATACGCTTGGCACCAATCCAAAATGGAAGAAAGGCGTATGGGACCTTGTCTCTTAGAAGGATAAGAAAAAACAAAGGCAGGCACATAACATAATCTAATAAACCGTTGTTACGTGTCTGCCAAGAAAAAGCAAAAGAGAAAAGGGGGTGCGAATAAAAGGACTTAAACGCTTCACAAACGCCGTGGGTTCTGTCTCCGTCTCCCTACTCTCTCCTGCGCGGCGTTCCGGGCGGCTTGCGAGCAAACCGCGCGTGAAGAACCGTGAGCGATTATCAGCACCAAAAAGAGACGGTCAAGCGCTTGCTTGACCGTCTCTTTTTGGTGCTGGTAAAAGGACTTGAACCTTCACGAAGTTGCCCCCACTAGAACCTGATGGTAACGTACCCTCGGTGAAGGATTAGCAATTCATTTTTATTCGGTGGACACTTGACTTTGGTTGCATAATATGATACAATATGTATGCAATGGTTTATCATGGAGGATGTTATGAAGAAATTTCAATTGATCATTGGTTTGTTTTTTTTGCTTTTGATCTTAGGTTCTTGTTCAACGGATAATAGTACCGATTTGGCTCAGAGTAATGAAAACGCAGTGACGGGGCAGTCGGAGGAAAGCGTTGAAAATTGCAATCATGTGTTGACAGATACGATTATACAGCCCAGTTGTACCAAAAACGGATACACTCTTCATACTTGTGAAATATGCGGGTACAGTTATTCCGATTCCATTGTGAAAAAAAGCGAACATAAATATGGTGATTGGAAAATTATTTCCGAAGCAACTCTGACAGTAAATGGAAAAAGAAGCGCTTCTTGTCTTTCTTGTAATGCAAGCAAGCAAGAATCGTACCAACACGAGTGGAATGCCAATGCCACAATAGACGTATTGAATTTTATCGATGATGGATTTGAATGTACGGTAAGATTGAAAGACACTGCATATACCGGAGAAATTCGTGTTCCCGCGATTTCGCCTAAAGGAACTGTTGTAAGTATAATCGATAATTCTGGATTTTATGCTAGTTGCGCTTCTTCAATCCAGCTTCCTGAAACAATTATAAAAATTGGAAATAATGCTTTT
>SVTW01000074.1 GCA_015063585.1 Oscillospiraceae bacterium
CGTAAGCAAAAACATCACTTATATTCCTTCCGAAAACAAAATATCGTATAACACACTATACCTTGCAAGCAAGATCGTGTGAAAAAGGGGCGAGAAAATCTCGTCCCTTTTCTGCTTTGATATAAACCTGCTTTACAGTAGGTCGCCCAAGATAACCCCCGTTTTTTATTGTTATGAAATTTTCGTTGCCACTCAGATCAATTCGCCCCAATCCTCAAGCATTTCTTTGGTCGGTTCGGAAATATCATTGCAAATATATTTTTTGCTCAGCAATTCGTATTTATATGATCCGATTTTATGATACGGCATCACCTGAATTCCTTGACACGATTCCATTGATTCTCGGATCTTCTTTAATACCTTAAAATGAGATGCTCTATCATTTAGAGTGGGAATCATCGGTGCACGAATGATAAACGGAATTCTCTTTTCGTTGACAATCTTTAAATTCCGCAGGATAGGCACCGCAGATACACCGGTATACTGCTTATGCCTTTCCTCGTCCGTTTCCTTGATATCGAACAGTATGAGATCGCAATACTCAATCACCGTAAGCAATGATTTTTCGTCAGCAAAACCGCTTGTTTCAATCGCGGTGTGAATTCCGTTCTCGCGACATTTTTTAAGCAACCCCGAAGTAAAGTCCGGCTGAAAAAGCGGCTCGCCGCCGGAGACGGTGACACCGCCGCCCGAAGTCTTGTAAAACACCTCGTCCCTTGCAACCTCGGCATAAGCTTCATCTACGGTGATGCTTTTTCCGTATAACGCCAACGCCTTGGTTTGACATATCTCTGCACAAGCACCGCAATCGATGCACAGGGATCTCTCAAAAAGGTGTTCCTCTCCGAAACGGTGGGCGTTTTGATTACATACGGCACCACACCGTGCACACGCAATACATTTTTTCACGTCGAACATCAATTCAGGCAATTTTGATTGAGATTCCGGATTGTGACACCAAATACAACGAAGAGGACACCCCTTCAAAAACACTGTTGTTCTGATGCCTGGGCCGTCATCGGTACAAAAACGCTGAATATTCAGTATCGTTCCCGTTTTCATATATGATGCTCCGTTCGTAAAATGACCTCTTGTTGCATTTCAGGCGACAGCCTTGTAAAATAATCGCTGTACCCACCGATCCTTACTACAAGATCGCGGTATTCTTCGGGATTTCGTCCAGCCTTCTCCAACAATTCCTTATCCGTTACGTTGATCTGAAGCTCAAATCCTCCACGCAGCATATATGCTTTGATCAGACCTTGCATAATGTTTAGCGAATCCTTCCCCAGGGCGCTTTTTGAAAATTTCATATTCACCGCAACTCCGCCGATCAGCTCGTGATGTGCCCATTTTGTGGAAGAGAGGATCGATGCGGTCGGCCCATTCATTTCTCTGCCTTGGCATGGTCCGGAGCCGTCTCCGAGCGGGAAGCCCGAAAGCCTGCCGTCGGGTGTTGCTCCCGTTTCCCTCCCAAAGCGTTCGTGCATAACCCAACAAAATACACTTGGTATCAGCTTTTCCTCTGCGAATTCTCCCGTATATTTTTTGCATTCGGCTACGATATGGCTTGTTAGCATACCGAAATATTGATCGACGTCATCGATATCGTTTCCGTATTTCGGCAGATCCTTGAGCAATCTTTGACGCAGCTCTTCGTTTCCGTCAAAATTCCGATCCAATATCACTTTCAGCTCACGAACCGTATATTCCTTGTTCTCATAAACGATCTTTTTGAGCACGTAGATCGAATCCACAAGATTCGCCATTCCAACAAAGCTTGGCATGATCCAATGATATCTCGCGCCCCCCTTCTCGATATCCATGCCGCGAGCAATACAGTCGTTGACGAAGCAGGAAAGGAGTGGATTCATTGAGTGTTCGGCACGATACTGTCTCAAGCTGTTCTGTTCCCAAAATTTGTTTTTAATGCTATCGCCAAGATCTTTCAGCAGGGCCGAGATATGCTCCTCAAAGCTATCGTATTCCCTCGTCATCGTATCAAGCAACAGCTGAGCCATATTCGTATAAGGACTCGCTACCCAAACGTTTGACGATGCAACGGGAGTGATCTCAACGCAAGTACTGTGAATATAGTTATGCGCTTCGTTTTCGGGAACTCCGTATTCGATAAGACCTTTTGTGATCACGTCATCGTTAAATATGGCAGGATGAGATCTTCCGTGGGAGAGGATTTCGCAGGCCTTTTGCAAAAAAGAATCGGGCATATCCTTTGTATGGCACAGACCGACCGAGGGATAAACCAATTTGACGTCGTCCACGACCTGCATCAGCATTTCGGTCAGCTCATTCGCGACGATCTCGCCATCTTCGTCCTTGCCGCCGACCATATAACCGCTGGAAAGTCCGGATGGCACGCGCATATTGATCTGAATGCCGAGGCAGTCAAGCAACAGCTGGGCCGCTTCCTTAGTGATGATCCCTTTTTCAATATCGTTTTTGTAATAGGGATAAAGATACCGATCCGGATGACCAAGCTGAAATTGCTGGTGTCCATACCGAAACGGATTCAGAGAAAGGCAATAGGTCACAAAATGAACCGACTGCACCGCCTCATAAAAGCTCTTTGCCGGCTCGGCAGGTACTTTTTTACAAATTTCCGAAATCTGCAAAAGCTCTTTTTTTCTCTGATCATTGCATTCCTCTTTTGCCAAGTGCGCGGCAAGCGCCGAATAGTTTTCCGAGTGCCGTATGACAGCCAACAAACAGGTTTTAGCGGCAGAATAAAAATCCGATTGCTCGGGCGGGCAAGTCTTTTCGTATTTCTCAATGCGCGCAATCACCCCTTTTAATCCGCAAGACAGCAAGAGCTCGTAATCTATCGCCATATGAGAATCTTGTCCGCCGCCTGACAGCCTGCATCTTTCTTGTGCAATCTCCCGATAGGTATTCTCCCACTCCTCCTTTTCCTGCACAGTGAGACCGTTTTTGATTTCTCCCACGATCAACTCGCCATCCGATATATTGGGAGTCAAATTGGAAAAAGCGTAAAAAAACGCGTCGGCATATCTCAAGTAATCAACGAGGCTTTCATTCTCGCTGTACCGTTTATAGAACCGATAAAAAAATTCATCATTGATATGTAAATGGCAAAGAGCTATTTGACGTAATTTTTCAATTCGCTTCATTTTTGCCTCCGAAATATAAAATTACACTTGCATTATACCGCAATGTATGATATAATAATAGCAATAATGGCTCATAATTATGTAATATCGTTTCAATATATGGAGAAGAATATGGATATCAAATTTCATTGCGACGAGGCCTCAAATTTCAGAAGGCGTAACAGCTTTGTACGCGCCTTTACCTATACCGAATACTCGATCGAGCCACACACTCACGATTTTTACGAGATGAATTTCGTTATGGGCGGTCACGGGCTACATCAAATTCAATCATCCGTATTTGAGGCAAAGATCGGAGACGTGTTCGTCATCCCACCCATGACGTGCCATGCGTATTACAACACCGAGCATTTGGAGGTTTACCATATCCTCATAAAAAAGGATTTTGTAAGGAGCAAGCATGACGAGGCGGTGACCATGCCCGGGTTTTTACAGCTTATGGAAATTGAGCCGTTTCTGCGCCAGAATTGTTCAGAATCTATGTTTTTGCACTTAAATCCCGCAGAACTATCCGAAATAAAAGCCGACTTTAAGTTTATTGAGAGAAACGGAGCGTTTGACCAAGAAGCCCTTTCATCACTCCACCATCATACCACTTGGAAAATTCTTTATCACCTCTCGTATCTGCTTTACAAACAGAACTATGGAGAAAAAAAGGTCACACCAACAAAATACAAACAGCAAATTTTAGACACACTTGAATATATACACCAGCACTTTTCCGGAAAAATCACCATCGACGGGCTCGCCGATCGCGTTTACCTTTCTCGCTCCACGTTTCTTCGAAGCTTTCAAGAATTTTGCGCTTGCTCGCCCATTCAGTATCTGACAAAATACCGCGCAAAAAGGGCGATGGAATTATTGGAAAATTCCACAATGTCCAAAACCGAAATTGCGCATACATGCGGATTCTATGACCTATCACATATGGAAAAAAGCATCAAAGGGATGGAATCAGCTTCTTAAAAAAGAGATTACTTTATAATGAGCCATCCCCCTTGCCGCCCCTTCAACTCTATATATCATTATACCATAAAGCCTACTGCTTTTCAATCTCATACAACAAAAACGGGGCAGTTCATATTTAGCAAAACAGAAATTGGAGTATTCCTCCCCAAATTGATTTTCGCTACCTTGATAACCTTTTGCACAAACATTTTCTCATATCTCCAAAAGCATCCACGCCGCGATAAAAGCCACGGCGTGGATGCTTTTTTGTTTTGTTGCTTAAATCGTTTCTATCAGTTAAGGAAGATATCATCCCCGAAATTATCGGAGGAAGTTAAAATATCATCTTCCGACAAGAGCAAAACGGCAACCGTAGGAATTTCGTAAAGCTTCATCGAATTTTCCCCTTTCATTACTTGATCTGCAACGTGAACGAGTAGCTTCCGCTTTCCAGCTCGTACACCACGCTCTCACCCTCAATTCCCACGTACGTCACGCCGTATGCGTTCTTTGCAAGGCCGTCGCCCTCGCAAACGTCGCCCGACGCAGGTGCGGGGAGACGGAGCGTGGCGGTCGTGTTGGCGGGAACGGTGCAGGTGTAAGTCAGAAGCCCATCCTCGGAGATCTCCCAGCCGCCGGCGATGGTTCCATAGCTCGTATCAAAGCTGCCGCGTGCGTAGGTGAAGCTGCCGCCGATCTCGGGCTGCAGGAAGAAGTGCTTGTAGCCGGGGGCTTCCTCGTCGCGCTCAATGCCAAGCATAGAACGATAGATCCACTCCGCCACGCTACCCATCACGGGGTGATTGAAGGAATTCATTCCTGAGTTGCCGAAGCCGTCCGCCTCCGTAAAGCTGTTCCAACGCTCCCAGAGGGTGGTTGCCCCCTGCGTGACCATATGGAGCCAGGAGGGGCACTCCGTTTGCTCCAAGAGCTTGTAAGCCACGTCGGAATAACCGTTGTGAGAGAGTGCGGGATTGAGAACCGAGGTTCCGCTGGTACCCGTAGTCAATCGATATCCGTTTGCCGCAACGTTGGCAGCCAGATCATCCGCCGCGTTTTTGGCAAGCTCACCCTCCACCAGACCGAACTCCAAAGCCATTGCATAAGCGGTTTGCGTTTTGACGTTGATATGCCCCATATCATCAATAAACCGCGCGGTCCATGCACTCTTATAGCCCTCTGCCCAATCGGTAAAGAGAGCAACGTCCTCGGGTGTTCCTACAATGGCAGCGATCCTTGCCGCCAAGGTGCAGGAGTAATAGGTCCATGCCGTGCCGAAATAATCCAGGGGAGTTTCCTCACCCATATTGAGCCAATCTCCGTATCTAAGCGATTCGCGAATAAAGTCGTTGCTGGTGTTGTACAAGTATTGCACGTAGCGCTTGATACAATCCCAGTTTTCTTCGAGAATGGTAACGTCACCGTATTGCTGATACATCTGCCACGGGATCACCACGGCAGCGTCTGCCCAACCGTTTATGGCAGGCGTTTCATTGAAGTAGCCGGAACGGCTCGGTGCGATCTCCCAAACGTTTCCGTCCTCATGCTGCGTGTCTCTGATGTCCTGCATATATTTGCGCATAAACTCGTAGTGATCGAAGATATAGGTTGCGGAGCGGCTGATCAGCTGTGCCTCCGCCGTCCAGCCGTGGCGCTCGTTGCGCTGGTTGCAATCGGTGGGAATCGAGAAGCAGTTGGAAAGCAGTCCCCATTTGAGATTGGAATAGAACTGATCCACCAGCTCATTGGAGGTCTCAAGTGTGCCGTGCTCTCCCGTCGCGCTGGAAAGCACCAACGCCGTGACCTCAATGATCGCATCCTTGTCGATGCCCGTGATCTCCAAATAGCGGAAGCCGTGATAGGTAAAGATGGGACAGTAGGTCTCCCCGCCCTCGTCTCCGCGGAAGGTATAAACGTCGGCGGCTCTCGCCGTTCTCAGGCTCTTGGTGTAGATGGTGCCCGCAGGACCGTCACAGCCGTCAACACCTGCATCGGCGTGGTTGAGCATTTCGGCAAAGCGCAGCGTCATCACCGTGCCGCTCGGCGCAATTGCCTTAATGCGGACGATACCGGAGAAGTTCTGACCGAAATCGTATACGTAGACACCCGTAAGAGGCTCGGTGACCGCGATGGGAGAACGCTCCTCCACCAGCTTGATGGTGGAGCCGATCTGTGCCGATACGGATCCAACGTTCAAGGCACTCTGCGCGTAGACCTTGGCAGATCCCCAGTCGCTGTCGTCAAACGTATCCGTCTTCCAACCGTCCAACTCATAGCGCGCGTCGTAGTCCTCACCGTCGATCAGGTCGTTCATACGGATAGGACCGTTACCGTAGCACTTCCAGGAGTTGTCCGTGGAGATGACGTCCTCGCTGCCGTCGGTGTAGCGGATGACAAGCCTTGCATACAGCGCGTTGATCCCGCCAAAGCCCCAACGAGTGCCATTGAACCAGCCCGTTCCCACCGTGCCGGCGATGGCGTTGCTTCCGCCCATCAGCATCGAGGTCACATCAAAGGTCTGATACATCGCACGCTTCGTAAAATCTGTGCTGCCGGGGTTAAGATAGTCGTCGCCAACCTTTTCCCCGTTGATATACATCTCGTACACACCCGTTGCCGTTGCATAAAGGCGTGCGGAGGCGATCTCCTTCTCCGCACTCACCGCAAATTCCTTGCGAAGCATCGGTGCGGTCTCGGAGCTGAAGGAAATACCGATCTTGGTATGATCAAAGAAGAATCTCTGTTCGCCCGTGACAAGGTTACCAAGATAGAGCTTTTTGTTAGGATTCCCGTTCCCATCGGTCTCGGTAACGATCTCGCAATCCACAGGAGACACGAAGATCTCGGAAAGCTCAAGCGTTTCAAAGTCCTGGGTATAGAAGGGAACGCCCGCGTGGTTCTTGATAACAAAATTGTCAATATAGGATGTCTCGTGTCCGGTACTGCCGGTATGTGAGGCGCGGAATCCGACCTTTCCAAGCGTCGGATAAAGCGTATGGGTGACCGTGTTGATCAAAACACCGTTGATATACGTGGAGATCTCGTCACCGCTCTTTTTGATCTGCACGTGGAGATCCTTGTCTTCCATTCCGAGAGTACCGCCAAGTGCCTCGGCAGGAATCGTGGTGGTGCTAATAACTTTCCACCCACTACCGTTTTTGTAATGTGTAACCAAAGTTCCCTTCAGGCTGTAGAGATCCCACATATAGCAATGATTTAAATCGCTTCCGCCGAAGGTCACACACATCGCATCATTGGTAATTATTGTGTCAAACTCGATTTGGTAATCCTCGAGATAATAGGCGTTGCCCGCTTCATTCGCACGGTCGCTGAAGAAGAAGGGAGTACCGGTATTGGGAGCTGTTTCTATGAATAACCGATCGTCGTTGGTAACGGTTGCGTAGTGATTGGGTTCGAATTGTTCCAGATCAAAGCTTTCCTCAAACACAACGGTAGCATTTGCTCCTACGCCCTTTTTGATGACAAAATTGTCAACGTATGCTTCCTCGGCTCCCTCCGCGGACGTGTAAGTAGCGCGGAAGCCAAATCGGCCGAGCGTGGTATATTGCGTGTTCTCAAAGGTGTTGACCAACACATCGCCCACGTAGGTCTTGATCACGCCGTTCGCGACCTCGATCTTCACGTGAACCGTCTTCCCCTTCATAGTGCCCGTGTAATTAAAATCGGACGAGAACTTGTTTTGCTTCCAGCTTCCGTTCGTTCGAACGTGCGCATTCAAAAGATTGAGATTGGTGCCCGACTTTGTGGAGGATGTCATAAAGGACCACATATAGCAGTTCTTCGCGTCCACCCCGCCAAATATGATGCCCAGATTGCGATCCACGATCTTGGCATCCATCTCGATGGTATACTCGGTCAAAGTGCCGATCGTTTCGGCATCATATAGATCGGTATCAAAGAATATGGGATTGTTGCTGCTCGAAATCCCCTTAAGGAAGAGTTGATTTTCCTTGAGAGTGCCAGGCAGACCATCATCAAACAGGTTGGAAAACTCCTCCTTGTAAAGCACCGTTCCCGATGCGTCCGCAACAGTGAAGTTGTCGGCATAGAACTGCTCCGCCGTTCCCGCACGGAAGCCGAATCTGCCCAGCATCGGATAAGTCGAGTTTTTCAGCTGCTGCACCTGTATGCCGTTGATATACGTGGTGATGGTGCCGTTGTCGACCTGAATTTTGACGTGAAGCGCCTCGTTTTTGAAGGAGGTCTTGCCCTCGCCAAGGATCGTTGCGGGGTCCATCGTCACCGCGGGAACAGCAGAGGTATTATACGTCCACTTGCTATTGATACGGACGTGCGGGATCAGTTGCCCCTTCTCGGCATTGATCAACCACATATAGTAGTTGTTTGCATCCACGCCACCGAAGGCGACCCCCATATTCTTGGCGACAACGGTGGTGTCAAACTCGATGCTATACGACGTCAGTCGCCCCATCGCACCAAGGCTCTTGTCCGCGGGGTCGATGCTGATCCACTCGGTGCCCTCCCAATCGCTCTCGTCCAAAAGCCCCATCTCAAAGCTTGCGTACGAGGTGGGGAGGCAAAGCACACCGTCCTGATCCCACACGAACACCGTCCAATAGTACCGCGAGGAGGTGGTGAGAGCGTCGCCTGCGTACTTGGTCATCACCGCCGAGGACTCTACCCTGCCCGAATCCCACACATCGTATTCGCCGCCATTCAGCCTCTCAAGGCTCGAAGCAACCACCACGCGGTACGCCGTTTGAAAAACGCCACGGTCGGTGGAGCTCAGCTCCCAAGAAAGCATGGGAGACACGTCGTCGATCCCCATAGGATCGGCGGTCTTATTGGTTCGCAAATTTACAATATTTATCTCTTTATCAATGGGTTGGGTAAATTGCTTTAAAATCGAAAGATATTCATCGGGAATCACGTAACCGCCTTGATTGTCCGCATTGATGACCTTGGATGCCGTTTCCGCTACGCTTGCCTCGTGATCCCCTCCGAGGTATTCTACAACGGTACCGTCCAAAAGAACGATGCGCACATACCCCGTGGCACGGAAGGGTCTGTTGTAGTTTT